>JBIOKD010000036.1:0-16217 GCA_044451485.1 Candidatus Eiseniibacteriota bacterium | reverse complement strand
GCACGATCCGCATTGGCCGTGCGGCGTGCAGCCGCGTTTCGGGGAGGTGAGACCGATTGGCCCGCGCAGCAGATCGAGCAGGGTCTCGTCGGCCCGGCACTCGGCTACGCACGCGCTTCCGTTCACCGTGAAGCGCACCGTCATTGTTCCGCCTTCCGCGCCCCTGGCCGCGGCCAGTCGCGAACCGTCAAGCCTGGGCGCCGAGAAGTCCGGCGTAGCGGGCGATGAACGCGACTGCGTGCTGAAGCTCGCGCGTGTCCAGGGCCTCGCCGATCTTGTGGGTGTTCTGTTCGATACCCGTGCCGAACCCGAACATGGCGGGGTGAGTGAATTCACCCGACACGATCCACTGTTTGCGCGCGGGCACGTGGATGGCATTGTCCTTCACCGGCACGGGCCAGCCCACGCCGTCGGTGGAGAAGACCCAGCGGTCCACGCGCGGTTCGCGGCGCAGGGACCCGCCTTGCTCGTGGGGTTCCCGCACGTTGGGGGTGACCACGGCGCGGTAGGCCGCGACCGCGGTGGTGATGGCGATGTGCTCCGGGGGAGTCACCCAGGTCATGTAGATCTGCGGGTTGCCCGGCACGTAGCCACACCAGGTGGGCTGCACGTAGGTCGGCACGGTGACATCGACCGTAAGGCCGGCTTCGCGCGCCTCGCGCACCGTGTCGAGTGCCTCGATGTCGGCCACCGCCTGGGCGGGAGTCTCGCCGATGGTCAGCCGCCAGTCGAAACGGAACGTGAAGCGGTCGGGCACGGCGCAATCGCTCGGCGTCTCGAGGTGCGACCACGAGGCCGTGCGTGTGCTGGGGCCCAGGAAGTCGTGGTCGTTGAAGCCTTCGCCGGCGTCGTGTCTCCGCGCGGCCTCGGACAGGATCCCGGCGCCGTACTCGAGCGGGTTCAGGCCCTCCGACGGCATCGAACCGTGGCAGGACCTGCCGGTGACCTTGACCTCGATCTGCATGCGCCCGCGCTGGCCACGGTGGATGCCCAGCGCGCCCTTCTTCGAATCCCCGCTCGAGTCCGTGAGGATCACGACGTCGGGGATCATGTCGGCCGGCGCCCCGGGGAGCACATGCCGGGTGACGAACAGCGGGCCGCCCCCGTCGTTGTCCTCTTCCGCGACGGTGATGTAACCGCGCACAATGACACCACGCAGCGCTCCCTCGCCGGCCAGCTCGAGCAGGATGCGGGAGGCCATGATCTGCGACACCACGCCGCCCAGCTGGTCGGCCGAGCCGCGGCCGAAGACGAGGTGGTTCCACTCGTCGTCGGGTGGAAGGTAGCCCAGTTCCCGGCGCAGGAACTCGCGGTCCAGCGTTGTGGCGTCCACGAGGCCGTTCCAGGGATCCAGTCCGCCGGTTCTTTCATGCCAGGCGCCGCTCAGCGCGCGCACGGTGTCGCAGTGGCCGTCGAGGTAGAGGACGCGCTTGTTGACGCGCGGAATGCCGTCGCCCGGGTCCTCGATCGTCCACACCAGGTTTCCAAACGTGTCGAAGCCCACGTCGTCGACGTGGCGCACCGCGCCGATCTCGACCATCTTCGCGCGCAAATAATGCAGTCGCGGACCCTCATGATTGCTCAATCCGCACAGCGGATCTCCGCCCTCGTCCTTGGGCCGGTACACCCAGTCGGCGGGGATGCGGATGGCTTCCTTCAGGATCTCGATGGCCAGAGGCAGGTCGCGGGCGGCCAGCGCGGCAATCGTCTCATCGAGCGCAGAGGTCATTGTGCAGGGTTCAAGGTGCACTCTCACTCCGCCAGCGCCGGGAATGGGCCCGGGTCGGTCTTCCCCGGCGGTCGTCGTGGGAGGATCGGTCCCCGGATGGGTCACGACATGTCACTACGGACTATCCCACACCAGGCAATGCCCGGTGTATGGAACTTAGGTACCGTTCACGGGAATGCGTGTACGCCGCCCCGGCGTCCGAGCCCGGCGCGGGGGGGAGGGCGGCTGCATGAGGCGGCGCCGCCTCATGGTCGGCGGGGCGTGCCCGCGGGGCCCGCTCCGACCGGTGGAGGCCGCGGGCTACTCGGCGCGCCCCAGCACCAGCGCGATGAGCGCCATACGGAGGACGACGCCGTTCGCGGCTTCGATCCAGTAGCGGGCGTGGCGCGTGCCGTCCACGTCGACGGGCAGTTCGTCCATGCGCGGCAGCGAGTGCAGGATGATCGCGTTTCGCTTGGCCTTCTCGAGCATCATCTGCCGGGTGATCTGGTACTCGGGGGGCGTCGTGCCCTTCTTGGCCTCCGACACGTCGACCCGCGATTTCGTGTAGTCGGCCTGCACGACCGGCTCGATGTAGATCACGTCGGCCTTGTCGATGCACTCGGATGTGCTCTTCCACTCGTTGTACCGCACGTTGCGGTCGCGCAGCTCCTGTTTGAATTCGGCGGTGGGCGCCATTTCCGGCGGGTAGACCACGTCGAGCTCCATGTCGAACTGCGTCGCCGCGTGGCCGATCGAGTGCATGGTGCGCATGCGGTGGTCACCCACGCACAGCCAGCGCAACCCATCCAGCGTGCCGCGCTCGCGCCAGATCGTGTAGAGGTCGGTCAGAACCTGCGTGGGATGTTCACCCCAGCCATCGCCGCAGTTGATGATGGGTACCGACGAGTACTTCGCCGCCTCGTGCGGCGCTCCGAGCTGGAAGTGTCGCATCGCGATGACGTCCGCGTAGTACTCGAGCATGCGAACGGTGTCCTTGATCGACTCCTGGTAGAAATCACCGGCGCGCGTCATCTTCGCATCCGCAAAGCCCAGAACGTGGCCGCCAAGTCGGTGCATCGCCGCCTCGGTGGACATCCGGGTGCGCGTACTCGGCTGGTAGAACGCCGTGAGCAGCGTCTTGTCCTTGCAGAGGTCACCGTTGTGGCGGTTGTGCGCGTGCGGGGCGAGTTGCTCGCAGACCTCGAAGATGCGTGTGTAGTCATCGCGCTCGAAATCCTTCAGCGACAGGATGTCACGTCCGATGAAGCTTCTCATCGTCCCTCCAGTGCGTGGGTGGATGGTGCGGGGCCGACGCCTTCCGGCGGAGCGTATTCACGCGGTGATCCAGGTGCCCGTCCGGCCTTCGATGGCGTCCAACAGGTGCGGCGGGTCGGTGATGAGCGCCTGCTTGCCGCCGGCCTCCAGGAACTCGATGATCGCCTCGACCTTGGGCCTCATGCTGCCGGGCGCGAAGTGGCCATCCGTGAGGTATGTCTTGGCCTCGGCGAGGGTGATGCGGTCGAGCGGCTTCTGGTCCGGCTTGTTGAAGTTGAGATACACCCTCTCCACCGCGGTGGAGATGATGAGCAGGTCTGCGCTCAGGTTGCGCGCGAGCAGGCTGGTGGCCAGGTCTTTGTCGATCACGGCCGAGGCGCCGGTGAGCATGCCCTGGGCATCCTCGACCACGGGGATGCCGCCGCCGCCCACGGCGATCACCATGATGTCGTTCTCGAGTAGCCGCCGAATGGCTTCCAATTCGATGATGCGCTTGGGCCGCGGTGAGGCGACCAGGCGCCGCCAGCCGCGGCCCGAGTCCTCGATCACGTCCCAGCCGTTGTCGTGGCGTCGTTCCATCGCGTCCTTCTCGTTCATGAACGAGCCGATGGGCTTCGAGGGCCTGTGAAACGACGGGTCCTGGCCATCCACGAGCACTTGGGTCACGACCGTCGCGACGTCCGGCCGAACCGGCCAGTTCCTCGTCTCGTTGTACATGGCGCGCTGTATCTGGTAGCCGATGGCGCCCTGGGTGTCCGCGCCGCACGAGTCGAGCGGCACATCGTGCAGCTCGTGGCGTGACAGCTCGCTGCGTCGCAGGATGAAGCCGACCTGCGGGCCGTTGCCGTGCGTCACCACCACCCGCCAACCGCGTTTCACCAGACCCGCGATATGGCGGCACGTCTCCTCGACCGCGTGGTACTGGTCCTCCACTGTGGCGTGTTTGGGGTCGACGATGAGCGAGTTCCCGCCGACCGCGAGAATCGCGAGTCTCTTCTCGGTGGTCATGGATGCGACTCCTATGGTCTGCGACCGGGTGACCCGGCTGGGTCTTCAGTCGAGCGTCTGCAACACGCCGGTGCGCCGGTTGAAATCCTCGATGAGCGCGTCCCACTCGTCGATCTCGGACCACAACTCGGTCCACCCGTCCGGCTCCCACAACGCGTCCAGCTCCTGCACGGTCTTGCCCTGCTGCTCCACCCAGGTGAAGTACTTCAGATTGTGGAGGCGCTTGCGGTCGGGGTAGCCGAGCTCCTGGAGCCAATCGGTTCCGACGCCCTCGAGGTAGCGCGCGAAGTCCTGCGCCGCGCGTTCGGCGGTGTAGGCGCCTCGCTCCACGCGCAACTCCTGGAGGCGCGAACCGTAGAGGGCCATCGAGTCGGTGAGCGGCGTGAACATGATGTCGCGCCCGTCGAGCTCGAAGTACTTCGCCGTCTTGATGGCTGCGATCAGGTTGCAGATGCTCGAGATGCCCAGCAGCGGCAGCTGGTCGGTGAACACGCGGGGCAGCCCGCGGCGCTCGAGATAGCTCGCGCCCGCCTCCTCGTTGAACAACCGTAGGAGGCTCATGCACTGCTCGTCGTCTATGGCAGCCACCACGTCCGTGTTGCGCACGTTGTGCACCCACGGCACGTGCTTGTCGCCGATGCCCTCGATGCGGTGAGAGCCGAAGCCGTTGCTCAGCAGCGTGGGGCACTGGAGCGCTTCGGCTGCCACCACCTTCACGAGCGGGAATCGGGTACGCAGGAAGTCCCCGGCGGCAATCGTGCCGGCGGAGCCGGTGGCGGAGATATAGGCCGCGAGCCGGCTGTCGGGGGTGCGGATCTGCTCGAATACGTCCTGGACGATGCCGCCGGTGACTGCATAGTGCCACGCCGCGTTTCCAAACTCCTCGAACTGGTTGAAGATCGAGACTGCGCCGCCGCGTTCCTTGCGCAACTGCCAGCAGCGGTCATAGATCTCCTTGACGTTCGACTCGGTCCCGGGGGTCGCGATGATCTCGTCGGTGCCGATTGCACGCAGCCACTCGAAGCGCTCCTTCGACATGCCCTCGGGCAGGATCGCGATGGCCTTGACGCCCAGCAGAGCGCTGTCGAAGGCGCCACCGCGGCAGAAGTTGCCCGTCGAGGGCCAGGCCGCGCTGTGCAGCTCCGGATCGAACTCGCCGGTCACCAGCCGCGGCACCAGGCATCCGAACGCCGCGCCGACCTTGTGCGCGCCGATGGGGAAGTGCTTCCCCACGAGTCCGATGATTCGCGCGCGCACGCCGGTGAGCTCGGAGGGGAATTCGATCCAATTGCCCCGGTTGAACAGGCCGCCCTTGCCTTTCGGCTCGTTCTTCCAGCCGATGCGGAACAGGTTGACGGGGTTCTTCTCCTGCATGCCGACCTGCCGCAGACGCTTGAGGATCTTCTCCGGGACCCGGGTCGGATCGCGCTGTTCCGCGAACGTCGGGATGACGATCTTGCGGTCACGACAGCGTTGGATGGCCTTGGCGAGAACGGTTTCGTTGGTCGGCTTGATCACTCGCATCACAACACTCCTCTTCCGAACGACGAGGCCCGCGCGTCACGATACGGCTCCTTGAGCGAACAGACCCGGCAGACGCGCCAGGAATGCGATCGCGTGCCGCAGCTCGCGGGTGTCGAGACACTCGCCGATGCGGTGCACGTTTTGCAGAATGCCCGGCCCGAATACCAGCATCGCAGGATGACGAGACTGGCCCGACCGCACCCAGCGCTTGTCCTCGGGCACTTCGAGGGACGCGTGGTCGGCCGGAACCACGAATCCAACGCCATCGGTGGAGTAGGGGCAGCCCTCCACGCGTGGTTCGACGCGCAGCGCGCCGCCCGCCTGCCGTCTAGCGTCGTGTCGGCCACGGCATTCAAGCGCGCAGGTCCTCCAGCCGCCGGGCCAGGTCCGGCATCTTGGCCACCGCGAGCATGGCCATGATGACGTACATCTTCTTGTTCGCCTGCCGGGCGACGTCCATCTTGGCCCTTTCCATGACGCCGGTGCTGACCTCGTCGCCGATGTCCGCGGGGAGTGGGTGCATGTAGAGTGCTTTGCCGTTGCGGGTGAGCCCCATGCGGCGTTCGTCGCAGATCCAGTCCCGGTACCTGGCGTTCTGCGCCAGCGCGCGCTGCTCGATGTCGGCCATGCGCTTGTTGTCCTTCGCCTTGTTGGCCTCGACGCGCTCGAGCATGAGGTCGTACGGCCCCCAGCTCTTGGGGTAGACGACGTCCGCTCCGCGGAACGCCTCGTCCATGGTGTGGACGACCTCGAACGAGCCGCCGGACTGCTGGGCGTGGCTGCGGGCGGCCTCAAGGGACGCGTCCATGAGGCGGTAGGGCTCGGGATGTGCCAGCACCACGTCCGCCCCAAAGCGCGTGAACAACGTGCACACGCCCTGCGCCACAGACAGCGGCTTGGCGTAGCTTGGCGAGTAGGCCCAGCTCACCGCGATCCGCTTGCCCTTGAGGCCGCCGGGGAAGACATCGCGTAGGTACTGGAGATCGGCCAGCGCCTGGGTCGGGTGGTCCACGTCGCACTGCAGGTTGACCATAGGTACCTGGCGCGAGTCGCCCGTGGCCTTCAGGTATTCGTCGATGCCGCGCTTCATCTCACGGATGAAATGGTTGCCCTCGCCCAGGACCTTGTCGTGTCGCACGCCGAGCGCGTGTGCGTTCATGCCGAGCATGGCACCCGTTTCGGACGGCGTCTCGCCGTGCGCGACCTGCGTCGAGCTCCCATCGGAGATGACTGGGCGCATGCCGAGCCGGGCCGCGGCGCCGGCCCATGCCGAGCGCGTGCGGGTGGACTGGTCGAAGAACAGCCCGTATGCGAGCTCGTCGGGCATCATCGCGAGAGATCGCTTCCGAAAGTCCGCCGCCTGGAAGATGGCAGCCACGTTCAGCAGCGTCTCGAGCTCGCTGGTGCTCCACTCGTTGGTCGTGTAGAGGCTGCGGCCGAACAGTGACGCCAACACGCCGTGATCGAACGCGGGCATGGCCGGCGCGGTCGGGTTCATGAATTCTCCTCAAGGATGCGGGTGCCGGTGCGGATTCCGAGGGTCTTCACCGGAGCCTGGGGGTTTCGACAGGACACGTCGGCGTTGTCGTTTCTTCGCGCGGTACCTTGCGGGTGGCGGGCGAGCGGGTGGGTGCAGCCGGGATCGTGGGTTCCATGCCCTGCCAGTATCGCGCACGAACGCCACGATGACGCATCCGACTTTCGGACCATGCTCCCGCCGCGGCCTCGTCTCCACCGGCCGGCCTTCTTGCCACTCCGTGCGCCGGGCACTAGGCTCTGTCGGAGAACGTCACCCCTCCGCCACCGGAGACCGACATGGCCACACGCACGCTCGAGGGTCCGCTGGTCCGTCTCGACGAAGCCACCCCCGGCGGTCCGGTCCGGATCGGGGACGAGGCGGGCGAGCGTGCGTTCCTCGACCGCCTGCGGGCCGGAGTCATCGGCGCCGGTGTCCCGCTCGACACGCCCGAGGGCCCCAAGCGACTGGCGTACTTCGACTGGACCGCGTCGGGTCGCTTCCACCGCGAGGTGGAGGACGTGCTCAACACACGGGTGCTCCCCTACATGGCGAACACCCACAGCGAGACCTCCGCCACCGGGCGGATGATGACGCGCTGGTACGAGGACGCGTTCCGGCGCATCGCCGGCTATCTCGGAGCCCGCGAAGACGACGTGGTGCTCCCGGTCGGCTCGGGTTCCACGGGCGCCGTGAACCGGCTCATCCAGGTCATGGGGCTGCGTATCCCGAGCGAGCTCGAGGACCGCTACGACATGTCTCGTCTGGTGCCCGAGGAGCTTCGACCGGTGGTGTTCCGCAGTTCGATGGAGCACCACAGCAACGACATCACCTGGCGCGAGACGATCGGCGAGACGGTGTTCGTGCCGTTCGACGAGCACGGTCGCATCTCGGTCGCGGCGCTCGACGAGCTGCTCGGCCGGTACCGGGCGCGACCGAACAAGATCGGCACCTTCTCCGCCGCCTCGAACGTGACCGGCATCCGCAACGACTGTCACGCGCTGGCGCGGGTGCTGCACCGACACGGCGCCTGGGCCTTCTTCGACTACGCCGCCGCGGGACCGTACGTCGACATCGACCTGCATCCGATGGGAACCGACGGTCGTCCCGACGACGAGGCGCGTCTCGACGCGGTGTTCCTGTCGGTGCACAAGTTCCTCGGGGGTCCACGCGCCCCCGGTCTGTTGGTGGCGAACCGCCGGCTGTTCTCGAACCGGGTGCCGGCCGAGCCCGGTGGCGGCACCGTGCTGTACACCTCGCCGACCGAGCACGTGTACCTGCGGGAGACCTCGCATCGCGAGACCGGCGGCACGCCGCCGGTCGTGGGCGCGATCCAGGCCGGGCTGGCGTTCGATCTCAAGCACGCGATCGGGACCGAGCGCATCCACCGGATCGAGCGGGGGTATCTCGAGCGAGCGCTCACGGAGTGGCGGCGGGAGAGCGGGCTGGAGCTGCTCGGCGATCTCGAGGCGGAACGTCTGGGGATCGTGTCGATGATCTTCCACGGTCTCCATCACAACTATGTGGTCGCCCTGCTGAACGACTACTTCGGGGTCCAGGCCCGGGGCGGCTGTATGTGCGCCGGTCCCTATGGACACGAGCTGCTCGACATCGATCCCGCCGTGTCGGAGCGTGTCCGGCGTCTGCTCGAGCAGGGTCACTGCGGTCTCAAGCCCGGCTGGGTGCGGGTCGGCTTCTCGCCGGTCACCAGCGAGACGGAGTTCCAGACCCTGCTCGAGGCGGTCCGCTTCGTCTGCCGCGAGGGTCGCCGGCATCTGCCGCGCTACGAGATGATCGACGAGACCGGCGAGTGGCGACGGCGCGGGGGCCCGTCATGACCCGTGAGACGGTGGTGACCGGGGCGCCGGGTGTCGGTGACGGCGCGGCCGACCTGATGGGCACCGCGGTCGCCGATCGTGCGGTGCTGGAGCGCACCATCGCGACCTTCCGTGACCGGCGGATCGCGCTGCCGCGTTTCGCCGAGCTGGTCGACCCGTCGCGGATCCCGGCGTCGATCCACCGATCCCTGGCCGCGGTCGATCCGGACGCCGCGCATCCGCTCAACCTGTTCCGGGTGCACTGGTGGAACGACGCGTCGCGGCGGGCCCGCGCCACGCTCCCCGAGCACGTGGTGCTGCCCACGTCGCTCACCGGTGTCGAGTCACCGATCGTCGTGGTGTTCGGGGACCGCTTCCCGATGATCCACGCCCACAAGGTGCTGGCCGCCTACGCGTGTCTGGTGCCGCGTCTCGTCACCGGTCGCTTCGACCCCGCCACCCAGCGCGCGGTGTGGCCCTCGACCGGCAACTACTGTCGTGGCGGCGTGGCGATCTCGCGCATCCTCGGCTGCCGCGGCGTGGCCGTGCTCCCCGCCGGGATGAGCGCCGAGCGCTTCGCCTGGCTGGAGCGCTGGGTCGGCCAGCCGGAGGACATCGTGCGCACCCCCGGGACGGAGAGCAACGTCAAGGAGATCTACGACGAGTGCGCGCGTCTCGAGCGCGACGGCGCCAACGTGATCCTCAACCAGTTCAGCGAGTACGCGAACCATCTCGCCCACTTCGCGGCGACCGGTCACGCGCTGGCGACGGTATACGAATCGCTGCGTGTCACCCGACCCGCGCTGCGGCTGGCGGTCTTTGTCTCGGCGAGCGGCTCGGCGGGCACACTCGGCGCCGGAGATTCGCTGAAGGAGCGTTACGGAACCGCGATTGTCGCCGCCGAGGCGCTCGAGTGTCCGACGCTGCTCGAGAACGGGTTCGGCGAGCACAACATCCAGGGCATCGGCGACAAGCACGTGCCGCTCATCCACAACGTGATGAACACCGACGTGGTGGTGGGGGTCACCGACCACGCGACCGATCAGCTGGGTGTGGTCTTCGCCGACGAGACCGGGCGGACTATGTTGCGCGAGCGTCGCCAGGTGTCGCCGGCGGTGGTGGACACGCTCCGCTCGCTCGGTCTCTCGAGTCTGTGCAACGTGCTCGCCGCCATCGCCACGGCGCGGCGTCTGGATCTCGGCGCCGACGACGCGATCGTGACCGTGGCGACCGACGGCGCCGCGATGTACGCCAGCGAGCGCGCCAAGACCCGCTCCCAGGTCTGGCCAGGCGGCCTCGCTGCCGCGGCCGCCGAGCAGACCCACCGTCGTTGGATGCTCGGGGACGAGGCGACGCGGACGCTGGTGCTCGACGACCCGGCGCGGCGACGCATCTTCAACCTCGGCTACTTCACCTGGGTGGAGCAGCGTGGCGTTCCGATCGATGCGTTCGTGGCACGACGCGAGCCGGGGTTCTGGCGGGGGCTGCGACCGGCGCTCGAGAGCTGGGACGAGCGCATCGCGGAGTTCAACCGGCGTGCGGGCACCGCACCGGACGCCTGATCCGGCCGACCCGGGTATGAATACCGGCCCCCTCCGCACCGCCAGCCGGCTCGAGTGCGCGGCGTGTGGCGCGGCACCCGACCCCGAGGACCCGTTCCCGTTCTGCTGCCCGCGCGCCGCATCCGGCGACGACGCCGACCACGTGCTCGCGCGCCGTCTCGATCTCGCACGGGTGCGCTTCGCGGATCCGGGCGCCGTCCACCCGTTCCGGCGTCATCGTGAGCTGCTCCACGCCTGGCATCGGGCCCGAACCGGCGGCATGAGCGACGCGGCCTTCGGCGATCTGGTGGGGGAGCTGGATCACGAGATCGCCGCGGTCGACGGGCACGGCTTCGCGGTCACCCCGTTCGTGCGCCAGCCGTCACTCGCCGCTCGTCTCGGGATGGACGCCGGCGCGGTGTGGACCAAGGACGAGACACGGAACGTGGCCGGCTCGCACAAGGCACGGCACCTGTTCGGGCTGGCGCTCCATCTCGAGGTCGCGGAACGGATTGGTCTCGTGTCGCGGGCGGAGACCGATCGTCGTGGTCTCGCGATCGCATCGTGTGGGAACGCGGCGCTGGCGGCCGGCGTGATCGCGCGCGCGACGCGGCGACCGCTCACCGCGTTCATCCCGGTGGACGCGGATCCGCGCGTGGTGGACCGTCTCCGCGGACTCAAAACCCGCATCGAGGTTTGTCCACGACGAGCCGGCATCGCCGGAGATCCGTGTCTCCACGCGTTCCACGAGGCCGTCGCCTCGGGCAGCCTCCCGTTCTGCGTTCAGGGGAACGAGAACGGTCTCACGGTCGAGGGCGGGCACACGCTCGTCTGGGAGATGGCCGAGACCCTGAGCGGCGCCGGGGAGCGGCTCGATCGTCTGTTCGTCCAGGTGGGCGGCGGGGCGCTCGCGAGCGCCTGTGCCGCCGCGCTCGCGGAGAGCCACGCGCTCGGGCTCGCGATCGGCGCGCCACGCATCCACGCGGTGCAGACCACCGGTGGCTTCCCGCTCCGCCGGGCCTACGAGCGTGTCCGTGCCGACGCGCTGGCGCGTCTCGGCGTGACGTCCGTTCCCGATGACGCGGACGCGGTCCTGGCGGCGCGTCTGGCGGCCCCCACGGCGCGGGAGGCGGTTCGCGCCGCGTGGGGCCACGCGCGTGCCCACCGATCCCGTTACATGTGGCCGTGGGAGACCACCCCACACAGCATCGCCCACGGCATCCTCGACGACGAGACCTACGACTGGGCGGCGGTCGTGGAGGCGATGCTGGTGACTGGTGGCTGGCCGGTGACGGTGGAGGAGGACGACCTTCGCGAAGCCTGTGCACTGGGAGTCGAGGCCTGCGCCGTTCCGGTCGACGCCACCGGCGCGGCGGGGCTTGCAGGTGTGCTGGCATTGCGACGCACCGGCGACCTGCGACCGGAGGAGCATGTCGCGTTGCTCTTCACCGGAATCGATCGCGCCACGACCGCGGAATGGGACGTGTCGTGAAGGTCCTGCTCGTGGAGGACAACGAACCCACTCGGGATCTCCTCTGCCGCTACCTCGGCGAAGCGGGGATCGACATCGCGTCCGCGGCGGACTGGGCCACCGGTCTCGAGCTCGCGCTGTCGGAGGAGTACGACGTCCTGGTACTCGACCGGCTCCTCCCGGGCGGCGACGGTCTCGATCTCTGCCGGCGCCTGCGTGCGGGCGGGAGTCGCGTCCCCGTGCTCTGTCTCACCTCTCGGGCCGAGGTCGGCGATCGCGTCGAGGGTCTCGAGGCCGGGGCCGACGACTACCTGAAGAAGCCGTTCGCCCTCGCCGAGCTCCAAGCGCGGATCCGTGCGCTCGCGCGACGCCACGGCATCGAGCCGGCCAGGGTCCTCGAAGCGGGCACGACTCGGATCGACTTCACGCGCCGGCGTCTGTCACACGAGGGAAACGACACGCCCTTGACGGATCGCGAATGGCGGTTACTCGAGATGCTCGCGGCGCGTGACGGTCGGTTGGTGGAGCGCGCCGAGATCCTCGAGGAGCTGTGGCCCGCGTCAGGCCCCTCTGCCGCGGACAGTCTCGATGTCATTCTCGGCCGACTGCGCCGCAAACTGGGTGGCGACGACGGTGACTTCACGATCCGGACGCTGCGCGGGGCGGGTCTCGTGTTCGAGCGCGCCCGGTAATGGCGAGGCGTCTCTCCAGCCGGCTGCTGGCGTTGCAGTTTGCCATCGTGGCATGCGCACTCCTCGCCGTTTCGTCCACGACGGTCTGGCTGACGGAGCGCGTGCTGATCGAGCAGGATCGGCACGCCCTCGTGGACGTCGCCGAAGGCGCGGCAGTGAGCATCGCGCGCGAATGGACGGAGGAGGGCGACCTTGCCACCGCCGCCCGTGCCACGCTCGAGGAGGACCCGCTTCTCGGATACCGGCTCGACGTGCTCGACGACCATCACCGGGTCGTGGCCAGTTCGCCGGGGCCCCGGAGTCCCGCCACCGACCGAGAGATCATGAGCCATGAGGTGCGCCTGCCGCACGGCGCCTGGGTCATCGTCTCCGTCTCGACCGTCCCTCGGCGTCGCGCCATGACCACCCTGATCGGCGTTTCTGGCCTGATGGTGGCCGCCGTGTTCCTCCTGACGTTTCTGGTGGGGCGCGTGCTGGTGAGACGGCAGCTTGCGCCACTCGCGCGGGTTGCGGCCCAGGCCGATCGTCTCGCCGCCGACATGCGCATTCGACCGCTCCACGATGCGAAGGATCCGGTCGAGATCGCGAGCGTGACGATGGCATTCGATCATCTTCTCGCCCGTCTCGACGTTCTGCTGGAGTCCGAGCGCGACTTCACGCGCGACGCAGCGCACGAGCTCCGAACACCGCTAACCGTCGTCTCGGGTGAGCTCGAATACGCGCTTGCCGACGATGCGCTTCCCGCGCCCCACCGCCGGCATCTGGAAAGCGCTCTCGTCGAGGTGCGCACTCTCGGGGAACTGGTGGACGCCCTGCTGCTGCTGCGGGAAAGCGATGTCCGGCGTGCCGATCGGACCGGCGCGGAAGACCCCGTCAACCTCGCCGACGTTGTGCGTGAGATCGTTGCGATGCTGCTCGCCGAACGGCCGACCCGCGCCGCCGACCTCGCGGTGCACGTCCCTGACGAGGCGCTGGTCGCCGGGAGCGTCGACCTGCTCGCCGCGGCGGTGCGCAATCTGGTCGACAACGCGCTCAAGTTCACGAACACCGGCACGCCCCTGCGCGTGACGATCACCGAGGACGGCGAGGGAATCCTGCTCGCGGTCGAGGACGGCGGCGTGGGGATCGCGTCTGACGAAATCGAGCGGGTCTTCGACCCGTTCTACCGGAGCGCCGGAGTTCGGGCGAAGATGCCGGGTTTTGGACTCGGCCTGCCCCTGGCGCGTCGCATCATCCGGGCCGATGGCGGAGAGCTGCGGCTGGACCGCTCCGATCTCGGCGGTGCCCGGTTCGAGATTCACCTGCCGCCGTTCACGGCGGCTCGGAGCGGCGCCGGTCCCGCGGCGAATCCCCGATGACTGGGCCGTTCAGCCGCCGTTCGGATGGATCTGATATCCCCTGCGGGTAGCCGCCGCCCGGGCCGATACCCGGCCGTGCGGGCGGGGTCCATCGCGGGAGGCAACCAAATGAAGCGTTACCACAGGATCATCATCGGGGCATGCGTGGCGTTGGTTTCGTTGGGCGGAGTCGCCACAGCGAAGGAGGAGTCGATCCATCGTGAGACCCTTCCCGGGCCGGTCCGCGACGCGCTCGCGCAGCGTTATCCCGGCGCGGAGTTCCGCGGGTTCACCCATGAACGGGAGAAGGGTGTCGATCTCTACGAGGCCGAGATGACGGTCTCGGGCCGGCGGGTGGACGCGTCGTTCGAGGCGACTGGCCGTCTGCGCGAGGAGGAGGCCGAGATCGCCGCGAGCGACCTCCCTGAGCCGGTACGTCGTTCGCACGATGCTTCGGCCCAAGGGCACTGGAAGATCGAACGCGTCGAGCGGATCCGCTCCAGCGATTCGTCGGCACCGCCGAGCTACGAGCTGCGGGTGTTCGATGGAAGGCAACGGGTCGAGGTACGCTACGCGAGCGACGGCCGTCGGCTGAGCGGGCACAAGGCCGATCCGAACGACTGAGCGGCGGACCGGAACGCCCGCATAGAGAATTGATGTAGTGTCGGATGGGAGATCGTCGGGACGTCACATCGAGGGAGAGTGCTTGCGCACCGAATCACGCCCTGCGAAGGTCGCGCGATCCATGGCCGGGCGTTCGCGGGCCTTGTGGATGGCGGGGGCGTTCCTGACCTTCGTGTCCGGGGCTCACGCGGCGCCCGACACCCTGTCGGTCGCCGACTGCGTGCGTCTGGCCCGCGAGCACGCTCCGACGCTGGCGGCGGCACGTTACGCCGAGCGCGCCGCCGCCGCGGAATCGACGGCCACCTCGCTCAACCGCCGGCCGGACGTGTTTCTGTCGGCCGGGGCGTTGTTCGCGCCCGAATGGTCCTACGATCCGGCGATCACCAACCTCGGCGAGTACCACCTGCAGACCGGACTCACCTGGCCGCTGGCCGACGGCGGACATCGAACCCGCGAGCGCGAACGGGCGCAGATCGAATCGGCGAGCGCACGCGACCGCCGTCGTCTCGAGAGCCGCGACGCCGGAGAGCGCGCCGCGGTCCTGGCCTATGAACTGCTGCGCCTGGACGACGCGTCCGAGGTGCTTCGGAATGCGAACACGGGGCTCGGACGACTGGTGCCGCTGGTCCGCGCCGGCGTCCGCGCCGGGGCGCGAAGTCCCGCCGACTCGATGCGTCTGACGCTGGCCCTGGCGAACGCCGAGCTCGACCTCGAGGATCTACGCACCGAGCGCAAGGCGGCCGCCGCCGAGCTGCTCGAGCTCATCGGGCGGGGTGCCGGGTCCGAGCCGGTGGTGCGAGCCGCCCCGGCCGATTCCGACCGTGCCCCCACGACCGCCGATTCGATCGCCCTGCTGTCGGGGCTCGCGCGCTTACCCGAGCTGGCGCTGGCCCGCGCCGAGGAGGCGAGCGCGCGGCTCGATTCCGCCGAGACGCGGCATCGGGGGGCACCCGTGGTGACGTTGACGCTGGACGCGGGTCTCCTCGGGTCGGATCTGACCCGTGCGGTCCCCGCCTCGTTGCTCGCCGATGACCCCGACGCGGTGTTCGCCGACCGCCTGCGACGCGATCTCGGCGCCTCGGCCGCCTTCGACTTCCGTCTTCCGCTGCTCGATCGCGCTCTCGCGCCCAGTCTGGCGGCGCGCACCGAGAGCATGCACGCCGCCGCGGCGAGCAGCACGGCCGAAGGCGCGCGCCAGCGACGCGAGGCCCTCGATGGTCTCGAGCGGTGGCGAACCGCGGCGGCGCGCGTGCGGGCCACGGTCGACATCGTCACCGGCGCCGAAATGCACGTGCTGCGGCTCAAGAGTCTCTACGCCGCGGGGGCCACCACGCTGTTCGAGCTGCTCGACGCGGTCGAGCTCGACCGCTTCGCGCGTCTGCGTCTGGGTGAGGCGCTGGAGACCCTGCGCATCGAGCGCTTCCGGATCGAGGACCGTCGATGACCGCTCACGACCCGCTCATGTCGCGCCGACTCCCGCACACCGCATCGGGCATCGTATGGATCGCGGCCCTCCTGTCGAGGGGCTGCTCCACACGTGCAGGGGACGACGCCGGAGCCGTCGCGGAGACACCCACGGTGCCCGTACGGGTGGCGGTGGTTGCGGAGCGGCTGTTCCATCCCTCGGTGGTGGCTCCGGGTCAGTGGCGTTCCACCGGCGAGGTGGTCATCGCCGCCCCCTTCGCCGCCTACGTGGAGACG
>JBIOKD010000035.1:0-16382 GCA_044451485.1 Candidatus Eiseniibacteriota bacterium | reverse complement strand
GGGATTCTCGAACCCGGCGCAGTTCCGCACCGTCCAGCTGCAGAGGGCCCGGAGCGAAGCCGGTCCGTTCGCCGACGTCACCGCCGAGATCCGTCGGGACGCCGAGTTCACCGTGGCGCTCGACCGGGACGTGGTCTCGGGACAGACCTATTACTACCGTCTCGCGGCGACCGCCACGAACGGCGCGAGTATGACCTTTGGTCCCCTGTCGGGCACCGCCGGTCAGACCATCACCGAGTTCGCGCTCGGACGTGTGGCGCCCAATCCGACCCATGACAACGCCCGGGTCGACTTCTCGGTGCCGCGCGCGAGCGACGTGCATCTCTCGGTGATCGACGTGCAGGGTCGCGAGATGGCCACGCTCGCCTCCGGTCACTTCACGCCGGGTCGTTACCAGGCGGTGTGGACCGGTCGGACTGAGCACGGTCAGGCGCCCGCCGGTCTCTACTTCATCCGTCTGCGCGCGCCGGGCCACAATCTGACCACCCGTCTCGTCCTGTCCCGCTGAGCGGAAACAGCGGCGCCACGACACCGTAGCGCACGACGGCCACCCTTTGGAGGGGGTGGCCGTCGTGGAGTCTGTGAGGCGCCGCGGGACGCGGGCCACCTCGCTTGACCGCGTTCGGGGCATTTCGTTACGGTTCGACTGTATTCCCATCCCGGAGCCCCCCGTGCATCCATCGACCGCGCTCAAGCGCACCCCGTTTCATGCGGCCCACCGCGCCCTCGGCGCCAAGCTGGTGGATTTCGCCGGCTTCGAGATGCCGGTGCGTTACACCGGCGACGTTCAGGAGCACCGTTGTGTCCGGGAGCGGGTCGGACTCTTCGACATCAGCCATATGGGTGAGTTCCGGGTGAGCGGCCCCGGAGCCATCGGCTTCGTCGACCGCTGTGTCACCAACGACGTGAGCGCCCTGGCGGTCGGTCAGGTCCTGTACTCCCCGATGTGCCGGCCCGATGCCGGCATCGTCGACGACATACTGGTCTACCGCTTCGCCGACCACCTGATGCTGGTCGTCAACGCCTCGAACATCGCCAAGGACCTGGCCTGGCTCGAAGGCCAGCGGTCGCCCGGGGTGGTGCTCGAGGACCGGTCGGATGTCACCGCGCTGCTCGCCCTGCAGGGACCGCGTGCCGCCGACGTGCTGCGTGGCCACGTCCCGGAGGCCGCGCTGGAGCTCGGCTACTACCGCTTCCTCGAGGGGCGGCTGTTCGGTGTGGACGCGGTGATCTCCCGCACCGGCTACACCGGGGAGGACGGGTTCGAGCTCTATTTCGACCCGCGTCACGCCACCGTGGTCTGGGACGGGTTGGTCGGGGCCGGGACGCCGTACGGGCTCGAGCCGATCGGGCTCGGAGCGCGTGACACGCTGCGGCTGGAGATGGGCTACATGCTGTATGGCAACGATATCGACGACGGCACCAGCCCGCTCGAGGCCGGTCTGGGATGGACGGTGAAGCTCGCCAAGCCGGCGTTCTATGGCCGCGAAGTCCTGCTGCGTCAGAAGGAGCAGGGGGTCGGCCGCCGTCTGGTCGGTCTCGAGTCCGAGGGGCGCCGGGTGCCACGGCACGCGATGCCGGTGGAGCGGGGCGGGTCATCGGTCGGATCGGTGACCAGCGGCACCTTCAGCCCGAGTCTCGAGCACGCGGTCGCGATGGCCTACGTCTCGACCGCGGATGCCGCGATCGGGACCCCTCTCGAGGTCGTGGCCGGCGGGACCCGCATCACGGCGCGCGTGGTGAAGCGCCCGTTCTGGACCCACGGCTCGCACCGCTGACGCGTGCGGGCCCGACGGAGGACGACGTGAGCTATCCGGATGAGCTGAGATATACCACCGAGCACGAATGGGCGCGGCTCGAGGGCGACGTGGTGACGGTCGGGATCACCTCGTACGCCACCGACCAGCTGGGGGACGTCGTCTTTGTCGAGTTGCCGGACCTCGGACGCCGTCTGGAGGCCACGAAGCCGTTCGGCGTGGTGGAGGCGGTGAAGACGGTGAGCGATCTGTACGCGCCGGTCAGTGGCGAGGTGGTGGAGGTGAACGGGGCGCTCGCCGACAACCCGGCCGTCGTCAACCAGTCCCCGTACGAGGACGGGTGGATGATCCGGATCCGGGTCCCGGACAAGACCGCGCTGCAGAAGCTCATGACCAGCGCCGATTACACCCGCATGATCGAGGAGCAGCAGGCGTGAGCTTCGTGGGTCTGTCACCGGAGGAAGAACGGCGGATGCTCGGGGCGATCGGCGTCGCGCGTTTCGAGGAGCTGATCGCGGCGGTCCCCGACGAGGTGCGGCTCCGCGGACCACTCCCGATTCCGGGCCCGCTCACCGAGATCGAGCTGCGACGCACCCTCGGGGGCTGGGCGCGTGAGAACGCGGCCGACCGCGCGGTCTCGTTCATGGGCGGCGGCGTGTACGACCACTACATCCCCGCGGCCGTGGGCGTGCTCGCGTCCCGCTCCGAATTCGCCACCGCGTACACCCCGTACCAACCGGAGGTGGCCCAGGGCACGCTCACCACGATCTTCGAATTCCAGAGCATGATCTGCGAGCTGACCGGCATGGACGTGGCCAACGCGTCGCTGTACGACGGAGCCACCGCGGCCGTCGAGGCGGCCCTGCTGGCGCGCGCCCAGACCGGGCGCCGGCGCGTCGTGGTGGCGGGCGCGCTCCACCCGCACTGGCTGGCGGTGCTCCAGACCTACCTGGGATCGGCGGACGTGACCGTCGTCGCGGGCCGCGGCGGTCCATGCGCCCCCGAGGACCTGCAGGCGGCCCTCGGCGCCGACGTCGCGTGTGTCGTCTACCAGCATCCGAATTTCTTTGGTCTGCTCGAGAGCCCGTCTGCGTTCCACGCGCTGGCGCACGAGCGCGGGGCGCTGGCGGTGGCCTGCTGTGACCCGATCGCGCTGGCGCTGCTCGAGCCGCCCGGTCAGACCGGGGCCGACATCGTGGTGGGCGAGGGCCAGTCTCTCGGCATCCCACCCAGCTTTGGCGGACCGTTCCTGGGTTTCTTCGCCTGCCGGACCGCGTTGGTGCGTCGGATGCCGGGGCGCATCGTCGGGGAGACCGTGGACAAACAGGGACGACGCGGCTTCGTGCTCACACTCCAGACCCGCGAGCAGCACATCCGCCGGGAGAAGGCCACGTCGAACATCTGCACCAACCAGGGTCTGTTGGCGCTCCGGGCGACGATCTACATGTCGCTGATGGGGCGCCGTGGGATGCGCGAGGTGGCGGAGCTGTGCGTGCAGAAGACGCATCACGCCGCGCGGCTGGCCGCCTCGATCCCCGGCTACCGCCTCGCCTACGACGGTCCGTTCTTCCGCGAGTTCGTGCTTGAATGTCCGGTGGAGGCCTGGTCGGTGGCGCGCGAGGCGCTGGCCGACGGGATTCTGGCCGGGGTGTACCTCGGACGCTTCCGGCCCGAGTGGAAGCACCGTCTGCTGGTGGCGGTCACCGAGCAGCGGAGCGCGGAGGAGATCGATCGCTGGGCCGCGGCGCTGCGGCGGGCGGGAGGGGTGCGATGAACCTCGAACGCCGGCTGCTGATCGAGCAGGGTGGTCCCGGTCATCGGGGTCCGGAGCTGCCGGTCTGCGACGTGCCACAGCGCCCGCTCGCGGAGCTTCTCGCCGGCGCGCGTCTGCGTGGCGATCTCGATTTCCCGCAGGTGAGCGAACCGGAGGTGGTGCGGCACTTCATCGAGCTCTCGGTCCTCAATCACCACATCGACAAGGGGCTTTACCCGCTCGGGTCGTGCACCATGAAGCACAATCCGAAGATCAACGACGAGCTGGCGGCGCTGCCCGGTCTGGCCCTTGCCCACCCACTCGCCAGCGACGACCTGAGCCAGGGCGCGCTGCGTGTGATCTGGGAGCTGCAACGCGTGCTCGCCGCGATCACCGGCTTCGACGCGGTGTCGACGCAGCCGTCCGCCGGCGCACAGGGCGAAATGACCGGTCTGATGCTGATCCGGGCCTGGCACCGCTCACGTGGTGAGGGGGACCGCCGGCGCAAGGTGATCGTTCCCGATTCGGCGCACGGGACCAATCCGGCCAGCGTCAACCTGCTCGGTTGGGAGACCGTGACGGTCGCCTCCGAGGAGCACGGTCACGTCGATCTGGCGGCGCTGGCCCGCGTGCTCGACGACACCGTGGCGGCGGTGATGTTCACCGTGCCCAACACGCTGGGTGTGTTCGAGAAGGAGATCGTCGACGTCACCCGGATGGCGCACGCCGCCGGCGCGCAGTGCTACATGGACGGAGCCAATCTCAACGCGCTGGTGGGTCTGGTGCGCCCGGCGGACCTCGGATTCGACGTCATGCACATCAACGTCCACAAGACGTTCTCCACCCCGCACGGCGGCGGCGGCCCCGGGGCCGGACCGGTCGCGGTGGCGCGTCACCTGACGCCGTTCCTGCCGGTGCCGATCGTGGAGGAGTCGGGTGGCGCGTTACGACGGGTCTGGGACCGCCCGCAGTCCATCGGACGGGTGCACTCCTATCACGGTAATTTCGGCATCCTGGTGCGGGCGCTGGCCTACATCCTGTCCAACGGTGCGCCCGGTCTGGAGCGGGTGAGCCGCACCGCGATCCTGAACGCGAATTACCTCATGCGGCGTCTGGCGGGCACCTACGAGCTCCCGCACGACGAGCACTGCATGCACGAGTGCGTGTTGTCGGGGCGTCATCTCCGCAAGCTCGGGGTGAGGACCCTCGATGTCGCCAAGCGTCTCCTCGACTTCGGTGTGCACGCCCCGACGGTGTATTTCCCGCTGATCGTCGAAGAGGCCATGATGATCGAGCCGACCGAGACCGAGACCCTCGACCGTCTCGACCACTTCGTGGCGGCGATGGAGCGCATCGCGCGCGAGGCGGTGGAGCAACCCGACCTGCTCCACGAAGCGCCGCTCGCGACCCCGGTGAGCCGGCTCGACGAGGGACGCGCGGCGCGTGAGCTGGTGCTGCACTGGAGGGCGCGTGCCCGGCGCGCGACCGGGGTCGCCGAGGGCAGCCCGAGCCGGGCATGAGCGCCGACGTCATCACGTGGTCGTTCGATCCATGGCGTGAGTCCCCCCGTCGCGCGGCCATCGGTCTGGCCGCGGCGCTGACGTGCGCGGTGATCCCGGTGTTCGCGGGTCTCCCGATGCCCGCCGTGGTGGCGCTCGGCGTGTGTGGGTTCGGGATGTTCCACGACCGGCTGCTGGCGGTCGAATGCCGGGTCGACGACACCGGTGTGGAACGGCGCGTGGGGCCGCTCTCCGAGCGCCGGGGCTGGCACGACCTGCGTCACGCGCGCTGGGTCCCGGGCGCGGTCTGGCTGTCCCCGTTCCGCGAGCCCCACTGGATGGAACGGTTTCGCGTGCTGGAGCTTCCGTTGCCACGCGCGGGCCGTGACCGGCTCCGCGGCGCCCTCCACGATGCGCTCGGACGTCATGGCCTCTGAGCCGGCGCTCGATCCGGCGGACCGGGCGTTGCTCGAACGGCTCGCCGACCGCATCGTCGAGCTCCACCTCGAGGTGCCGGCGGTGCTCGCCCTCGAGACCGCCCGCCCGTTGTCGCTGGTGGCGGGGCAGGCGCTCACGTTCTTCGAGCCGATCGTGCAGTCGCTGTTCCGGCTCCCGGACTACCAGCGTTTCGCCCGCATCATCGAGCACCGCGAACACCTCGAGACGTTCGCGCGTCTGATCGAACAACGTGCCGACGCCGCCCACGGATCGCCACCGCGTGGCGGCGCCGGTGTCTGACCGCGCATGAGCCGGGGCCCGGAGATCCGCTCGATCCTCGCCACCGACTGCGGATCCACGACGACCAAGGCGATCTTGATCGAGCTGGGGGAGGAGGGTTATCGCCTCGTCACGCGTGGCGAGGCGCCCACCACCGTCGAGGCCCCGTTCGAGGACGTCACCCGCGGAGTGTTGAACGCGGTTCGGGAGGTGGAGGAGCTGTGTGGCCGGTCGCTGCTGGACGGCGACCGCATCGTATCGCCGCAAAGGGGCGAGGTGGGCGTCGACCTGTACGTGTCCACCTCGAGCGCCGGCGGCGGGCTGCAGATGACCGTCTCGGGTCTGGTGCTGCAGATGACCGGTGAGAGCGCCCAGCGGGCCGCCCTCGGCGCCGGCGCGATCGTCATGGACGTCATCGCGCTGAACGACGGCCGTCGCCCGCACGAGAAGATCAAGCGACTCCGGCAGCTGCGTCCCGACATGATCCTGCTGTCGGGTGGCACCGACGGGGGGGACACGCGCCGGGTGGTGGAGATGGCGGAGATCCTCGCGGCAGCCGACCCCAAGGCGCGCCTCGGCACCGGCTACGAGCTGCCCGTCATCTACGCCGGGAACCGTGACGCCGCGCCGATGGTCCGGGCCTGTCTCGAGCAACGCACCGCGCTGACGGTGGTCCCCAACCTGCGCCCGGCCCTGGAGCGGGAGAACCTGCGGCCGGCCCGCGACGCGATCCACGAGCTGTTCATGGAGCACGTCATGGCGCACGCGCCCGGCTACAAGAAGCTCATGACCTGGTCGCGCGTGCCGATCATGCCCACGCCGGCCGCGGTTGGGATCATCATCGAGAAGATCGCGCGCCGCGACCGCATGGCGGTGGTCGGGGTGGACATCGGCGGCGCCACCACCGACGTGTTCTCGGTGTTCCAGACGGTGTTCAACCGCACCGTGTCCGCCAACCTGGGGATGAGCTACTCGGTGTCGAACGTGATGGCCGAGGCGGGGATCGACGGGATCCTGCGCTGGGTGCCGTTCGAGGTCGACGAGGTCGAGCTCCGCAACCAGATCAAGAACAAGATGATCCGCCCCACCACCGTGCCCCAGACGCTCGAGGACCTGATCGTCGAGCAGGCCATCGCCCGCGAGGCCCTGCGGTTGGCCTTCGAGCAGCACAAGACGCTCGCCACCGGGCTCAAGGGGGTGCAGATCGAGCGCTCGATCTCGGACATCGTGAGCCAGTCCGAGAGTGGCGCCACGCTCGTCAACCTGATGGACCTGGGTCTCCTGGTGGGATCCGGTGGCGTCTTGTCGCACGCGCCACGACGCCAGCAGGCGGCGCTCATGATGATCGACGCGTTCCTGCCCGAGGGGCTCACGCAGCTCGCGGTGGACAGCATCTTCATGGCACCGCAGCTCGGCGTCCTCTCCACCGTGCACGAGACCGCGGCGACCGAGGTGTTCGAGCGCGACTGTCTGATCCGTCTCGGCGCGGTGCTGGCCCCGGTGGGTCCGGGCCGGCCCGACCAGCCGTGCGTGACGGTCGAGCTGCAGGCCCCCGGGCTCGCCCCGGTGACGCGCCGCATCCCGTTCGGCGCCATGACGCTCCTGCCGTTGCCGGAGAGCGGACGCGCGCATCTGACCGCCATCCCCGAGCGTGGCTTCGATGTCGGTGCCGGACGCGGCCGCCCGCTGTCGGTCGAGGTGTCCGGGGGAGCGGTCGGTCTGATCGTGGACACCCGTGGGCGTCAGCCGTTCGCCTTGCCCGTCGATCCCGCCGAGCGCATCGCGTGTCTGCAGAAGTGGCACGCGGCTCTCGATCTCTACCCGCGGGGACGATGATGGCCCACGCCTACACACCGGGGCTACGGGTCACCCCATACGCCGAGCTGTGGCGCGAGCGACGGCTGCCGCTCAAGGGCGAAGTGCTGGTCACGACCGGAACGCAGGTCGAGCCCGACACGGTGGTGGCGCGCACCGAGCTGCCCGGCAACGTACAGACCCTCAATCTGGCGTCGAAGCTGTCACTCGATCCGGAGCGTGTGCCGGCGGCGGTGACCGGAACGATCGGTCAGCGGGTCGCGGCGGGAGAGGTCATCGCCGAGACGCGTGGACTGTTCGGGTTGTTGCCACAACGGGTGCTGGCGCCGGTCGACGGCACCCTCGAGAGCGTGTCGGCGGTGACCGGTCAGCTGGTGCTCCGCGAGAAGCCGTTGCCCGTGGAGGTGAACGCCTACGTGCAGGGCGAGGTGGCCGAGGTGATGCCGGGCGAGGGGGTGGTGGTGCGCACGGGCGCCGCCCTGTTGCAGGGCATCTTCGGTGTCGGCGGCGAGACCTTCGGCGAGATCGCGCTCGCGGTGTCGGCGCCCGACGAGGAGCTCGGTCCCGCGCGGATCACCGCGGCGCACCGAGGCAAGGTCGTGGTCGGCGGCGCCCGTGTCAGCCACGCGGCGCTCATGCGCGCCCGCGAGGTGGGTGTCGCGGCGGTGGTGGTGGGCGGATTCGACGACCGGGACCTGCGGGAGCTGCTGGGTCGCGATCTCGGCGTCGCGGTGACCGGCTCCGAGGATCTCGGCATCACGTTGGTGCTCACCGAGGGGTTCGGACGCATCCGGATGGCGGAGCGGTCGTGGCGTCTGCTGGAACATCATCAGGGCCGGCGCGCGTCGGTGAGCGGGGCCACCCAGATCCGTGCCGGGGTCATGCGTCCCGAGATCCTGATCCCGTGCGAGCCGCCCGGACCCGGTGCGCATCCGGAGACCGTCGCCAGGGGTCTCGAGCTGGGTGTGCTGGTGCGCGTGATCCGCGCCCCGTGGTTCGGTGGCATCGGCGTGGTGGTGGATCTGCCGGTCGCCTTGCAGTTCGTCGACAGCGGCGCGCTGGTGCGCGTGCTCACCGTGGAGTTCTCGACCGGCGAGCGGGTCACGGTGCCGCGGGCGAACGTGGAGCTGATCGAGGGCTGAGCGTCACCGGGCCGTTGACAGGCCGCCGTGACCGCCGTAGCTTCGCACGTGCTCCGCTCCGGCGGGGCCGGTCGCCCACCGCTTCCGCGGGGTTCCGCAGGCTCATGGAGGATCCGTTGCGACCCGCTTCGCCGCGCACGATCGCGTGGTTGGCACTCATGTGCCTGGCCACGGTCGCGGGGTCCGCCCGCTCCGCGCCACCCGACACCGTCGCGGACGATGGTCTCCGCCCACCCTCCGGGCTGGTGGTGATCGACGTCGCCAACGACGCCGGCACATCCCTCCTTCTCCAGTGGAAGGCCTCGCCCTCCGATCTCGGAGCCGGTGGACCACTCGACCACTACCTGATCGAGCGCTCGGACTCACCCGCGGGGCCATGGGCGGTGGTGGACTCGGTGGACGCCGGAATCACCTCGGCCGAGGACCGCACCGTGCGCCGCGACACCGAGTACTTCTACCGCGTGGCCGCCGAGGGCGGGCGCGCTGTGGTGCCGGCACTCAGCATCACCGGACCGGTCAAGGCCACCTCGCAATGGATCAACACCACCCGCTACAGCGTGCTGGTGCTCACCGCGCTGTTCTTCGCGTTCGTGCTCTACTACATCGGCAGCGCCAGCGCCGGGAAGCCGCAGTTCCTGCGCCGGATCCCCGGCATCGACGCCATCGAGGAGGCGATCGGGCGCGCCACCGAGCTCGGCCGGCCGGTGCTCTACGTCCCGGGGGTGATGGACATCGATGACATCCAGACCGTGGCCGGGCTGGTCATCCTCGAGAGCGTCGCGCGCATGACCGCGCGATACGAGACCCCGATCCGGGTGCCGGTGTCCTATCCGATCCCGTTCACGATCGCCGAGGAGATGGTGAGGGCCGGCTATCTCCATGCGGGACGACCGGAGTCCTACGGCACCGAGAGCGTGCAGTTCGTCTCCCCGGAGCAGTTCGCGTACGTCGCGGCCCTCACCGGGATCATGCTGCGCGACAAGCCGGGGGCGCACATCTTCATGGGCTCGTTCTTCGGGGAATCCCTGATGCTGGCCGAGACCGGGTTCCAGACCGGCGCCATCCAGGTGGCCGGCACCGCGAACGTCCACCAGCTGCCGTTCTTTGTGGTGGCCTGCGACTACACGCTGATCGGCGAGGAGCTGTTCGCGGCCAGCGCGTACCTGTCCCGCGAGGCCAAGCTGGTGGGGAGTCTCAAGGGTGCCGACCTGATGAAGCTGGCGGTGATCGCGCTGATCCTCCTGGGCTGTGTGCTGGAGACCTTCGGCCAGCACGGGCTCACGCAGTTCATGGCCACGCAATAGGAGGGACGGCGTGAAGCGCGAAGTGCCGCTGTTCATCACCGCCGTGATCGGGCTGTTCATGATCCTGTCGTTCTTCGTGCCCCACCAGGTGGTGAGCGTCCCGGCCGACTTCCTGCAGGCCTCCGCGATCGTCCTGGTCGCGTGTGGGTACGTGCTGGGCGGCGCCAACGTGCTCAAGGTGAACGCGGTGGGGGTGATCCGGCAGCAGAGCGGCTGGCCGTACCAGCTGGTGTTGATCGTGAGCCTGCTCGCCACCCTGCTGATCGGCGCCATCGAGGGTCCGGGCTTCCTCGACCCCGGGATGCGGTCGCGCTGGATCTACGACCGCATCTACATGCCGATGTCCTCGACCATGTTCGCGCTGTTGGCGTTCTTCATCGCCTCGGCCGCGTTCCGCGCCTTCCGCATCCGCACCTTCGAGGCCGCGCTGCTCGCGATCGCCGCGCTGGTGGTGATGATCGGCCGGGTGCCGCTCACCAACGCGCTGATGCAGTGGGCCCCCGAGCCGCTGCGACTGCAGAGCATCCAGGAGTGGATCATGAACTACCCGCAGAACGCCGCGAAGCGGGCCATCATGATCGGCGCGGCGCTTGGGGTGATGGCCACCGGGCTGCGGGTGATCCTCGGCATCGAGCGGTCGTATCTGAGCGGTGAGGACTGACATGGACCTCCGCACCCGTCTCGAATCGCTCGACCGGCGGTGGTTGTTCCTGCTGATGGGTGTGCTGGTGCTGCTGCCGTTGCTGTTTCCACTCCGACTGCCGATCTATCCCTCGACACCGGTGATGCAATTCCGCGACGCGATCGCGCGGGTCCCCGACGGCTCGCTGATCCTCATGCCATGCGACTACGACCCCTCGGGCGCCCCCGAGATGGTGCCCATGAACCGCACCGCCCTGCGGCAGCTGTTCTCGAAGCATTGCCGGGTGGTGGTGCTGAATCTGTGGAACGGCGGAGCCGGCATCACCGACCAGGTGCTGCGAGAGACCGCGGCCGAGTTCCCGGAGCTCCGCTATGGCGTGGACTACGTGGATCTCGGCTACAAGGCCGGCAACGAGGCGGTGATGGTGCTCATGGGGCAGGGGATCGCGAACGCCTTCCCGACCGACTACCTGGGCCGCGACACCCGCGGCATGCCGCTCATGCAGCACGTGCACGACTACACCAGCTTCCCGTTGCTGGTGAACATCTCCGAGGGGTATCCCGGGACCAAGGAGTGGGTGCAGCAGGTGCAGGGGCGGTTCCACCTGCCGATGGTGGCGGGGGTCACCGCGGTGAGCGCCCCCGAGTTCTATCCGTATCTCGAGACCGGGCAGCTGCAGGGTTTGCTCGGGGGCATGGCCGGGGCGGCGGAGTACGAGAAGCTCCAACACGAGGTGGGCTCGGCCACACGCGGCATGGACGCCCAGTCGCTGGCGCACTATCTGGTGGCGTTCTGCATCCTGGCCGGCAACGCGATACAGTGGACGAAGCGACGGGGGACCGGATCGTGATCCCGCACCTCTCCCACGACCTCGGTGTCTGGATCGCCGCGTTGCTGACGCTGTTCGTGTTCAGCTTCCTGTACAAGGACAACCCGTTCTACAAGTTCGCCGAGCATCTGTTCGTGGGGGTGTCGGCGGGCTACTACATCATCCTCAACTGGTGGACGGTGCTGTGGCCGAATCTGCTCGTGCCGTTGGGGGCCGCGTTCCGCGGCCAGGGGGTGGTGACCGGGCGACACGGCATGTGGATGGCCTCGCTCGGCGACTACCGGGGCTGGCTGCTGCTGCCGGCGGTATTCGGGGTGCTGCTGTTCACCCGTCTCGTCGGCCGGGCGGGCTGGTTGTCGCGCTGGCCGCTGGCGGTGATCATCGGGGTCTACGCCGGGATCAAGACCACCGGATTCGCACAGGGCGACTTCGTCGAGCAGATCCACGGTACGCTGAAACCGCTGTGGATCAGCGGTCATCTCGCCGACAGTCTCAACGCCATCCTGTTCGTGGTCGGGCTCGTGACTTCGCTGCTGTTCTTCTTCTACAGCCGCGAGCACAAGGGTCTCCTCGGTGTGGCCTCGCGGATCGGCGTATGGTTCCTGATGGTGAGCTTCGGCGCGGCGTACGGGTACACGGTGATGTCCCGGGTCTCGCTGCTCATCGGCCGGTTTCAGTTCCTGATCGGGGACTGGCTGGGATTGCGCTGACCGCGCGGGTGCCCCGGTGATCCTGTGGGTGGACGACGGGCTCGACGTGACGACGCAGATGGCACGTGACGTCGCGCTGCTCGCGGCCGCGGAGGACGGGCACGAGCCGGTGCTGCGTCTGTTCCGCTTCGACCCGCCGGGGATCACCCTCGGCGCCAGCCAGGAGCCGGGTCGTGAGCTCGATCTCGACGCCTGTGCCCGTGACGGCGTCGGCTGGGCGGTGCGCCCGACGGGAGGGCGCGCGATCTTCCACGCCGACGAGTGGACCTACGCGCTCGCGGCGCCCATCGACGACCCGGACTGGGGAGGGACCCGAGACGTGGCCTACGATCGGGTCAGCCGGCTGCTGGTGGCATCGCTCGAGCGGCTCGGGGTGCCCGCCATTCTCGCCGCGGGGAGCCACCGCGAGCGGACGGAATCCGGAGCCGCGCATACGGCCGGGCCGGCGGCGCCGTGCTTCGCCTCCACGGCCCGGCACGAGGTGGTGCTCGAGGGGGGCAAGCTGGTCGGAAGCGCGCAGCGCCGCACCGCCCGCGCGCTCCTCCAGCAGGGGAGCCTGTTGCTCGGCGATGGGCACCTGCGTCTGGCCGACTACCTGAGGATCCCCGCCTCGGCGCGTGAGCGCGTTCGGGACGGTCTGCGCGCGGCCGCGACGCACGCCGGACCCTGGCTCGGTTCCGACGCACCGCTCGAGCGCTGGGCCGATGCGTTGTGGTCGGTGCTCGGGCCCGGCGTCCGTCTCACGCGCGACGCGCCCATCCAGTTCCCGTTGACCCCCGGCGCGGGCCGTCCATATACTCGACCGTCTTCACAAGTGCAAGCCTGACAAGGACTCCCGGAGGCCGATCGATGTCCGACATGAAGCCGGGCGTGAGGCGCGGGCTGGCGTTCGCCCCGGCCATCGCCATCGCCGCCGCGTTGCTCGGTGGGTGCGCCGGTTCACCGCCATCGAACACCGGGTTCACGGACCGCGTACCGCTCCCACCCGACACCATGACCGTGGTGAGCGAGCAGATCGGCCGCTACGGTGGACGCTTCGTGTTCGGCGCCACGTCGGCACCCAAGACCCTGAACCCGATGATGGCGAACGAGAACTCGTCGACCGACGTCACCAACCTGCTGTTCACCTCGCTCGTCAGCTACGACAACGGGCGCCAGATCGACGGTCCGATGCTGGCGCGAAGCTGGGAGACCAGCGCCGACGGTCTCACCTGGACCTTCCATCTTCGTCGGGGGGCGCGCTTCTCGGACGGCCACCCGATCACCGCATCGGACGTGCTGTTCAGCTTCGAGGTCGGCGCCGACACCACGCTCCACACCGTGGTGGGTGGTGACATCACCGTGAACGGGCGGCCATTCGATGTCACGGCCCCCGACTCGTACACCGTGGTGGTGCGCACGCCGAAGGTGCTGGCGCTCATGCTGGCCTACGTGGGTTCGGTCAAGATCCTGCCCCGTCACGTGCTGGAGCCGGTCTACCGGGCCGGTCGCTTCGCCTCGGCCTATGCCACCAACACCACGCCCGACAGCCTCGTGACCAGCGCCGCCTGGCGTCTCGAAACCTACGCGCCCGGCGAGAAGCTGGTCCTGACCCGCAATCCGTACTGGTTCGGGGTGGACGCGCGTGGCCGGCGTCTGCCCTATCTCGACGAGCTCGTGTTCCTGGTGGTCCCGGACCAGAACACCGCGACGCTCAAGTTCCAGGCCGGCGAGATCGACGGTCTGGACAACGTGAAGCCCGAGGACTACGCGACCTACGAGAAGGGTCAGCAGGCCGGTCACTACGTGTTGTACGACCTGGGACCGTCGGTGAACACCAACTTCATCTGGTTCAACCTCAACCGGGTGCACACACCGGCTCCCGGCCGCCGGATCGGTGAGCCGCAGGTGGACGCGGTCAAGTACGCGTGGTTCTCGGACGTGCGCTTCCGGCGCGCGGTCTCGATGGCGATCGACCGTGACGCGATCATACGCAGTGTGCTGTTCGGTCAGGCGATCAAGAATTGGACCATCCAGACCGCCGCGAACCGCGAATGGCACGACGACTCGATCACCGGACCCGATTACGATCCGGCCGGCGCGAAGAAGCTCCTCGCCGAGATGGGCTTCCGCGACACCAACGGTGACGGGGTGCTCGAGGACCGTGGCGGGCATCCGATCCGATTCACGCTGGAGACCAACGCCGACAACAACCTTCGCGTACAGATGGCGAACTTCGTCAAAGACGATCTCGCCAGGGTCGGAATCGACTGCGTGCCGGCGCCGCTCGAATTCAACACGCTCATCACCCACCTGCGTCAGGAACTCCGGTACGACGCGATGTTCCTCGGTCTCGGTTCTGCGGTGCCGCCCGACCCGGGGATGGCGAGGAACGTGTACCGCTCCACAGGGATGACGCACTACTGGTGTGTCAACCAGACTCGCCCCGGGACCGCGGCCGAGGGCGAGATGGACCGGCTCATCGACCTCAACGTTTCCACCCTGGATCCGGCCGTGCGCCACCGCACCACCCGCGAGCTGAACACGATCTGGAACGAGCAGGTGTTCACGATCTGGATGCCCACGCTCATCGCCCGTCTTCCGGTGCGCGACCGGTTTGGAAACGTGCACCCGGTAGCAATCCCCCATCGCATCCTCTGGAACATCGACCAGGTGTACGTGAAGACCCCGCAAGCGGGTGGCTGACGCGCGACGCATGCGCACCTACGTCCTCCGCCGTCTGCTCCAGACCATCCCGCTGCTGCTGGGGATCTCGGCGCTGTCCTTCCTGCTGCTGAAGCTCACGCCGGGGGACTTCCTGAACACCATGGCCGAGAACCCGGCGATCTCCCCGGCCACGATCGCGGCGATGCGTCACCGCTTCGGTCTCGACCAGCCGTGGCCCGTGCAGTACCTGCTCTACCTCCGGAACATCTTCCTCCATCTCGATTTCGGCGAGTCGTTCTCACGACACCAGCCGGTGTTCGCGGTGCTGCGCGAGGGTCTGCTCAACACGCTACTCCTGGCGGTGAGCGCCGCGGCGATCACCTGGGGTCTGGCGATTCCACTCGGGGTGTGGGCGGCGGTGCGACAGAACAGCTGGGTGGACCGCGTCCTGTCCCTGGCCGCGTTCACGTGGCTCTCGGTGCCCGAGGTGCTGTCGGGTCTGCTGCTGCTGTTCGTGGCGGCGCGCAGCGGGCTCTTCCCGGTGGGGGGGATGCGCTCGCTCGACTGGGACAGCATGGGAAGCGGGGCACGGGTGATCGACCTGCTCCGACATCTGGCGTTGCCGGCGCTGGTCACCGGCTTGATCCCGCTCGCCGGCCGGATGCGTCAGATGCGCGCCAGTCTGCTCGACGTGCTGGGTCTCGACTACGTCGTGACCGCGCGCGCCAAGGGTCTGACCGAGCGCGTGGTGGTGTTCAAGCACGCGTTGCGCAACGCGCTCAACCCACTCATCACCCTGTTCGGGTACACGCTCGGCGCGCTGGTCTCGGGTTCGTTCGTGGCCGAGGTCGTCTTCGCCTGGCCCGGACTCGGCCGGATCACCTACGAGGCCCTCGCCACCAAGGACCAGTACCTGGTGATGGGCGCCGTGCTCATGGCCTCGATCGTGCTCGTGATCGGGAACCTGATCGCCGACCTGCTGCTGGCCGCGGCCGATCCGCGGATCGTGTATGAGTGAGCGTCCCGGCGCGGCACTCGCGGCCGGCATCCCGGTGCGGCATGCCGGGTCACCGGCGTGGCGGCGGCTGCGCGGGAATCCGCCCGCCCTGGCCGGGGGCGTGGTGCTGGCGGCGCTGTACCTGTTGGCGCTCGGGGCGCCGTTCGTCGCTCCGTACACCCAGGAGGAGATGGATCGCGATCGGTTCTATCATCCGCCCATGAGACTCCACTTCCACGACGCGACCGGTCGCCGTACCTGGTGGCCGCAGGTGTGGTCCACGCGTCTCGCCGACGCCCAGACGTTCCAGTACACGGAGAGTGCCAGCGGGTCGCGTCCGCTGCGTCTCTTCGCCCGCGCCACGCGCTACCGATGGCTGGGACTCCTCTCCTGGGACCGGCACCTGTTCGGGGTCGATCCGCCGGGACGTCTGCACCTGCTCGGGACCGACCCGGCCGGTCGTGACGTGCTGTCGCGGCTGCTCTACGGTGCCCAGATCTCGCTCACCGTCGGACTGGTGGGGATCGCGATCTCGTTCTTCCTCGGTCTCCTGCTGGGCGGCATCTCGGG
>JBIOKD010000034.1:0-16473 GCA_044451485.1 Candidatus Eiseniibacteriota bacterium | reverse complement strand
GTCCAGCCCGGCGGCTCGGTGCGCGACGCCGAGGTGATCGCGGCCGCCGACCGTCACGGCATGGCGATGTGCTTCACCGGCCGACGGACGTTCCGGCATTGAGGCCCCGCCACTCGGCTATCATGCCGGCGCCCGGCTTCCTTTCGGATCGACGTGGGCATCACCATCCGAGGTGCGACATGGATCGAGGCCAGCGACGTGCCATCGCCGTCGCCGCATACGCGATCGCCGGTGTCCTGCTGGTGTTCTTCTTCGCCCGTCCGCTGTGGCAGTGGGCGACGTGGGACTCGCGTCATGGGACGCTCGACCTGGGGTTCGTCCGCGTGACCACCCGACCCGACTTTCCCGGCGACGCGAAGGCGATCATCCTTGGGTTGATCCTGCCGATCGTCCTCGCCGCCGCCGGACGGGTCATCGAGGCACCGCCGCCCCGATGAGACGCCGTGCCGCGCTGGTCGGCCGCGCCCCGTCGCCGACCTCCACCCGCAGGAGCCCCATGCCCCGTGAGCTGGTGCTGATCCTCGACTTCGGCTCGCAGTACACGCAGCTGATCGCCCGGCGGGTGCGCGAGGCCGGAGTGTTCTCGGAGATCGTCCCCGGGACCACCCCGGCCGCCGCGATCGCCGCCCGCAAGCCGAGCGCGCTCATCCTCGGCGGCTCGCCGGCGAGCGGGTATCGGGCCGAGGCGCCGCTGCCCGACCCGGGGATCTACGCGCTCGACAAGCCGCTGCTCGGGATCTGCTACGGCTTCCAGGCCACCGCCAAGCTCACTGGTGGGGCGCTGGCCAAGGCCGAGGCCGCGGAATACGGCATGGCGACGTTCGTGATCGACGCCGCTTCGCCGCTGTTCACCGGCGTGCCCAAACGCTTCCGCGCCTGGATGAGTCACGGCGACGAGGTCCAGCGGCTCGGCGATGACTGGGTGCGCGTCGCGCACACCTCCAACTGCCGCTTCGCCGCGGCCCGACACCGCACGCAGCCGTTCCATCTCATCCAGTTCCATCCCGAGGTCGTGCATTCGCCATACGGCCGCAAGGTCATCTCGAACTTCCTGTTCCGGATCGCGAAGCTCAAGGGTGGCTGGAGCATGAAGGACTTCGTGCGACGGGCGATCGCGGACATTCGCGCCCAGGTGGGCGACGGCCACATCCTGTGTGGTCTCTCCGGTGGTGTGGACAGCACGGTGGTGGCGACCCTCTGTCACCGGGCGGTGGGGTCGCGGCTGCGGTGCGTCATGGTGGATCACGGTCTGTTGCGGCTCGGCGAGACCGAGGAGGTGGCCCGCGAGCTGGGCGCGCGGCGCCGGCTGAATCTCACCATCGTGGACGCCCGTGCCCGCTTCCTCGACGCGTTGGCCGGCGTGACGGACCCCGAGCAGAAGCGGAAGATCATCGGGCGCGAGTTCATCGCGGTGTTCGAGGAGGAGGCGAGGAAGCACGGCCCGGTCGAGTTCCTGGCGCAGGGCACGCTGTATCCCGACGTGATCGAGAGCGCCTCGGCCGGTCACGGGGCGCAGGTGATCAAGACCCATCACAACGTCGGCGGGCTTCCCGAGCGCATGCATCTCAAGCTCGTCGAGCCGCTGCGGCTATTGTTCAAGGACGAGGTGCGCTCACTCGGACGGGAGCTGGGGCTCCCCGATCACCTGGTCGACCGGCATCCGTTCCCGGGTCCCGGTCTCGCGGTGCGCATCCTGGGCGCGGTCCACGCGAAGGATCTCGACGTGCTGCGCAGAGCCGACGCCATCTTCATCGAGGAGCTGCGCGCGGCGGGTTGGTACGACCGCACCTGGCAGGCGTTCGCGGTCCTGCTGCCGGTGGCGACGGTGGGGGTGAAGGGCGACGAGCGCAGCTACGAGCGGGTCATCGCGCTGCGCGCGGTGAACAGCGAAGATGGCATGACCGCGGACTGGACGCGTCTTCCGGAGCGGCTGCTGGCGCGTGTCGCCAGCCGCATCGCCAACGAGGTGCGTGGGGTCAACCGGGTGGTGTTCGACGTCACGAGCAAGCCGCCCGCCACGATCGAGTGGGAGTAGGTGCGGTCCGGGATCTCCGTGACCCGGCGCGACCCGCGTCGAGTGTTCGGATGAACGTGGTCACGCGGCGCGGCGGACGGGCTCGTCGCGTTCGAGGCGGGGCGCTGGCGGCTCGCGCCACGTGAGGATCGGCAGCAGGGCGGCACCATATCCCAACGCGGCGGCGACGATCGCGTCGGGCACACCGGGCCCCACCACCGGCATCCATGGCACGCGCAGCACGTAGCACAACAACGAGACGAGCAGCGACTGGACCACGAACATCGCCACGAACGCCGCCGGGCGCAGCGCCGCCCGCGGCGAGACGCTGGTCACGGCGGTAGTGGGCGGTGGCCCGTGCCACGGCCCCATCCGGCGCGAGGTCGCGGTGACCGGGGTGCGCTGCCAGCGGAGCACCCGCTCGCGCAGCGCCCGTCCGGCGCCACGCGCGGCGGCGAGACGGGAGATGTCCGACGGGGTGAGGACGAACGAGCCCGCGAGACCGTCCGGGCGGCGCCAGCGGACACCCACCCGGACGATCGGGAACCACCCGGGCACACCCGGCAGGGTCACCACCTCGGTCACGTCCTCGACCGCGAGAGTGAACCGCGTCTCCTCGCCCAGATAGTCCATACGACCGGGACGCAGATCCAGCAGACCGACATCCCACGCTCCGAAACCTTCGTAGACCCGCGGCGTCTCGTCGGGCGCCAGTCCGACATAGAGGGTGTCGTCATCGTCCGTCGTGAGACCGTCGGCGCGCAGACGCTCGGTCAGCGCCCGGCGCAGCTTGCGGTGCGGTGCCGCCGCGGCGCGGTCGAGCACCACGAGATAGCACGCGGTGGTCGCCAGCGCGGTGATCGCGATCATCCACGGCCGGGCGAGGCTCCCCGCCGCCAGGGCGTGAAACCCGCTCACCAGCAGCGCCGGTGTCCCCGCCGAGACGGCGAGCATGACGAGCGCGAAGCGCTGCAGGAACGCGGTCTTGAACGGGGTACTGAAGACCTTGTCACGGCGGAGGCTCACCGGCATCTCGTAGCGCGTTCCGGGCGCGAACACGACCGGGATCCCCGTCGCCGCGGGACGTGAGACGGGCGACGCCTCCATCGTGCCGGACCGGACCGGTTCCAGTGCCGGTGGTTCGGCGATCGGTGCCGGGGTGTCCCGCAGCGCGGCTTCGATCAGCGCCCGTGCCGTCTCCACCGGCATGTCGGCGCGGGCCGCGATCGCCAGGGCCCGACGCTCGGTCGACGGGTGGGTGAGCAGCCACTCGCGACCGCGCGACCAGCGCACTGGAACGTGGTTCAGACGATTGAGCTTGGCGAGCGCGGTGATGAGCGCCGTTGGCCGGGCTCCGAGCTCGATCGCGCCGGCGTCGGCGGCCCACTCGAAGCGACGCGACACGGCGCAGAACACCACGAACGACGTGGCCGCCACGGCGAAGATCCACGGCACGCCCCCGAACTCGGGCGCGGTCGCGACCCCCACCATCAGGGGTGCCAGCAACGCCAGACCGAGCTTGCGTGGATGACCGAGCCGCAGATGGGTCATCTCGTGCGCCAGCGCCGCGTCGACCTCGTCCCGATCGAGATGCGCGAGCAGGTAGTCGGTCAGGATCACGATGTCGCCGCGGACCGCGAAGGCGTTCGCCATGCGCACCCGGGTGAGGGGCACGACGTAGAACTGTCTCATCCGCACACCGGCCCGCTCGGCGAGGGCGAACACCCGGTCGCGAAGCTCGCCGCGGGTCACCGCGTGCGGGGTGATACCGGTGGCCCGGCGCTGCCGGGCCCCGATGAGCACCGCCAGCGCCACCGCGCCGGTGCCACAGGCGAGCGCGAACGGGAAGCCGCCGCGGACGGAGCCCTGGAACGCGCACAGCACCAGCCCCCACGGACCGAGCACGGCGAGGAAGCGTAGACACGCCTGCTCGATCGCCTGCCGGCGGGTGGTCTGGATGAACCGGAGCCGGACCGACACCTGGTGGGTCACCCAGCTCGACCAGGCGCTCATCAGCGCCGGTGGGAGCAGATAACCCAGCGCCAGGAACACCGGCCAGGGGAGACCCGGCGTGAGACCGCGCCACAATGCCGGACGACCCGCGCCCAGCTCGTGGAACGCGGGCAGCCATCCGAACCAGACGAGGAGCGTGGCCCATTGCGCCCGCTGGGCGAACGCAAACCACGCGCCCGGGGAGTCGGACTCGCGGCCGCCGAGGGCGTTCTGCCGTGCCCAGGCGAGGAGCGCCACCGGCGCGATCAGCGCCAGGCCGAGAACCACGATCGCGAACATGCGATCGTTATCGGCACGAGCCCCACGCGCGTCCACGGTGCCCGGCGTCGCGTCGACGGTGCCCCGGCGTCGCGTCCGGGGCGGTCCGCGGCGCGCGGCGCGGGGTCTGCTAAGGTGCGTGCCGTGGACTCCGCACCGGGACCCGATCCGCTCGCGCCGTTTCACTCGCCCGGCTGGCTCAGCGAGGCGCAACGCAAGGCCATCCACCTCGGCGCCATCATCCTGCCGCTCGGTCTGCTCTACGAGTGGCTGCCCTGGCCACGCGGTCGGATCGCCTGGCTGCTGCTGCTCGGAGTGCTGACCGCGACGGCCGTCACCATCGACCTGGTGCGGATCAGCGACCACCGGGTGCAGCGCTTCTTCAAGACCTTCTTCGGCGAGCTGATTCGCGAGCACGAGCGATTCAACCTGCTCGGGTCCACGTTCCTCCTGATCGCCGCGATCCTGGCGGTGGAGCTGTTCCCACAGCCGCTGGCGGCGGCGGCGATCGGATTCACGGTGCTGGGGGACGGCGTGGCCGCGCTGGTCGGACGTGGCTGGGGTCGCACCCGCTTGTTCTCCAAGTCGCTCGAAGGCGCGCTCGGTGGTCTGGCGGCCTGTCTCATCTGGGCCGCTTACCTGGCGGCGACCGGGCACGTGCCGTGGGGTGTCGGGGTGGTGGGTGCGCTCACCGCGATGCTGGTCGAGGTGCTGCCACTGCCGCTCGACGACAACCTGGGCATCACGATCGCGGGCGCCACGGTCATGCGTCTGTTGTGGCTCCCGGGGTAGGCTCGGTCTGAGAACGTATGGCGAGCACGCGAGACCGGCTTCCGGGTGCGCTTGCGCGGTTCAGGTCGTAGGATGGGCGGGGTCATCGATCGGGGGGACGTCGGAGTGGATGGACTCTACGAGGCGCTGTCGCGGAAGGAAGCCGAGCACTGGGGCGCCAAGACCCGTGACTCGCTCAATCCACAGACCTGGGAGGATCCGGTCCTCCACGAGGTGTTCTTCGGCGAGGAGGAGCGGCGATTCCTCACCCGCGTCGCCGCCGGCGGTCCAAACGCCCTGGAGCTCGGCTGCGGCTACGGCCAGCATGCCTGCGAGTTGAATGGCCGTGGCATCCATGTGGTCGGCGTCGATCTCAGCCCGGCACGCATCCGGGCCGCCCGGCTGCGCGCGCCGCGGGACGGCCCACGCTTCCTGATCGGAAACCTCGACACCATGCGTCTCCCGGACGGTCCGTTCGACACCGTATACGCGCACGACGCGTTGCACCACTGCGTGCGACTCGATCACGTGGTCGCCGAGGCGCACCGGGTGTTACGACCGGGCGGCGCGCTCATCGTCTCCGACTTCCAGGGCGCCTCGAGGGCGTTGCGTCTCCTGTCGGCCGCCCTGGTGGGAGCGCTGCCGACCATCATGCCATACTCGCAGAAGTGGACCCTGCGGCGCCGGCTGCGGGCGTGGATCGCCTCCGAAGGCGAGAAGCGCGCCGCACTCGAGCGTGGCCATGGCAGCGCGCTCCACGACGGTTCGCCTTTCGAGGGCATCTCGCAGGAGTCCATCGTCCCGGCGATCGCGCGCCGCTTCCGGATCGTGGAGCATCGCACCCGGCTCCCGTTCTGGTGGTACGTCGCGCCCAAGCTTCGGCTCGGCCGTTTGCGCTACCCGGTGGCGCGTGTGATGCGGGCGTGGGACGACACGTTGCTCATGGCCGGTGTGCGCGGCGCGTTCTTCACCGTCGAGGCGCAACGCGGCGATTGACGCGTCGCGAAGGGTCCGGTCCCGATGTCGGGCGGGGTGAACGCACAAGAGGCGGGGCGGACCGGCCGATAACTCCGGAGTGGATCCCGCGGCCCTGACGGCCGCCCATCGACCACCCGGAGTTCCCGACACGCCATGGGCCATCGTCCCGCACCCGGACCCGAGCCGCGCTTCGACGAGGCGCTCGAGCTCGCCCGCTCGGATGGATTCGCGGCCGCGGTGGCGCACGTGCTGGCGCGTCTGCCACACGGGCGGGGGAGCGCGCCGCACCGTGCCGCGGCCGCCAACGCGCTGGCCCGCATCGCTCGGCACGCGGAGAGCGCCGGTGACATCGCGGCGGCGGAGAGCGCGTTCGCCGAGGCGGTGCGGCTGGCGCCGACCTTCCCCGACCTCCGCCACCATCACGGCCGCATGCTGCTGCAGCAACAACGCCGCGCCGAGGCGCGTCGTGAACTGACCCACGCGCTCAAGCTGAGCCCGCGTTACACCGCGGCTCGGGTCGAGCTGGCGTTGCTGGACGCCCGCGAAGGGCTTCTCGCCCGCTCACTCGACGCCCTGCACCGACTCGGCGAGGAGGCGCGGCTGGCCGAGCCACGCGCGTTCCGCAAGGGGCTGGCGAGTCTCGCCTCGGCCGACTGGCACGAGGCCGAAGCCCTGCTCAAGCAGGCCCTGCAGCTCGCCGACCCGGGGGTGGAGAACATCATCGAGACCTACCATCGTCTCAGCGCCGCCGGTGATGTCGCCGGCGCCGCCGAGCTGGTGCGACAGGCGCTGGGGGATCGCGAAGGCTATGCCGACCTGCACTATCTGCTCGGCACCGCCGAGTTCGAGTGCGGGCACTACGACGACGCCCTCGGCTCGCTGGCCCGAGCGTTGGAGCTGCACCCCGACTACCACGCCGCGCGGGTGATGTTCGCGCGCGCGCTCGAGGCGCTCGGCGACGCGGCGCAGGCGGTGGAGCAGCTCGGTCTGGTGCTGCAGGCGGAACCCGACCATCCGCAGGCGTCGGAGCTGCACGAGGCCTGGATACGGCGCCGCGCGAAACACGCTGTGTGATTCGGGGTTCTTGCCGGGGCACGGAGCGACCCGGTCCTCGCGACACGCGCCGGCGCCGGGCGACCTTCGGCGGGCCGGCCGAGCGGATCTGCTGCGGCGTCAAGGCTTCGGGGGATTTTGCGGGCGCCTGACCGGCCCATTCCGGTTCCCCTTGACCGACGGGCGGGGTTGGCCCAACCTCCGGTCGTGCCTCCGGGCGCTCTCTCGGGACATCTTCCTTTTGGAGGATTGCTCCATGGCGCGTGGCACCGTTAAGTGGTTCAACGACCAAAAGGGTTACGGTTTCATCTCCACGGATGGCGCACCGGATGTGTTCGTGCACCATGCCAGCATCGAAGGAATCGGATTCCGAACGCTCCATGAGGGGGAGCAGGTGGAATTCGAGTTGAAGTCGGGTGAGCGAGGGCAAGAAGCCTCGCACGTCACCAAGATCTGAGCCGCTACCGCCCGGAGCCCCCACGGCCCGATGCAGGCGCATCGGGCCGTGTGCTTGGCCCCAAGACAAGCCCGCGCAAACCCGCGCCCCGGCATCGTTCGGGCGCAAGGGCCCTCCCGGGGCCCTTTCCGGGCGGTTTGGAACCCCTGGCTTGACACAACATCTATATTGGGGCCCATGCTCGAACCCATCCTGAAGGCCATCTTCGGATCGAAGCACGAACGCGAGGTCAAACGCGTCCGGCCGATCGTCGACGAGATCAACCGTCATTTCGAAACCTACCGATCCCTGACCGACGAGCAGCTTCCGGCCAAGACCGCCGAGTTCAAGACCCGTCTGGCCGAGGCGGTGGCCGGGGTGACCGATCCCGAGGCCCTCCAGCAGGCCGAGCGCGAGGCGCTCGATGACCTGCTCCCCGAGGCCTTCGGCCTGGTCAAGGAAACCTGTCGACGGCTGTGTGGGCAGACCTGGGACGTGGTCGGCATCCCGTCGGGGTGGGAGATGGTCCCGTACGACGTCCAGCTGATCGGCGGGATCATGCTTCACGAGGGCCGCATCGCCGAGATGGCCACCGGCGAAGGCAAGACCCTGGTCGCCACCCTGCCGCTGTACCTCAACGCCCTGACCGGGCGGGGCTCCCACCTGGTCACCGTGAACGACTACCTGGCGCGCCGGGACAGCGAATGGATGGGGCGGATCTACACCACGCTCGGGCTCACCGTGGGCTGCATCCAGACCCAGATGGACCCGTTCACCCGCCGCGCCCAGTACAACTGCGACATCACCTACGGCACCAACAACGAGTTCGGCTTCGACTACCTGCGCGACAACATGTCGGTGCGACCCGAGCACCGGGTGCAGCGCGGCTTCGTGTACGCGATCGTCGACGAGGTGGACTCGGTGCTCATCGACGAGGCGCGCACGCCGCTCATCATCTCCGGGCCGGTCGAGCACAGCGACCAGGCGTTCGACGAGCTCAAGCCGCTGGTGGACCGGTTGGTGCGGGCGCAGAACCAGATGGTGGCGCAGTGGATGACCGAGGCCGAGAGGCACCTCGCGGAGAACGGCCGCTCGGACGACGCCGGCATCCTGCTGCTGCGGGTCCAGCGCGCGGCGCCCAAGCACAAGCGCTTCATGAAGCTGCTGTCCGAGCGCCCGGAGATCAAGAAGCTCATCACCGGGATCGAGCTCGATTACCTGCGTGACAAGCGGATGAACGAGATCGACGACGAGCTGTACTACGCGATCGACGAGAAGGCCCGCAACATCGATCTCCAGGAGAAGGGTCGCGAGCACATGTCACCGGCCGATCCCGAGCGCTTCACGGTGCCCGACCTGGCCGGTCAGCTCTCCGATCTGGAGGGGCGCACCGACCTCGAGCCGCGCACGATGATCACCCAGCGCGAGGAGATCTACCGCGCCTATGCCGCCAAGAACGAGAAGATCCACAACATCCTCGCGCTGCTCAAGGCCTACACGCTGTTCGAGCGCGATGTCGAGTACGTGGTGCAGGACGACAAGGTGATGATCGTGGACGAGTTCACCGGCCGACTGATGCCCGGTCGCCGGTACTCCGACGGTCTGCACCAGGCGATCGAGGCCAAGGAGGGGGTGCGGGTCGAGGGCGAGACCCAGACGCTGGCCACCATCACCCTGCAGAACTTCTTCCGCATGTACGGGAAGCTGGCCGGCATGACCGGCACCGCCGAGACCGAGTCCAGCGAGTTCTGGGAGATCTACAAGCTCGACGTGTCGGTGGTCCCGACCCATCGTCCGACCCAGCGCAGCGACTTCGACGACGTCGTGTACCGGACCAAGCGCGAGAAGTACAAGGCCGTGATCGACGAGATCGTGGCCTGTCACGAGAAGGGTCAGCCGGTCCTGGTGGGGACCATCTCGGTCGAGGTGAGCGAGCTGCTCAGTCGCATGCTCAAGATGCGCGGCGTCAAGCACAACGTGCTCAACGCCAAGTACCACCAGCAGGAGGCCGAGATCGTCTCGCAGGCCGGACAGCGGGCCGCGGTGACCATCGCCACCAACATGGCCGGACGCGGGACCGATATCAAGCTCGGCGGCGGTGTCGCCGGTCTCGGCGGTCTGCACATTCTCGGCACCGAGCGTCACGAGTCCCGCCGTATCGACCGGCAGCTCCGCGGGCGCTCGGGTCGCCAGGGGGATCCGGGCTCGTCACGCTTCTTCCTGTCGCTCGAGGACGACCTGATGCGGTTGTTCGGAAGCGACCGCATCTCGGCGCTCATGCAGCGCATGGGTGTCGAGGAGGGCGAGGTCATCGAGCACCCGATCGTGACCGGGTCCATCGGGCGGGCGCAGAAACGGGTCGAGGCGCACAACTTCGACATCCGCAAGCACCTGCTCGAGTACGACAACGTGATGAACCAGCAGCGCACCGTGGTGTACGAGCTGCGGGACAAGGCGCTGCTCAACGACGACATCCAGACGACCGTGAAGGAGGCCGTCGACGAGACCGTGCGGGGACGGGTGGCCAAGGTCGCCGGTGACGCGGAGCGGCACCGTGACGACTGGAACCTCAAGCTGCTCTCCGACGAGTTGAGCTTCCTGCTCATGCGTCCGGTGGCGCTGTCCGATCTCGAGACCGCGCGCGACTTCGCGGCGCTCGAGGAGATGGCGTCCGCCCTCGGTCTCGAGGCCTACCAGGGCCGCGAGGCGGAGTTCAGCGCGCCGGTCCTGCGCCAGCTCGAGCGGCATCTCTACCTGCTCACCATCGACGAACACTGGCGCGATCATCTCTACGAGCTCGACCACCTGAAGGGCGGGATCGGGCTCCGGGCCTATGGGCAGAAGGACCCGCTGGTCGAGTACAAACGCGAGGCGTACACGTTGTTCGAGACCCTGCTTGGCGAGGTGAACGAGGACTTCGTCCAGCGTCTGTTCCGGGTCCAGCTCGTCCAGGAGGCGGCCGACCAGATGCAGCGTGCCCCGCGTGCGGTGCCGATGGTGGCGCAGCACGCCGAGGCCCAGGCCTTCGGCGGCGCCCCGGCACCGGCCCGGACACCGGGGCCGCCCGGCGCGGCGCCGGCTCCGGACGGGCGCGAGACGCGGCCCGCGGCGCCGGTCCGCAGCGCGGCGCGGGTGGGTCGCAACGATCCGTGTCCCTGTGGCAGCGGCAAGAAGTACAAGCACTGCCATCTGCCGATCGACAGCGGCGTCGGGAGCGGGACGTGAGCCGCGCCGACCGGCGGCTCGGCGCCCAGACCCTGCTCGCGCTCCTGGCCGATCATCTCGAGGAATTCGCCGAGGGCGGCGACCTGGTGCTGGGTCCGCTCGGCGAGGCGATCGAGCGGCACGGATTCACCGCCGACGATCTGCAGAGCGCGATCCTGGCGTTGCGCAGCATGGCGGGTATCGCGATGCTCGAGGCGGTGGTGACCGTGGACGAGCCGCCGACCTCGCGGCTCAGCACGCGCTGAGCCCGCGAGGAGCGCGAGTCGCTCAGTCCGGAGGCCTGGGGCTACCTGCTCGATCTCCGCCGCCGCGGCTCGCTGGACGCCGGTCAGTTCGAGCGGGTCCTGGATCGTCTCACCGCCAGTGGTGTCCGGCCGGTGGGGGTGGAGTTCGCACGCGAGGTGGCCGCCTACGTCGCGTTGCGCGAGCACGAAGGGATGCACGACGCCGGGGCGGGCGACGGTGACATCAGTCACTGACCGGCCGCACCGGCAGACCAGGACCAGGGAGAACCTCCATCCGTGAGCACCCCAGACCAGACCCCCGGTGGTCGCGGCGGCGCCCGTCGTGGCGCCACGCCCCGGCGTTCGGCCGCCAAGCGCGCCCCGGTACGCAAGACCACGCCGCGTGCCACCGCGGGCGACGGTGGCGCTGACGCTGCGGGTCAGCGCGTGGCGCCCCGGCGTGCCGCCAGGCCGGCCGCCGCGCGTGCGAACGGGAAGGGCGCCGGCCGCAAGACCGCGACCCGCGTCAAGCGCACCCGGACGGCGGGTGTCGCGGGCACGCCGAACACCACCGGCAAGAAGCTGGTGATCGTCGAGTCACCCACCAAGTCGAAGACCCTGCACAAGTTCCTCGGCCGGGACTTCGCGGTGATGGCCTCCAACGGCCACATCATGGATCTGCCGAAGAGCAAGCTCGGAGTCGACATCGAGAACGACTTCGAGCCGCAGCTCGAGCCCATCCCGACCAAGACCGCGATCATCGCCAAGCTCAAGACCGCGGCGCGTGGCGCCGAGCGCATCTACCTGGCGCCGGACCCCGATCGAGAGGGCGAGGCGATCGCGCATCACCTCGCGCTGGTGCTCAAGTCCTCGGGGCGTCCGATCCAGCGTCTGACCTTCAACGAGATCACCGAGCGCGCGGTCAAGCTGGCGCTCGAGCATCCACGCGGACTCGATTCCAACCTGGTGAACGCGCAGCAGGCACGACGCGTCCTCGACCGCCTGGTGGGCTACAAGGTGAGCCCGTTCCTGTGGAAGACGATGTACTTCGGTCTGTCCGCGGGACGGGTGCAAAGCGTCGCGTTGCGTCTGATCTGCGAGCGCGAGGACGCGATCGAGGCATTCGTCGCCGAGGAGTACTGGACGCTCGAGGTGGACTACCAGACCACCCGTGGCGACCGCTTCACCGCGCGGCTCACGCGGGTCGGGGACGAGGAGCTCGAAAAGGGCGAGGTCCGCGGCGCCGACGCCGCCGACCGGGCGCGCGCGCATGCCGCCGAGCTGGCCGGTCTGCCGGGCCGCGTCGCTGCGGTGCAGACCAGCCCCAAGCAAGTGCATCCACGCGCGCCGTTCATCACCAGCACCATGCAGCAGACCGCGTTCAACCGGCTCGGCTTCACCGCCCAGCGCACCATGAAGGTGGCTCAGCAGCTCTACGAGGGTGTGTCGCTCGGCACCCAGGGCAACATCGGTCTGATCACCTACATGCGCACCGACTCGCCGCGTCTGGCGGGCGAGGCGATCGGGGCGATGAGGGAGTGGCTGGGGCGTACCCTGGGCGCCGACTACGTCCCCGAGCAGCCGCGTCAGTTCAAGAGCCGCAAGTCGGCGCAGGACGCCCACGAGGCGATCCGCCCGAGCGCCGTCGAACGCACGCCGGAATCGGTGAAGCCGTTCCTCACCGACGACCAGTTCCGTCTCTACGATCTGATCTGGAAGCGCGCCGTGGCGTCGCAGGCGGCCTCGGCCGAATACCTCGCCACCAGCGCCGAGATCGAGGCCGGCCGCTACGGTCTGCGCGCCAGCGGACGGGTGCTCAAGTTCGCCGGCTTCCAGAAGCTGTACGGACTCGACGAGGAGGACGAGGAGAACGAATCGCGTCTACCCGCACTCGACGAGGGCGAGCCATTGGTGGTGTCACGCGAGCCGGTGGCCGCCGAGGCCGAGAGCCGCGACACGGTGCGGCCGCTGCAGCACTTCACCCAGCCACCGCCGCGCTACACCGAGGCGTCGCTGGTGAAGTCGCTCGAGGAGGAGAACATCGGGCGTCCGAGCACCTACGCCACGATCGTGTCCACGATCACCGGCCGCAAGTACGTCGATCGGGACAAGGGCCGGCTGGTGCCGACCGCGGTCGGACGCGCGGTGAACCGGCTGCTGGTGGACACCTTCCCCGACGTGTTCGACGTCGGCTTCACCGCCAGCATGGAGGACGAGCTCGACGGCATCGAGGACGGTACCCAGGAGTGGCACAAGGTGGTGCGTGACTTCTGGAATCCGTTGTCCCGGGACCTCGCCAGCGCCGAGAAGAACGTCAAGGCCCACCGCGAGAAGATCCAGGAAGAGACCGATGTCATCTGTCCGAACTGCGGCCGGCGGCTGGTCAAGAAGTTCGGCCGTCGTGGACCGTTCCTGGCCTGCCCGGGTTATCCCGAGTGCAAGTACACGCGCCCGGTGGACGACGCCGAGCTGCCCACACCGGTCGAAGGCACCTGTCCCAAGTGCGGCTCGACGCTGGTCGCGCGCAACGGTCCATACGGGCGGTTCATCTCGTGCTCGCGTCGTCCCGACTGCGACTACACCAAGAAGATGACCCTCGGGATCCCGTGTCCGGAGTGCAAGATCGGCGAGATCGCCGAACGCAAGACCCGGCGTGGCAAGGTGTTCTACAGCTGCACCCGCTATCCCGACTGCAAGTTCGCGGCCTGGAACAAGCCGCGCGCGGTGCCGTGCCCGAACTGTGGCGCGGTGTTCCTGGTCGAGAAGGAATCCAAGCGCAAGGGGCTGATGCTGCGCTGTCTCCAGTGCAAGATGGAGTTCGCCCCGGAATCCGTCGGTGCGTGAGGCCCTCGAGGCGTTCCTGAGCGAGCTCGCGGCGCAGCGCCGGGCGTCCCCACACACGCTCGCGGCCTACCGGCGCGACATCGCCGCGGTGCTCGACCTCGCGGCCGGCGCCGGTCGTCCGGTGCCGGCGTCGGTCTGGGATCGGGCGCTCCTCGAGCGCGCCACGCATCGGCTCTACCGGACGGGTCACGGCGCCGCGAGTGCCGCGCGCGCGCTCGCCGCGTGGCGCACGTTCTCGCGTTTCTGCACCCGTCGTGGTCTGATCGCCGTCGATCCGGCGCGCACCCTGGCGTTCCCCAAGAGGCCCCGTCGTCTGCCCCGCACCCTGCCCGAACCCGAGCTGGGCGCGGCACTCGACCGGATCGCTGGCGCGGACGCTCCGGCGCGGCGCGATCGCGCGCTGCTCGAGCTGGCCTACTCCTCCGGGCTCCGGCTCTCCGAGCTGGTCGGGGTCAACCGCGGCGACCTGGACCGTCGCGCCGCGCTGGTCCGGGTGCGGGGCAAGGGACGACGCGAGCGCATCGTGCCGGTCGGGGAGGGGGCGCTGGCGGCGCTCGACCGCTACCTGGCCGGCCAGGATCGACTCACCGGTGGACGCGGTGACGAGCCGGTGTTCATCGGCCGTGGCGGCGCGCGTCTGTCGGGACGCACCGTGCAGCGGGCGGTGAAGCGCCGACTCGGTCAGATCGCCGCCGGTCTGGGGGTGACGCCACACGCGCTCCGCCACTCGTTCGCGACCCACCTGCTCGATCGCGGCGCCGATCTGCGCGCGATCCAGGAGCTGCTCGGTCACGCGTCGCTCTCCAGCACCCAGGTCTACACCCACGTGCCGGGAACACGTCTGCGCAAGGTGTACGAGCAGGCGCACCCGAGGGCATGAGCGTGCCACGCGTGGCTCGCGCGATGCTACTCATCGGGCTCGTCCTGCTCGACGGATGCGCCAAGAAGGGTCCGCCCACCGGTGGCCCGCCCGACATCGAGCCGCCGCGTCTGGTGAGCTCCAGCCCCGACTCGGGCGCCGCGCGGGTGCCGCTCGATGCGCACCCGAGTCTCACCTTCAGCGAGGGCATGGAGCCGCGCTCGACCGGCGACGCGGTCGAGACGGTGCCACGCATCGAGATCGAGCAGCAACGCTGGAGCGGTCGCACTCTGACCCTGATTCCGAAACTGCCGCTGCGCGAGCACACGGCGTACACCGTGTTCCTGTCGCCGACCGCGCGTGATCGGCACGGCAACGCCATGACCGCCGGACGGGCGGTGGTGTTCACCACCGCCGACACGCTCGATCCGGGGGTGCTGGCGGGCAAGCTCGAGGCGCGCGGCTTCAAGCCGCAGCAGACGTATCTGTGGTGCTACGACGCCGCCAAGGGCCGAAAGCCCGACAGCACCGCGCGTGATTTCGACGCCATCGGACTGGCCGACGTCGACGGCCACTTCCGGGTGGTCGGTCTGCCGGTGCCGGGGAGTTACCGTCTCTGGGCGTTCGTGGATCTCAACGCCAACCGCTCGTTCGAGCCCGGCACCGACGTGCTGGCGCCGGTGGACACCACCCTGACGCTGACCCGCGCCGAGCCGGTGCTCGATGGTCTCCAGCTTCGGGTAGTGAATCCGCGCGCCTCGGCGATCGTCACCGGAACCGTGCTCGACACCCTGACCGGTGTTCCCGGCGATCCGCTGGTGATCGCCACCTGCGCGAGCGACACCACGCTGCGCCCACGGGTCGAGCTGGTGACCTCGGGGGCGTTCCGTCTCGAGCTGCCCGGTGGCACCTGGCGAGTGCGCGCGTTCCGTGATGCCGATCGCGATCGTCGCTACCGACCCGGGGTCGAGGCCGCCAGCGAGGAGATCGAGATCCCGCTCGAGCCGGCCGCCGAGGTCAAGGACGTCGCCCTGGTGCTGGTGCGACCGGGGAAGGGGCCATGACCGCGATGCGGATCCCGTTCGTCAAGATGCACGGCGCCGCCAACGATTTCGTGGTGATCGATCACCGCGACCGCGTCCTGGGCGAGCCCTCGCCGGCGTGGCTGGCGCGGGTCTGTGACCGGCGCCGGGGGGTCGGCGCCGACGGCGTCCTGCTGCTCGAGAGCGATCCCGGGCGCGATTTCGCGATGCGTTACTGGAACCGCGACGGTGGTCCGGCGGAGTTCTGTGGCAACGGCGCCCGCTGTCTGGCGCGCTTCGCGCTCGATCTCGGGCTCGGTCGAGACGGCGAGGTGCGCTTCGGCACCGCGGTGGGGCCGATGGCGGCGCGACGCGCCCCGGACGGCGGCATCGCGCTCGCGTTCGGTCGCATCGCGCGGGCCTCCGAGCCGATCACCCTCGAGGCGTGCGGCCGGAGTTTCACCGGGCGCTTCGTGCGCGCCGGGGTGCCGCATTTCGTGGTGGCGGTCGAGGGCCTGGCGGGTGTGCCGCTGGCCGAGTGGGGGGCGGCGCTCCGGGCTCATCCCCACTTCGGGGCCGAGGGCGCCAACGTCGACCTGGTCGAGCCCCGTGGCGGCGAGATCGGAATGCGCACGTTCGAGCGCGGCGTCGAAGGCGAGACGCTGGCGTGCGGGAGCGGGGCGATGGCGAGTGCGCTGTGGTGGGCGGCCGTGGGCCATCAGTCGCCAGCATGGGTCCGGACTGCCGGCGGAGTCATGCTGGGTGTAGAGTTCACC
>JBIOKD010000033.1:0-16601 GCA_044451485.1 Candidatus Eiseniibacteriota bacterium | reverse complement strand
GCCGCGTCCAACACCAGCGTCGGGATCCCATGGGCCTCGGCGCCATGACGCTCCGGCTCGAGCGATGAGACGAGACGCGCCGCCAGCGCTCCGGCGGCGGGCGCGAGCAGCGCCGCCACCTTGCCGCCACCCAGCGCCCGCGAGGTCTCCGAGCGCAGCAGCGCGCGCAGGTCCGCCGCTCCATCCACGATCACCAGCGCATCCGGGCGGGTGAGCGCGAGCGCCGCGATGGTCGGCGGCGCGCCGAGACTCGCGCCGAGCAGGGCGACCCGGGCGCCGGGCGCCTCGTGGCGTGCCGCCGCCACGCCACGCGCCATGGCCGCCGGCGCGCGCAGCATCGCCTCGCGAATCGCCGGTGAGCGGGCGATGAATTCCCATCGCCCCATCCGGCGTGAGCCCTTCCACGGCCAGCTCACCGCCAGCACACCCACCGCCAGCGAGTCCGGGATCAGCAGCGCGGCGCGATCGTCGGTGCCGATGCCGCCGAGGAGCACCACCACCCACGACGGCGGGGCCGCGGGCTGGCCCGAAGCGGAGATCGCGCCTGCTCCGGTGGGTGTCGCCGAGGGGTGATTGCGGGTCGTCGCGGGCGCCGGCCCGCGCCACAGCCCGCTCACTGTGTCGCCGTCCGCGGCGATCATGCGCCAGCGCTCGACACGCGCGCCCAGCTCGGGCGCCGCGACGCGCTCGAGTCGAGCCAGCGGGTGGTCGCGGGCGCGCAGCTCGGTGGCCGGGTCGGGCGGATGCGCCCACCACCAGGTGGCCACCGCAAGTGTGAGCAGCAGGCCCACCGACGATGCGATGAGGAGCATGCGAAGGGTCACGTCGGGCACCCGCGAACACTAGCATCTCCGCCGCGGGCCGCCGTCCGCGGAACTCCAGTCCTGGAGAGCGCCCCAGGCTCGCCGGCCGGCGCGATGAGGCACTATGCTCGTCCGATGGCATCGTCGCGCGCCACACCCCACCGACCCGCCCCACCGGCCGCTCGCGCTGCCGAGGCGGCATCGACGGCAAGGCTCGCGCTTGCCGGGTGCGTGGCGCTGTCGTGGTGGGCGCATCGGCGTTGCTTGGGCGCCTTTTTCGCGCCCGACGACCTGATCTCGCTCGAGCGCGCCCGTGGACTCGTCGCCCCCTACCCGGTCCCGTTCTGGCGGGTGCTGTCGGGTTCGGGTTACTTCGCGCTGGCATTGCGCGGATTCGGCACCGATCCGTTCCGCTATCATCTCTTCAACCTGCTGGTGCACGCGCTCAACGTCACGCTGGTATTCCTGCTGGCGCGGCGTTGGAGCAGGCGCACGCTGGTGGCGACGCTCGCCGCGGGGCTCTTCAGCGTCTCACGTCTCTACAGCACCGCATTGCTTCAGGCGGTGGGTATCGAGGAGCTGCTGGCGCTTGCGTTCACCCTGCTCGCGCTGCTGGCGTTCGACGCGACCCGCCCGCGTCGCGTGCTGGCGGCATGCGGGCTGTTCGCCGCGGCACTGCTCTCCAAGGAGAGCGTGCTGCTGGTGCCGCTGATCCTGCTGCTGCCGCTCGCGCCGGTGGCACCGTGGCGGCGGCGTGTCGCCGGCGTCGCGGCACTGCTCGCCGTGAGCGCTGTCTATCTGATCGTGTTCTTCGCCTGGCGTGGCAGCATGACCGTCTCGGGTGGCGAGGCCTATGCCACGCGTTACGGCGTCAATCTCCTCCACAACCTGATGACCTACGTCTCGTGGATGGGAAACCTGGGCGATGCCACGCCCGATCTGACCGGGCGCGTGTCCGACACGGCGTGGCGGCATGCGATCTGGATCGTGGCCGGTCTGGTGACGCTGGCGGCCGCGGCGTGGCGCGATCCGGTGCTGGTCGTGGCGGGCTTCGCGTGGTTCGTGCTGGCGCTGGTGCCGGTGCTCGCCTATCTCCACCACAGCTATCTGCACTACCTCTATCCCGCGCTCCCCGGCATGACGCTGGCGATCGGGCGATCGTGCGACGCGCTGTTCGACTGGGCGGGCGCGCGATGGCGGGCGCCCGTGGCGCGCCGCGTCGGCTGGGCGCTGGCGGCGGTTCTGATTCTGACCCACGCCGGTCTCACCGAACGCGTCAACGAACGTCGCTGGTCTGCGATGACACCCGGAACCGAGCTGCCCGTCGATCCGGTGCTGCGCAAGGGCGAGCTGGCGCGTCACGTCGTCGACACGATCGATCCCTCGATCCAGGGCCGCCACGCGCGTCTGGTGTTCCTCACCCCGCCCGAGGCGAGCACCCTGGTCGACATCACGACCGGGCGTAGTATCGCCGAGCCGGGATCCGGCATTCCGAACCTGTTGATCTCGGTCCTCGACGAGGGACGCGGGCTGCGCGCTCTCCGACCGCAGCTCGACTCGGTGGCGTTCGTGCCCCGCTGGTCGATGGCGTATCGCGACTTCGACCTGGTCGCCACCACCGTCGACGGATTCGCGGTGAACTTCGGTCAGGGTCCGGTGGCGCATCTGGAGCTCGCCCGCGCGCTGTTCGACAGCGGCAACGCGAAACTCGCGGTGGACGATCTCGACGCCGCGATCCCCGCCTATCCCGGGGATCCGCGTCTGGCGTACACCCGGGCGCGCATCGTGGCGGTGGCCGGCGGGAGTGGATCCGGCGCCATCCGTCGGTGAACGGACCGATCGGCCCGGCGGTGGCTGGCTCCGACACACGGCCCGAGGCGGCGCCCCGAGCGTCATGCCGGCACCTCCCCCTCGAGGATGCGGATGAGCCGCGCCGTGTCGATGTTGCCACCCGAGATCACCGCGACGACCTTGCCGCCTCCCGCTTTTCCCGCGAGTGCCGCGGCGACCGGCGCGGCGCCGGCGCCCTCGGCGATCACCCGCTGGCGCTCGGCGAGCAGACGCAGCGCCGCCGCCACCTGGGCGAGTGACACCACCAGCGAGCCCGCGAGCAGCTGGCTCGCGAGCGGCCACATGTCGGCGAGCACGAACGGTCCGCCCATGCCGTCGACGAAGCTCGGCGTGTAGGTCACCCGCGTGGGAGCACCGGCGGCGAGCGACGCGGCCAGCGGCGCCGCGGTCTCGACCTCGCAGGCGAACACGCGGGTCGCGGGGCGGAGTGAGCGGACCGCGCAGGCGATGCCACAGCTCAGCCCCCCACCACCGTACGGCACCACGATCACGTCCGCGTCGGGGAGATCCTCGAGGATCTCGAGCCCGATGGTGCCGTTGCCGGCGATCACCGCCGGATCGCTCACCGGGTGGATGAAGAGCCCCTCCATGCCCGGATGACGCCGCGTCTCGAGGATCTGGAACCACTCGGTGAACGGGATCTTCACCACCGATGCCCCGAGCCGCTCGATCGCCGCGATCTTGGTCGCCGGAGCGTGATCCGGCGCCACCACCGTGCAGCGCACGCCGAGCTTCCTCGCCTGCCAGGCCACGCCCTGTGCCATGTTGCCCGCGCTCGCCGTCCAGACCCCGCGCGCGAGCTCCTCGGGTGACGCGAGCGCCATGGCATGGCTCGCGCCACGCAGCTTGAACGAGCCGATCGGCTGCAGGTTCTCGAGCTTGAGCCAGATCTCGGCCGCGGCGTCGGGCGCGTTCAGTCGCACCAGCGGCGTGCGCACCACCGCTCCCGCGATACGCTCGCGCGCGGCGCGGATCTTCTCGATGGAAATGGGCTCGGTCATGGCCATGGCTCGCCCTCCAGACTACCCCACCCGAACCACGGCACGGTCACCGGACCGCCCGGGCCGCCATGTGCCGCACCCGTCTTTCGTCCCACGGCGGTGGCTGTGCTAGTTTTCGTGCATTCCGATCCGTCACGAGGGACGAAAGGAGACACGCATGCCACGCCGCCTCCACGGACTCGCCGTCGGGCTGTCCGTCCTGCCGTTGCTTCTGCTCGCCTGGCCCGCCGCGGCGGACATCACGGTGATCGGCCACTACCGGCTCGCCAACGGCGACACTCTGACCCGCGCGAGCTACTACACGAACCGTCGGATGCGGACCACCACCCCCAACGGCTACGAGATCGTCTACGACAAGCCCGGGGACCGTATCGCGCTGATCGACCACGCCCGGAAGCGCTATTGGGAGGGTCCGCGCCCCCAGGCGGACAGCATCGCCGACGCGATGCGCAAGGAACGCAACCAGGCGCTCATCCAGAGCGCGACTCCCGAGATGAAGGAGGAGTGGTCCAAGGTCGTCGCGGCGCTCAGCGAATCGGTTCACATGCAGGCCTCCGGTCGGGACACCATGATCGCCGGCTATCCGTGCTCGCAGTGGGTGCTCACTGCCGAGCCCTACATCCGTCACGAACGCTGGATCGCCCGTTCGATCGTGGTCCCGGACTTCGGCCCCGAGGTCGAGAAGGTGCTCCTGGCCACGATCATGGACCCGGTCGGTCGCGCGCTCACCAAGGTCGTGCTCCAGGGACGGGTCGTGGACGGGTTGCCGCTCGGCGGGCGTCTGCGATTCAAGACCCCGAGCCAGGAGGGCGAGTTCTCGTGGGTGGCGGTGGCGGTCAGGGGCGGCACGCTTCCGGCGACCACGTGGGTGGTCCCCGCCGGCTACCAGCTCTGGCACCCCGCGAAGGCCACCGCTGAATAGGCCGGACCGCCAGTTGAACGCGACACCCGCCGCGCGATATGTTTGGGCTGCAGCAATCGATCACCCCGAGTTGTTGAATCCTCTACGGGGAGGGCGTGCTTGAGTTCAGTGTTGCACGGCATGCGCCTCGAAGGGATCTCGGCCCACGCGCCGGATCACGTCTGGAGCAATGCCCGCGTGGCGGCGCGGTTGCGTCTCGAACGCATGCGGACACGCGCCGCCGGCGACGTCGCGCTGAGTCCCGAGGAGTCCAAGCTCTTCGAGACCAGCGATCGCTGGGTGCGCCGGTTCATCGGCTTCACGGAGCGGCGCTTCAGCAACGACTGCGAGGGCACCATCGACCTCGCGACACGGGCCGCCCGTCTGCTGTTCGAGAAGAGCGGCGCGAACCCGGCGGACATCGACGCGATCATCGTCGCCAGCGTCACGCCCTCCTACCTCTACAGCCCGCCGGACGCCGCGCTGCTCCAGCACGAGCTGGGCATCCCGGTCTGGTCGGGACCGGTGCCACGCGAGATCAAGGGCGCCGATGTGTCGCTGGCGTGCAGCAGCTGGGTGACCTCGCTGATGCTCTGCTACTCGCTGATCCGCTCCGGCATGGCCCGACGCATCCTGCTGGTGGGCGCCGACCGGATGAGCGCCACGATCAACTGGCGCGACCGCGGCTTCGCCACCGTGCTGGGCGACGCCGGCACCGCCGCCCTGTGCGTCGCGGTGCCCGAGACCGAGGACTGGTTCGCTCCCGCCCAGTTCTGGAGCTGGCTCGACGGCGGACGTGCGGACATCATCCTGACCCCCGCCGGTGGTTCACGACGACCGTCACCGCCGCAGCAGGAGATCGAGAAGGGACGGCACCGGCTGGCGATGGACGGCGCCGCGGTGCGCAACGTCCTGGTGCCCTTCACCGGCGGACCGGCGATGGAGGCGGCGCTGGCCAAGGCCGGGTGGCGGTTCGCGGATCTCGATCTGGTGTGTCTGCACGAGGCCAATCTCAGCCTGAACGCGTCGATCGTGAAGATGTGGGAGACCCACGGCTTCCGTGGACGGGTGCTCGACGCCGGCGGACGATTCGGAAACACCACCAGCGCCTCGATCCCGCTGGCCCTCGCGCTCAACCCGGCTGAGCTGACCGTCGGACGCAAGTTCGGTCTGATCGGCTTCGGCGGCGGGCTGTCGGCGAGCTTCGCGCTGGGCACCATTCGCCAGCCCCTCCCGGTCTGGGCCGACGTGGACTGAGCCGGCCGGGTCGTCACGGCCCGAGCCGCACCCGCATCGCGACGCCGGGACGCCCTGGCGTGGATGCCGCGCCCGCGGTCTTCCGACGGACACTTGACGCGGCGCGTCCATGCTCCTACATTTCGCCATATGTCGAAATGAATGGAGGAGGCCCCTCGTGCGCGACTTCGAACTGGCGACCAAGGCGGTCGCCGATCCCACCCGGACACGCATCCTCAAGCTGCTCGAGCTCGGCGGCCTGTGTGTGTGCCAGGTGCAGGCGGTGCTGGGTCTCGCTCCATCCACCGTGTCGAAGCATCTGACCACCCTCAGGATCGCGGGTCTGGTCGAGGACCGGCGCGAAGGGAAGTGGATCGAGTACGCACTGACCGCCGATCCGCGCAACCCCCACGCCCGGGCGGTTCTCGATCTCCTTCGCGGCCCGCTCGACCGCGATCCGGCGGTGATCGCGGATCGCAGGCGTCTTCGCGAGATCAAGACGATCCCGCTGACGGAGCTCTGTTCCCTCCCCGCGGCCAGGGTGCCCATGCCCGGGCGGCCGATGCGTCGGCACCGGAAGCGAAAGGAGCGGGCCCGTGTCTGAGAGACATCCGAACCTGCTGTTCGTGTGCGTCGAGAACTCCAACCGCTCGCAGATGGCGGAAGCTTTCGCGCGCGCCCTGGGACACGACCGGGTCCACGCCTACAGCGCGGGCTCCCGTCCCTCCGGTCGGGTGAATCCACGCGCGGTCCAGTTCATGAAGGAAAGGGACATCGACCTCGCGACACAGCACTCGAAGGGGCTGGACGATCTCCCGAAGGTGACATGGGACGCGATCGTGACCATGGGTTGCGGCGACGCCTGCCCCAATCTGCCCGCGATCCGGCGGGTCGACTGGGACCTCCCGGACCCCAAGCACCTCGACGACCAGGGGTTTCGCGCGGTCCGCGATCACATCGAGGACCTCGTTCGCGAGCTGATCGCGAGCGTGACCCATCCGGATCCCGCCCGTGTCGACCGCGATGGCTGAGCCGGATTCGACTCCGAAACGCCTCAACCCATTCGAGCGGTACCTGAGTCTTTGGGTGGCGCTCTGCATGGTGGTGGGAGTGCTCGTCGGTAAGATGCTGCCGGGGCTGACCGCCACGTTGCGCGGAATCGAGTTCGGCCGCGACAGCCAGATCAACCTCCCCATCGCGGTGCTCATCTGGCTGATGATCTACCCGATGATGCTCAAGATCGATTTCTCGAGCATCCTCGGGGTGCGCAGACGCCCGGGTGGGATCCTGATCACGCTATTCGTGAACTGGCTAGTCAAGCCCTTCTCGATGGCGCTGCTCGGCTGGATCTTCTTCAAGCACCTCTTCCTGCCGTGGATCGGACCGGCGTTGGCCGATCAATACGTGGCCGGTGTCATCATCCTGGCCGCAGCCCCCTGCACCGCCATGGTGTTCGTCTGGTCGTATCTCACCGATGGCGACCCCGCCTACACGCTCGTGCAGGTCTCGCTCAACGATCTCATCATGCTGTTGCTGTTCGCGCCCATCGTCTCGCTGCTGGTGGCCGGGGCGAGCGCCCTCACCGTGCCGTTTCGGGTGCTGCTCGACAGCGTGGTCGCGTTCATCGTGATCCCACTCGCGCTCGGCAGCGTCAGCCGCGTCGTGCTCATGCGTATCCGGGGGCGCGATTGGTTCGAGCGCGTGTTCCTGCCGTTCTTCCACCCGATCACGACACTCGCACTGCTGGCGACCCTGGTCCTGATCTTCGCATTCCAGGCGGACAACATCACGGGACGCTGGTTCCACGTCGTGTTGATCGCGGTGCCGATCCTGATCCAGGTGTACTTCAACTCCGCGCTCGCCTACGGACTGATGCGGGTGTTCCGTGTTCCGCACGACGTCGCCGCCCCCGGCGCCTTGATCGGCGCCAGCAACTTCTTCGAGCTGGCGGTGGCGGTGGCCATCACCCTGTTCGGACCCGGCTCGGGCGCCGCGCTCGCCACCGTGGTCGGCGTGCTGGTCGAAGTGCCGGTCATGCTGTCGGTGTGCGCGTTCTGCAACCGCACACGACACTGGTTCACGACGCCGTCAGCGGCGGGGACGCGCATGCCCGTTCCGGCCCGAGCCGGGCATCACTCTCCGTAGTGGACGATCTTCACCGCCTCCAGCGTCACGAGCCCTTCCTCGACGAGGACATCGACCTCCTTCATGAACCGCTGGATGTTCTCGTCGGTGTCGACCAGCTCGATCACCACCGGCAGGTCGCTCGACAGCTCGGCCAGCTTGGCGGTGTGCATGCGCGAGTGCCGCCCGAAGCCGAGCGGGCCGTGCAGCACCGTGGCGCCCGACAACCCCATCGCGTGGGCCCGCTGGACCAGCACCTTGTAGAGCGGCTGACCCTGGTGGCGGTCGGAGTCGCCGATGAAGATCCGCAGCAACGTGCCCTGACTCGTTCGCATCACGACGCGGCCCCCTTCCCACCACTGCGATAGTGCACCACCTGCGCGCGTTCCATCGTCACCAGGACCGCCTGACCCGCGAGCATGGGCTCGATCCCGTCCAGGAAGCGCTGCAACGCCTCCTCCCGGTCCACGATCTCGACCACGACCGGTCGCTCGACCTGGAGGGCACGGAGACGTTCCCCGAGGAAGCGACCCCGCTCCACGAAACCGTACATGCCCGAGAGCACGGTGGCTCCGGCCAGATGCTCCTTGCGCGCCCGACCGACCAGTGCCTCGTAGAGCGGCCCGGTGTGCCACTTCGCGAAGTTGCTCAGGTGCAGACGCAGCAGTACCTGCTCGCCCTCGAGCTTCACAGGAATGCCCCCAGCCCGGGCGTGAGGAGCATGCCGAGACGCACGCCCACCAGACCGCCGAACACGCTCAGGACGATGTTGGCGAGCGCCCGCACCCAGGCGCCGTCCTGGAACAGGGTGTGGGTCTCGTAGGCAAACGAGGAGAACGTGGTGAGCGATCCGAGGAAGCCGACGATCAGCACCAGCCGAATGACCTCCGGGCGGTCGATCAGCCGCCCGGTGATCATCGTGGCGATGACACCGATCGCGAGACAGCCGAACACGTTCACCACGAACGTGCCGTACGGGAACGCGGTGCCGAGCCACTGCGCCATGACGCGATTGACGAGATAGCGGGTGTTGGCGCCCAGCACGGCGCCAAGCGAGATCCAGAGAAACGCTGCGAGGCGTGAGATGGTCGACCTCCGTCGCGTAGTGCCGCCCTGCCCCTCCCGCCGCGACCGGAGCAAGAAAAAAGACTCCGAGCCTCTGCGGGCAGAGGTCAGGAGTCATCAGCCCGCGTCCCTGCGAGCGGTTCGTGGCGAACTCCATCGCCGTGTGATTGTGCCGCTACGCTAGTGGAGACTCCGATCCGACGTCAAGCGTTGCGGGACGGGCCGTCAGAACCTCAGCGACAGGCAAGTCAGGCTGCCGTCCATCTTCCGGCTCTCGGAGGTGTCCAGCTCGAGGATCGGCATGCCGAGCGCGTCCAGCTTCGCGCGCGTCTCCGGGAATCCCGCCGGATGCAGAAGCGTGCCGTTGATCCACAGGGTGTTCGCCGCGTAGCCCTCCCCCGCCGGCACGACGAGCTTGCGGAAGCACGCCAGCTCCCCACGGCTCGCGTACTCGATGGTCACGAGAAGGACGTCGTCGCCCAGGCTGTTGACGTCCGACTTGAGGTGCAGTCCGGCCGCCATGGGCACCGGGATCGTGACATAGCCGAACGGCTCGAGGATGCGATCCAACTGCGCCGCGCCGTCGGCGCTGGAGCGTCCCCCGGTGCCCACGAGCACGCGGCGCCCCACGATCAGCACGTCGCCACCCTCGAGCGTGCCCGGTGCGGTGATGCGCTCCAGAGGGCGGTGCCGGGCGAGGACGGGGGCCATGGCCTCCTCCTCACCCCGGCGCGGCGGGGCGCCCGGCCGCGTGACGACCGCCACCTCGGGCGTCACGATCGCCGCGTCCTCCACGAAGTGCGCGTCGGGGAATCCCGGCAGGGGGGCGAGCACCTCGACCTCGAGGCCGAGACCCCGAAGCGCTCCGACGTACGCCCGGTGCTGCTCGAGCATCTTCCCGAGGGCGGGTCTTCCCAGACCTGAGGTGGTGATCCCCGCGGCGAAGTCGAGACCGGGCTCGCGACAGATGGCGTGGGTGAACATTCGGGATTCCTCGAGCGGTCCACCCACGTCCCCGTAGTCGCTACACCAGCATGTGCCCCGGCCGAAACGCGAGCGGCAGCACCTTCGGTCTCACCAGCTCCGCGTATTCCTCGTACCACACCCGCATGGCATCGGTATGCGTACCGGCGTTGAAGACGATTTCGCGATCCTTCGCGATCTCCTCGTCCACCAGCGTCGGCAGCTTGTACAGGGTGCCGATCGGGGGCATCGCTCCCAGCTCGCAATCGGGGAACGCGATCGCCAGCTCGTCCTCGCCGGCCAGCTTGGCGCGACCGCCCAGCGCATAACCGACCCGCGTGAGATCCAGATGATCCTGGGCGCGTACCACCACCAACGCCAACCCGCGATCGGTCTTGACGACCACCGTCTTCGCCATTTCGCACCCGGGTATGTGCATGCTGGCGGCGATCTCCTGGGCGGTGAAGGCCTGCGAATGACTGATGATCACGTACCGGATGTGGTGCTGGTCCAGGTGCTCGCGGAGACTCCTTACGCACGACATGGCCTGACCCTCCTCTACAGACTCGACAGGTACGGAGAAGCGCGTGTCGAGCAGCCCGGGTCGGTCTGTCATCAAGGCTAGGACTTGCGGCCGGCGGCCACAAGCGGGGTCCGCGACGCGGCCGGCCGCGCGACCCTCGCGTCAAAGCCTGCTAGGATGCTTCCATCGTATCGATCGCGGCTGCGGACTCTCCTGCGGTCCGATCCGGAAGGATGGTCGGTCATTGACCATCGCCCGTCACCCGCCTTCGCGCAGCACCCCGGGCCCGGCGGGCGGAGCGCGCCCGAGGCCGATCGGCCTCGACTCGAGCCCCCTCCATGGTGAGCTCCTGGGCGTCGAGCGTCTCGAGGAGCGCGCCCGGGCGTTGGCCGCGGAATTCACGCTCGCCCGCAATCCGCGCCGCGGCCCGCCGCGGCTGCTGCGCCGCCTCTCCGACGACACCCGCGTGCTCCGCCACGGCTATCGCCTCCTTGCCGGCGATGTCCGGCGTGGTGAGTCGATCGCGCCCGCCGCCGAGTGGCTGCTCGACAACTTCCACCTGGTGGAAGCCGAGCTGCGCGAGATCCGCCAACATCTCCCGACCCGCTTCTATCGCGAGCTCCCCAAGCTCGCCACCCGCGACCGTGCCGGCACGGCGCGTGTCTACGCCATGGCCGTCGAACTCCTGCGCTACAGCGACGCGCGTCTCGATGCCAAGCGCCTGGAGCGGTTCGTCTACGCCTACCAGACCGTCGCCCCGCTCAGCATCGGCGAGCTCTGGGCGTGGCCCAGCATGCTCAAGCTCGCCCTGATCGAGCACCTGCGCCGACTCACCGAGGAGCTGATCGAGAGCCGCGCCGGCCGCATCGCGGCGGATCGCTGCTTCGCCGGATTCGAGAGCTCACGTACCGACGGACCGCCGCCACCGCTGCCCGACGTGCTCCACGTCGCGTTCGTGGATCGGCTGCTCCAGCGCATGCGCGAGTACGGCGCCGGCGCGGTCCGGCTGCGCCGGCAGCTGGAGGAGCGGCTGGACGCCGCAAACGCCACGGTCGAGGACGCGGTTCGCGCCGAGCATCAACGCCAGGCGATGAACCACCTGTCCATGGGGAACTCCATCACCAGTCTTCGGCTGTGCGCCACCATCGACTGGAACGAGTACATCGAAGGCGTCAGCCTGATCGAGCGCATCCTCCAGCGTGACCCCTCGGGTGTCTACGGCCGCATGGAATTCACCAGCCGAGATCGCTACCGCCACGCGGTCGAGGCGCTGGCCGATCCGACCGGCGAGGCCCAGGTGCGGGTGGCCCTTCGGGCCATCGAGAGCGCACGTCAGGCGGCGGAGACCTCGGGTGTCGACTCGAGGTTCGCGCACGTCGGCTATCACCTGATCGGAAACGGGCGCCGCGAGCTCGAGCGCGACGTGGCGCACCACCCGCCACCGCGACAGCGCCTGAACCGCCTGCTCCTCGAGCACGCCACCCCCTTCTACCTCGGCTCGATCGCGTTGCTCACCGGACTCGGGGTGGCCGCCGCGGTGGCGGTGGCGCGTGCGGCTTCGGCGCCGCAATCCGTGTGGATCGGAGTCGGATGCGTCGCGCTCATCCCCGCCACCGAGCTCGCGGTGGCGTTCATGCATCGCGTCGTCCACCGGATCACGCGACCGTTGCTGATGCCGCGACTCGACCTGCGCAACGGTGTCCCCGAGCCGGCGCGCACCATGGTGATCGTGCCGAGCCTCGTCTCCTCCGTCGAGGGCGCTCGAGCGCTGGTGGAGCACCTCGAGGTCCACGCCCTGGGCAACCGCGATCCGCACATCCACTTCGCGTTGCTCACCGACTTCCCCGATGCCGCCACCGAGACCCTGCCCGGCGAGGACGCGGTGCTGGCGTCCGCGGTGGCGGGGATCGAGGCGCTCAACGCGCGTTACGCCCCCGACACCGGCGACCGCTTCTTCCTGTTCCACCGCGCCCGCCGCTGGAACGCCACCGAGGGCGTGTGGATGGGATGGGAGCGCAAACGCGGCAAGATCGAGGAGTTCAATCGGCTGTTGCGGGGCGCCCTCGACACCAGCTTCTCGGTGCAGGTGGGCCGCCTCGACCACCTGTCGCCGGTCCGATACTGCATCACGCTCGACAGCGACACCCGCCTGCCGCGCGACGCGGCGCGACAGTTGATCGGCATCATCGAGCATCCGCTCAATCGCCCGCAGTTCGATCCGAGACTCGGGCGGGTCGTGGAGGGCTACGGGATCCTCCAGCCGCGCGTCAACGTCACGCTGTCGAGCTCCGCCGGATCGCTGTTCGCGCGCGCCTACTCCGGTCACACCGGTGTCGATCCCTACACCACCGCGGTTTCCGACACCTACCAGGACCTCTTCGGCGAAGGAAGCTTCACCGGCAAGGGGCTCTACGACGTGGATGCCTTCGCGGCCGCACTCGAGGGTCGGGTGGCGGAGAATGCGGTGCTCTCGCACGACCTGTTCGAAGGTCTGTTCGCGCGTTGCGCGCTGGTGTCGGATGTCGAGGTCGTGGACGACTTCCCGTCGAGCGTGCTCGCCCACGCGCGGCGCCAGCACCGCTGGGTGCGCGGGGATTGGCAGATCCTGTTCTGTCTGTCGCCGTGGGTGCCGGGGCGGCACGGCCTCGAGCGCAATCGGCTGCCGCTCATCAGCCGCTGGAAGATCCTCGACAACCTGCGCCGCAGCCTGGTGGCGCCGGCGCTGGTCGTGATGCTGGCCTCGGCGTGGACCTGGCTCCCGGGTTCGCCGCTCGCCTGGACGCTGGCCGCGCTCGCCGTGCTCGGCTTCCCGCTCATCCCGCCGTTGGTGCGGGTGGCCGGCGGTCCGCGCCCACAACAGCCATTCGGCGTGTTCCTGCACGACGTGTGGGCGGAGTTCGAGACCGCCGGCGCGCAGGTCCTCCTCCAGATCATGCTGCTCGCCAGCCACGCCTGGGAGATGGTGCACGCCATCGTGCTGACCCTCGTGCGGATGGTGATCACCCAGCGTCGGATGCTCGAATGGGAGACCGCCGCGACCACCGCGGCGCGCTCGGCCGGGCTGCTCTCGAGCCAAGGTCCGCGGGTGTTCGTGGTCGAGATGTGGGCCGGCCCCGCGGCCGCGCTGGTGGTGCTGTTCGGAGTGCTCCCGTTGCGGGCCAGCGCGCTGCCGGTGGCGCTCCCGTTCCTGGTCGCATGGCTGGCCTCGCCGGTGGTCGCGTGGTGGCTGAGCCGGCCGGTGGTTCCCCGGCGTCTGGCGCTGGGTGCCGAGGACGTCGCCCATCTGCGTCGTGTCGCACGCCGCACCTGGCACTACTTCGAGCGATTCGTCACCGCCGGGGACCACGGGCTGCCGCCGGACAACGCGCAGGAGGACCCGGAGCTGCGGGTCGCGCATCGCACCTCGCCCACCAACATCGGCATGGGGCTGCTCTCCACGCTCGCCGCCCACGACCTGGGCTACCTCGACACCGAGCGGCTCGCGGAACGGATCGAAGCCACACTCGGGACCGTCGAAGCCCTCGAGCGCCACGAGGGGCACCTGCTCAACTGGTACGACACCGCGACCCTGGCTCCGCTGCTGCCGCGCTACGTCTCGACGGTGGACAGCGGCAACCTGGCAGGCACGCTGATGACGCTGGCCGCCGGACTGCGCGAGCTCGGCGCGCCCGAAGAGGGTGGGTCGGGCGAGGAGGACGAGGCCCGGGCGCGCGCGGGCGCACTCGATACCGCGGGCGTGCTCGCCGAAGCACTGGAGGCACTCGGGCAGCGTGCGCACGCGGCGACGCCGCTGCGGTCGCGTTGCGGCGTCGCGCAGAGGGAACTCGATGCTTTGCGCGCGACCCTCGCCGCCGGCGAGCCGGAGAGCGCGCGGCTCGCGGCCATCGTGCACCTTGCCGGCCTGCGCGTCGCGCTCGAGGTGGTGGCAACCGCCGCGCCCCATGGTCCTCAGGCCGAGGATGTCGCCGAGTGGGGCGCCCTGCTCGACCAGGCTCTCGTCCGCCTGCCCGAGCTCACCGCCCGACCTGATGCGCTGCGCGACCGGCTCCTCGACCTCGCACGGCGCTGCGACGCGCTCGCCGATTCCATGGAATGGAAGTTTCTCTACGATCGCGCCCGCGGAGTGTTCTCGATCGGCTTCCGGCTCGCCGACGCCGGGGGGCCGGGGCGTCTCGACGCGTCCTATTACGATCTGCTCGCGTCCGAGGCCCGGCTCGCGAGCTTCATCGCGATCGCCCGTGACGAGGTGCCGCAGGAACACTGGTTCCGGCTGTCGCGCGCGCTGGTGAGCGTCGAGGGCTGCACCACGCTGGTGTCGTGGAGTGGCTCGATGTTCGAGTACCTGATGCCTCTCCTGATGTTGCGCAGCCACCCCGAGACCCTGCTCGAGAACACGTGCCGGGCGGTGGTTCGCGCGCAGATTCAATATGGCCAGCGCCACCACGTGCCCTGGGGCATTTCGGAATCCGCCTACAACGTGATGGACCCGCATGGCACCTACCAGTACAAGGCGTTCGGCGTGCCCGGTCTCGGGCTCAAGCGCGGACTGGCCGAGGACCTGGTGATCGCGCCCTATGCGACCGCGCTGGCGGCCCTGGTCGATCCCACCGCGGCGGCCGCGAATTTCCGCCGGCTGGCGCGGGAGGGCGCGGTCGGTCGGTACGGGTTCGACGAGGCGCTCGACTACACCCCGCGCAAGAGCACCGCTCCCGACGACGGCCCGGCGCCCGACCCGTCCCGCGTCCACGGCGTCCGGGCCTTCTTCGCCCATCACCAGGGCATGAGCCTGGTCGCCATGGCCAACGCCGTGCTCGGCGCCCCGATGGTGCGTCGCTTCCATTCCGATCCGCGCGTGCAGGCCACCGAGCCGTTGCTCCAGGAGCGGGTGCCGCGCTTCGTGCCGGTCATCCGCCCGCGCCCCGCCGAGTCCACGCGCGTCGAGCCCGTGGTGCCGCCGGCCTCGCCACGCCGCTTCCGCTCGCCGCACACCCACTACCCGAGCGCCCATTTCCTGTCGAACGGACAGTACACCGCGATCGTCACCAACGCCGGAGGCGGCGCCAGCACCTGGCGGGGGCGAGCGGTCACGCGGCAGCGCGACGATCCCACCTGCGACCCAGGCAGCCAGTTCATCTATCTCCGCGACGTGCGCAGCGGTCTGTTGTGGTCGGCGGCGCACCAGCCGATCTGCCGCGAGGCCGAGCGCTATCGTGTGACCTTCCGCGCCGACGAGGCCCTGTTCGAACGAACCGACGACGGCATCGAGACCCGTCTCGAGATCACGGTCTCGCCCGAGGACGACGTCGAGGTGCGGCGCATCACGCTCATCAATCACACCGATCTGCTGCGCGAGATCGAGGTGACCAGCATGGTCGAGGTCGTGCTCGCCCCCCATGCCGATGACGTCGCCCACCCGGCGTTCCTCAAGCTGTTCCTCGAGACCGAGTATCGTCCCGAATGCACCGCCCTGCTGTGCGGACGCCGGCCGCGCTCACCCGACGAGCTGACGCCGTGGGCGGTTCACGTCCTGAGCGCCGAGGACGGCGTGCACGGCGCCATCGAGTGGGAGACCGACCGCAGCCGCTTCCTGGGCCGTGGCCGCACCTCCGAGAACCCCGTGTCACTCGACGGCCGCGCCCTCTCGGGCACCACCGGAGCCGTGCTCGATCCGGTCATGAGTCTGCGCCGCCGCGTCCGGATCGCCCCGGGGGGCCAGGTGCGTCTGGCATTCGCGACCGGCGTGTCCACCAGCCGCGCCGCGGCGATCGCGCTGGCGGAGAAGTACGACGATTCCGCCTCGGCCGCCCGGGCGTTCGCCCTCGCCGCCACTCAGACCCAGATGCGTCTGCGTCATCTGGGCATCTCGACCGACGAGGCCCAGCTGTACGAACGCCTCGCCTCGCGCGTGCTCTGGACCGACGCCTCGCTGCGTGGCGATGCCGGGATCTTCGCGCACAACGTCCTCGGACAGTCCGGGCTGTGGTCGCATGGCCTCTCCGGGGATCTCCCGATCCTGATTGCGCGAGTGCTCCAGGGGGACGATCTGTCCCTGGTGCAACAGGTGCTGCGCGCGCAGGAGTACTGGCGTTTGAAGGGCTTGAGCGCCGACCTCGTCATCCTCAACGAGTATCCGG
>JBIOKD010000032.1:0-17572 GCA_044451485.1 Candidatus Eiseniibacteriota bacterium | reverse complement strand
CGCGCCCCGGCGCGGCGCAGCAGCCACAGGTGGTGTCCACGCCGCCGGACTATCCACGTGGCAGGATCAGCGGTCTCGCGTTCGGCGACGTGTACTACAACCTCGACGGGGATCCCGACCACGGCTACAACTCGGGTGGCTCGGACACCGCGAAGGTCAACATCGACAGCAACAGCAACAAGCTGATCGGCAAGGACCTGAACGGCGTCCAGATCCGCCGTGTCTACTTCCAGCTCGACAACGATCTCAGCGTGAGGGTGTCCACGCGCTTCCGGCTCGAGGTGGACGGCAAGTCGCTCACCACCGACGGCAAGCTCGGATCGTTCGTGAAGAACGCCTACCTCAAGCTGCGAGCGGTGTATCCGGGCGCGGACCTGACCATCGGGATGATGAACACCCCGACCTTCGACGACGACGAAACGTGGTGGGGGTACCGGGCGATCGAGAAGACGGTGGGCGACTTCCGCGGTCTCGCACCGGCGTCCGATCTCGGTCTCGCGCTCGACGGCTTCGCGGACTCCAACCAGCACTTCGGCTACCGGCTCATGGTGGGTGACGGCACGGGGCAGAAGCCCGAGGACAACCGCTACAAGCGGGGATACTTCGCCGTTCCGATCGTGTTCGGGGACCTCCACGTCGAGCCCTACGCCGACTGGGAGGGCGCCTCGGGTGGCAACGACCGGTCCACGTACAAGATTTTCGCTGGCTATGGTCTGCCCAAGCACACCGCGATCGGTTTCGAGTGGTACGACCGCGTGCAGCACAAAGGCGGGGCGCCGAACCAGGAGCCGATCGCGCTGTCGGTGTTTGTGCGCGCGATGCCGACCGAGAAGCTCGGCGTGTTCGCCCGATACGACCTGTGGAAGCCCGACAAGCGGGTGACCAACCGGGTGGACTCGAATCTCTACATCGCGGGTGTCGACTGGCAGGTCTACAAGGACGTCCACCTGATGCCCAACCTCGAGGCCATGCAGTACGTGTCGAAGGGCACCGGCGTGGTGCCCAAGTCGAACGAGCTGCAGGCCCGCGTCACCTTCTACTACCTGTTTGCCAAACCCCAGTCCTGAGACGAGGAGGACGACGCACATGAAGACCCGCACGCTGATCCACCGCGCCGGCATCGCCACGCTGCTCGTGTCGGCCACCGTGGTGGCCGGCGCCTCGGCGCAGAATCTCACCGGCGCCGGCGCCACGTTTCCGTATCCGATCTACTCGAAGTGGTTCGACGCCTACAAGCAGAAGACCGGAGTCGAGATCAACTACCAGTCGATCGGCAGTGGTGGCGGCATCCAGCAGGTCAGGGCCGGGACCGTGGACTTCGGCGCCAGCGACGCGGCGTTGACGGACCAGCAGCTCAAGGACATGCCACGCAAGATCGTCCACATCCCGACCGTGGCGGGCGCCGTGGTGCTCGCCTACAACCTGCCCGGATTCGAGGGCACGCTGAAGCTGACGTCCGATCTCGTCGCCGGGATCTACATGGGCAAGATCACCACCTGGAACGACAAGCGCATCGCCGCCGCGAATCCCGGGCTCACCATGCCGGCCGCGCCGATCCTGGTGGTGCATCGCTCCGACGGCAGCGGCACCACCAACATCTTCACCACCTACCTGTCGCTGGTGAGTGGCGAATGGAAGCAGCTGGTGGGCGCCGGCACGGCGGTGAGCTGGCCGACCGGAGTGGGTGGCAAGGGCAACGAAGGGGTCGCCGGGCTGGTGCACCAGACTCCGGGTGCCATGGGCTATGTCGAGCTGGCCTACGCCAAGCAGAACCAGCTGCCGTACGCGCAGGTGAAGAATCGCGCCGGCAACTTCGTCGAGCCGACGCTCGCCTCGATCACCGCGGCGGTCGCGGGGGCGGCCCCGATGCTCGCCAAGGATCTCCGCAATCCGATCGCCAATTCGCCGGCGCCCGACGCGTACCCGATCTCGGGACTCACGTTCCTGCTCGTCTACCAGGAACAGAAGGACCCGGCCAAGGGCAAGGCGCTGGTCGAGTTCATCCACTGGGCGATGCACGACGGCCAGGAGATGGCCGCCGCGCTCGACTACGCCCGGCTGCCCGACGCGGTGGTCACGGCCAACGAGAAGACCCTGGCCGGCGTGTCGGTGGGCGGCAAGGGGGGCAAGTGATCACACGCGGATGGCGGGCGTCCCCACGATGAGCATGCACCGGCGGACGGCCGGGATCACGCGATGACGGTGGCGCCGCTCGCCGTGCCCGCGCCGCGTCGTCGCGTCGTCACGGCCGACGTGGTGTACCGCGAGGTCCTGCGCGCCGCGGCGGCGCTGGTCTTCGCCATCGTCGCCATCATCGTGTACGAGACCGCGCGCGGGGCGTCGCCGGCGATCCATCGCTTCGGCTGGGGCTTCCTCACCGGCACCGTCTGGGACCCGGTCGCGGAGCGGTTCGGCGCCCTGCCCTACGTGGCGGGAACGCTCATGTCGTCGCTGCTCGCCCTGGGGCTGGCGCTGCCGCCCTGTCTCGGCGCCGCGGTGTACATGTCCGAGCTGGCATCGCCCCGTTTCGGGGACGTGATGGCGTTCTTCACCGAGCTGCTCGCGGCGGTGCCGAGCATCGTGTTCGGCTTGTGGGGTCTGTTCGTGCTCGCCCCGTGGCTGCGCGCCGGGATCGAACCGTGGCTGATCGCGCATCTGGGGTTCCTGCCGCTCTTCCGCGGCTTCCCCTTCGGCATCGGGATGTTGAACGCGGTGGTGGTGCTGGCGGTGATGATCGCACCGACCATCATCTCGATCTCGCGCGAGGTGCTGCTGGCGACATCCTCGACGCTGCGCGAGGCGGCGCTGGCGCTCGGCGCCACGCGGTCCGAGGCGATCGGCGTGGCGCTGGTCGCGGCCCGGCCGGGGATCGTGGGCGCGGTGATCCTGGCTCTGGGCCGGGCGCTCGGCGAGACCATGGCGGTGACCATGGTGATCGGGAACACGAACGTCATGTCGTGGTCGCTGCTGGCACCCGGCGCCACCATGTCGAGCGTGATCGCCAACGAGTTCGCCGAGGCCACCGGCAAGCTGCACGCCTCGGCCCTGATCGAGATCGCGCTGGTGCTGTTCACGCTCACGGTGCTGGTCAACGCCCTGGCGCGGCTCCTGGTGTACTGGGCGACCGGGAGGAGGACCCTTGGCGCGCACGCGTGAGCCGTTCCCACGCATCCGGTTCGGGGGCGTGTCGCGATGGCGCAAGGTGAAGAACGCGCTGACGCTGCTCGCGTGCCGGGTGGCGGCCTGGCTGGTGCTGCTCCCGCTCGGCATGATCCTCTGGCACCTGATCGACAAGGGACGTCACGCGCTCACCTGGGGCTTCTTCGTGCATATGCCCAAGCCGGTCGGCGAGCCGGGCGGGGGCATGGCGAACGCGATCGTCGGGACCTTCGTGCTGCTCGGCATCGCGGCCGCGATCGCGGTCCCGGTGGGGGTCGCGGCGGGCGTGTACCTCGCGGAGTACGGGCGTGGCCGGTTCGCGATGGTGGTACGCTACGTCGCGGACGTGCTGAGCGGCGTGCCGTCCATCGTGATCGGTGTCGCCGCATACGGCCTGGTGGTGGTGCCGATGGGGCGCTTCTCGGCGCTGGCGGGCGGAGTCGCGCTCGCAATCCTGATGCTGCCGACCATCGTGCGCTCGACGGAGGAGATCGTGCTGCTGGTCCCGCGTTCGTATCGCGAGGGCGCGCTCGCGCTCGGCGCCCCCGAGTGGCGCGTGACACAGAACGTGGTCCTTCCGGCCGCGTCGGCGGGGATCGCGACCGCATGCATGCTGGCGCTCGCGCGCGCCGCGGGCGAGACCGCGCCGTTGCTGTTCACCGCGCTCGGAAACCGGTTCTGGTCGGTCGCGCTCGACCGTCCGATCGCGACACTGCCGGTGTTCATCTTCGACTACGCCCGCGCACCCTACGAGGACTGGAACCGGCAGGCCTGGACCGGCGCGCTCGTGTTGCTGCTGCTCATCGCCCTGGTCTCCGCCGCGCTGCGGCTGAGCACGCGGCGGATCCGCTGATCATGCTCTCCGATCGCCCCGGACGAGGCCCGGCCGATGCCGAACGCGGCACGCCCGTGGCCGGGACGACCACCCCACGTGGGAGCGACGTGACGCTCGAGACCCCCATCGCCGCCCCGGTGCCACCCCGCCCGCGACCCGCGGCCGCGACTCGCGGGGACGACGAGCCACGCGCGTCGGCCTCGCCCAAGCTCACCGCCCGCGACTTCGACCTCTTCTACGGCAGCCACCACGCTCTCAAACGGATCACGCTGGCGATCCCACCCGACAGCGTCACCGCCATCATCGGCCCGTCCGGATGCGGCAAGAGCACGCTCCTGCGCTCGTTCAACCGCATGAACGACCTGATCCGCGGCGTGCGCACCCACGGGACACTCACCCTCGACGGCGCGGACATCGTCGCCGAGCCCGACGTGGTGACTCTGCGGCGGCGGGTGGGCATGGTCTTCCAGCGCCCGAATCCGTTCCCCAAGAGCATCTTCGCCAACGTCGCGTTCGGGTTGCGTCTGCTCGGCGTTCGCGACCGCGGGGAGCTGGAGGGCCGGGTCGAGCTGTCGCTGCGGCGGGCGGCGCTCTGGGAGGAGGTCAAGGACCGGCTCGAGAGTCCGGCCCTGGACCTGTCGGGTGGCCAGCAGCAGCGCATGTGTATCGCGCGGTGTCTGGCGGTGGAGCCCGAGGTCCTGCTGATGGACGAGCCCGCCTCGGCGCTCGATCCGACCGCGACCGCGCGCATCGAGGAGCTGGTGCTCGACCTCAAGGCGAGCTATACCATCGTGATCGTGACACACAACATGCAGCAGGCGGCGCGCATCTCGGGCCGCACCGCATTCATGTTGAACGGTGAGCTGGTCGAGTACGACGAGACCTCGCGGATGTTCACCAGCCCGCGTCAGAAGCTCACCGAGGACTACATCACCGGCCGGTTCGGCTGATCCCCGTGGCCCGGTGACCCACCGCGGCCGGAGGACCATCGTTGGAACGTCATTTCGATCAGGATCTCGACGAGCTCAAGCGGCACCTGTTGCGTATGGGTGGTGCCAGCGAGGCGATCGTCCAGAAGTCGGTCGAGGCGCTCAAGCGCCGCGACCTCGCGCTCGCCGAGGAGGTGTTCGCCGACGACAAGCACATCGACCGGCTGGAGATCGACATCGAGGAGCGCTGCGTGTCGCTGCTCGCGCTCCGACAGCCGATGGCGGTGGACCTGCGTTTCATCACCGCGGCGTTGAAGATCTCGAATGATCTCGAGCGGGTCGGCGACCACGCCGTGAACATCGCCGGTAGCGCCAAGCGGCTGAGCGGTCAGCCCCAGCTGAAGCCGCTGGTGGACATCCCGCGGCTCGCGGATCTCGCCAGCGACATGCTCCGCGAAGCCCTCGACGCCTTCGTGCGCCGGGACGCGGCCACGGCCCGCAAGCTGGTGCGGAGGGACGACGCCGTGGACGACCTCAACCGGCAGGTGTTCCGCGAGCTGCTGACCTTCATGATCGAGGACCCGGCGACGATCACCCGCGCCATGGAGCTGATCCTGGTGGGTCGGAACCTGGAGCGGGTGGCGGATCTCGCCACCAACGTGGCCGAGGAGGTGGTGTTCGTCTCCGAGGCGCGCATCATCAAGCATCACGCCGAGGAGTCGATCGGCGGTCCTCGCAGCGACGACGACGACGAGTTCAGCCGCTCCTGAGCGTTCGTCGAGCCCTCATGTGGCGGCGGGTCTCGCGTCTCCGTGGCCGCCGGGGCGCTCTCAGTCCTCGGACGGTCTTCCACGCAATCGCTTGGCCTCGCTGGTGCGTCGCTTCTCGGCGATCCGCGCCTCACGCGAAGCCCGCGTCGGCCGCGTGGCCACACGCGGCTTTGGCTTGCGGGCCCGGCGCCGCAGCTCCTCCCACACCCGCTCCAGGGCCAGTTGTCGGTTGCGCCACTGCGAGCGGTGCTCGGTGCCGATACGCACGACCCCGGTCGGCAGGTGCGTGACCCGCACACTCGACTCGGTCTTGTTCTTGTGCTGTCCGCCCGGCCCCGACGAGCGATAGGCGCGGATCTCGCACTCGCGGGCCAGACGCACGAGATGCGCGGGGAGTGGCATCGGCGGCTCAGCGGGTCCCGGTGGTGATCCCGGCCGCGATCGCGCTGCCGGCGAACAGCCGGCCGGCGAACAGATAGGCGAGCCGGGTGCCGTCGGAGGACCAGGCGATCGCCCCGCCGATGCTGCGTCCGAGCGCCACCAGACCGGCGCTGTGGGCACCCGGGGACACCACGTAGAGGCGATAGGCCGTGTCGGCACCGCCGTCGATCGGGCCCATGGTCCACAACGCCAGGTGCGTGCCGTCGGGGGACCAGATCGGTGACGACGGCACGATGGCTTCGGGCAGGGTCGCCGCCAGCAGGTCGCCGCCACCGGTCATCACGTGCAGCTCGCTGGCATTGATGGTGTACGCCACCCGCAGACCGCCGGCGTCCCAGCGCACGGCGCCGACGGTGGCGCCGGCCGGGAGACCGAAATCCACTGGGGTCGCGGCGCCGTTCGAGAGCGCCACCGTCGCGTAGCCCGCCCTCGCCGCGACCACCAGCAAGGTGCCGTCGTCTGGCGAGAACGCGACCGGAGTGCCGGGATCCAGCGTCACCCGTTGACCGCTGACGGTGTCCAACACGCGGATGCTGTCCCGCTCGAGCGGATCGGCGCCCGGACCGGCATAGGCGACGTAGCGGCCGTCGGCGGAGAGCGCGAGCGAGAACACGTTGAGCCCGGCCGCACCCGTGATCCGCGCCACTGACGTGGAACCCAGCGAGCGGCGGCGGAGCAGCGTGCTGTCGCTGGTGATCTCGTCGTAATAGACCTGTTGTCCGTCGGGGGTGAGGGTCGGGAACAGCGACGGGTTCGTCACCAGCAGCCGTGAGGCGCCGTCCACGGTGCGCACCGCGGCGAGCCCGGGGCCCCCCAGCGTGCCACCGCCCTTGGCGTCGCCGACGACCTCGTTGGTGGCCTGCGACCAGACCAGCAGGGTGCCGGTCTCGAACGCGTTCTCGCCGGTGAGCGGTGTGCCACGCGCCTCCGCGGTGCTTCCGGAGGGCGCGGTGGTGGTCTTCGAGCAGGACGCGAGCGCCAGGGCGAGGGCGAGGGTGGGGAGGCGGAGGAGGTTCGGGAGGCGGAGGCGGGGCATCGGGTTCTCCGTATCGGGGGTGCGGCCCGCGACATGGCGGCGGACGGGAAGTGTAACGCAGCCCCGCGCGCCGCGCCGCCATGGGACTCTCGCGCCGGGGCCCGGCCGGTGCCGCGGGACCGCGTGCTACCCTGCGCGTCATGGCACCCGCGATCGCGCCGGAGCCCGCCACGAAGACCGAACCCGCCGCGGCGGGGTGGATGCATCGCAACATCGTGGCGCTCGGCTTCACATCCTTGTTCACGGATGTGTCGACCGAGATGCTCATCCCGGTCCTGCCGCTGTTCATCACCGCCACGCTCGGTGCCTCGGCGACCGGTCTCGGTCTCATCGAGGGGGTCGCGGAGTGCGTGGCCTCGCTGCTGCGCACCGCCTCGGGCTGGCTGTCCGACCGGATCGGCCGCCGCAAGCCGTTCCTGGTGCTGGGTTACGGCCTCTCCGGCGCCGCGAAGGCGGCGATCGGGCTCGCCACGACCTGGCCGGCGGTGCTGGCGCTGCGCGCGGCCGACCGGCTCGGCAAAGGCCTGCGCAATCCTCCACGCGACGCGCTGATCGCCGACTCGGTCCCACCGGCGGCGCTCGGGCGGGCCTTCGGTCTGCACCGGGGCATGGACACGCTGGGGGCGGCGATCGGTCCGCTGGTGAGCTGGTGGCTGCTGGCGCGGTGGCACGCTCTCGGGGTGGAGGGCTACCGGCGTCTGTTCTTCGTGTCCGCGATCCCCGCCGCCCTGTCGCTGCTGGTGCTCCTGGTGTTCGTGCGTGCGCCGCGCCACACGCCGGCACCGCCGCGTCCGCTCATCGGACGAACCGGTGCGCTCGGTGGCGCGTTCGCGCGGTTCGTGGCGGTGGACGCGGTCTTCCAGCTCGGCAACAGCAGCAACGCGTTCGTGCTGCTGCGCACCCAGGGTGCGGGCTGGTCGGCGAGCCAGGTCGCGCTCATCTACGTGGCGTACAACATCGTGCTGGCCGCGTTGTCCTGGCCGTTCGGGAGCCTGTCGGATCGGATCGGGCGCCGTCCGCTGCTGCTCGCGGGCTACCTGATGTACGCGCTCACCTACGGTCTCTTCGCCCTTCACGCCACACGTGGCGGCGTGGTGGTCGCGTTCCTGCTGCTCGCGGTGCAGACCGCGCTCATCGACGGTCAGGCGCGCTCACTGGTCGCGCGACTCGTGCCGCGCGAGACACGCGCCACCGCGTTCGGTGTCCAGGCCACGGTGGTCGGGCTGTCGCTGTTGCCCGCGAGTCTGGCCGCCGGATGGCTGTGGGATCACCGCGGTCCGCGGGTGGCGCTCGGTGTGGACGCCGGGCTCGCCCTGCTCGCGGCGGCGCTGTTCCCACTGCTGCTCCCGGCCGGGCGGGAGACCGCCGCGTGAGCCCGCGCGCCCGCGTCGGACGGCGTCGCCGTCACCCGCTGCCGGGTGAGTTCGATCTCATCCGGCGCATGACCAGCGGGCTGCGGTCCGGCGAGGGCGTGATCGTCGGTCCGGGTGACGACGCCGCGGTGCTGCGTCCGCGTCCGGAGCACGACCTGGTGGTGACCACCGACACGTTCGTCGAGGGAGTGCACTGGTTGCCGGGGCTCTTGGATCCCGACGCGCTCGGACGTCGTTTCGCGGCCGCGAATCTGAGCGATCTCGCGGCCATGGCCGCCGCGCCGCGCTGGGCGCTGCTCGCGGTCGGGGCGCCCGCGGAAGCCTCGGCGGAGTGGCTGGAAGCGTTCGAGCGCGGGCTGGCGGATGCCCTGTCGGCGCACGGCGCCAGCGTGGTGGGCGGCAATCTCGCGCGCGAGCGGGGGCACGCCTGGTTCACGCTCGCGCTGCTCGGCGAGGTGGCGCGTGGGCGGGCGTGGACGCGCTTTGGCGCACGCCCCGGCGATCTGCTGGCGGTGACCGGCTCCCCCGGGCGGGCGGGCGCGGCGCTGGCGGTCGGGGCCGCGGCGCACCGGATTCCGTTCACCGCGGCCGCGTGCGAGCCACTGCTGCGGGCGCACCGCGAGCCGTCGGCGCGCGTGGCGTTCGCGATCGCACTGGCGGAGACCGGGGCGGTGACCGCGGCGATCGATCTGTCGGATGGATTCCATGGCGATCTGTCGCACCTGGCGGAAGCCAGCGGGGTCGGAGCCGAAGTCGACGAGACCCGCTGGGTGCGTGACGGGGCGCTCGAGGAGGCGGCCCGGTTGCTGTTGTTCCAGCGCGCGCACCGAGGCGGCTGGACCCGGGCGCGTCGGCAATGGACCCGCTTCGCGCCGCCGCGCTCGAGACTCACACGACTGGCCACCGAGCTGCATTTCGCGCCGAGCGACGACTACGAGCTGCTGCTTGCGCTCGATCCGGCACTCGAGCGCCGCGCGATCGCGGTGGCGCAGGCGCAACGCGTGCCATTGACCGTGGTCGGCCATCTCACCGACACGCCCGGGGTGCTCGCGCTGCGTGACGCCGCCGGGGCGACGCGTCCGCTGCCGGGCCACGGCTGGGATCACTTCCGATAGCAAGAGGCCCGAGCCAGCCGATCCTGCGTCCGGGGCAGGTCATGCCGGCACGCTCGGCTCCGCATCCTGCTCCGCCTCGCTGCATCCAGTCGCGGCTCCACCGTCCTGGCTGCGCCGCTCCTCGGACGCACCGGCATGGCCTCCCCGGACTCCGGATCGGCGGAGCCCTTCCGCAGCGCATGGACACGAACCCATTGCGTCACGCGCCGCCGATGGTCTAGCGGTACAGGGTCTTGATCCGCCCCCAGCTGATGCTGATCACCGGTGTGATGCAGTTCACGCCACCGGGAGTGGGCGTCGGGTTGCCCTGCCAGAACCCGACCCCATGTTCGACACGCGTGCCACAGAACTCGATCGAGTGTCCATCCGCGACCGCGGGCACGACATCCCCGGTGGTCCACAGACCGGCGGTGTTGGCCGTGGCCTCGTTTCGATAACCGGGCGAGCCCCACTGGACGTAGTCCACCATCAGCTTGTCGTTGGTCATGGCGGTGTCGACGACACTGGTGGTGGCGCAGTAGAGGGCTGCCGAGCCCGCCGCGTCGAGCGAGACCCCGGGGAAGAACAGTTGGCTGGCGGTGTTGGTGCCGCTCTGGTTCAGGTACGCGACGACGCGGCTACCCGAGCCCACCACGATGTCGCGAAGTGGCAGGATGAGCGGGGTCTGACCGCTGACACTGAGCCGGTATCGTCCCAGGTTGCCGGAGGCGTCGCCGACGTTGGCGATCTCGACGAAGTCGTGGTCGTGGGCGGTCGTCCAGCGCACCTCGCTGATCCGGAAGTCCGCCACCGGTGTGCCGGTGGTCACGATCCGCAGCCGTCCGACCATGCCGATGCTGGCGTGCGGGATGCAGTAGTAGGGCACGCTGCCGGTCCCGCTGCTCTTCCACGCGAAGCAGCCGTTGGTGGACGAGCCGAAGTTGCCGCTGTTGAACCTTCCGTCCGGGTAACCCGTGCCCGCGATGACGGTGCCGCTGGTCACGGTGTGGATGCCACCGGTCGAGACCCACACCACCTGGTCACCGGGGTTGATGACCGCGGCGGTGTCGGAATAGACGCTTCCGCTGGTGGCGTCGATGCGGATCTGGCCGCCAAGCGCGGGGGTGGCGAGCGACGCGAGGGCAAGGAGCGAGGCGGCGGCGGACAGCCACCGGCCATGGTGCCCGTCGGGGTTCGGGGGAGTCATCGCGTTCTCCGGCACGGCGGCGCGGCCGCGTGCGTCTCAGCGAGGACTGCGACGTGATCCCTCACGTGCCGTCCCCGCGAACAATTCGCCCTGGGTGGCGAGTCGCCGGGCATGGGTCGCTTCATGGGTGAGGAGCCACTTCTTCTTCGGCAGACCGCCGCCATAGCCGGTGAGGCTGCCATCCGCGCCCACCACCCGATGACACGGGACCACGATCGCGACCGGGTTCTGGTTGTTGGCGAGCCCGACCGCGCGGGAGGCGCGTGGCTGGTGGACCTGACGCGCGATCTGGCCGTAGGTGCGGGTCTCCCCGTAGGGGATGGTCAGCAGGGCGTTCCAGACCTTGATCTGGAACTCCGAGCCCATCAGATCGAGCGGCAGGTCGAATTCGACCAGCCCGCCGTTGAAGTACGCGTCGAGCTGCTCGACGTACGTCTTGAGCTCGAGCAGGGAAGGCTCCCACGTCGCGTCCGGGTATTCGACCGCGTGGGCCGCGATGGTCCGCTTGAGACTCTTGCGGTCCATGTACTCGACATACCGCAGTCCGGTCGGGGTGCGCGCGAGGAACAGCAGCCCGACGGGAGTGGACATCATGTGATAGGCGATCTTCATCGACCGGAGCATAGCGCCGGGCGTGTTGGGCGGCAATGCCATCGGGGATGCCGCCGCCGATCCGACGCTCCGCCCGGCGGCGTCTCGCGTCATCCGGTCAGCGCTCCGGCCGCCGACCGGTACGGGGCAGGAACGCGCCGGTCCGACGCGCCCAGACCCGATGGGCGTCGCCGAAATGCGCCTCGAGCATCGTGTCCTCGCGGCGCGCACGTTCGGCGAGCAGCCACGAGAACAACACGAACAACGGCATGGCGAGCCCGTCGCGGAACGCCAGCATCGCCCCCAGCGCGGCGAGCCAGGAGCCGAGATAGCCCGGATGACGCACGTACGCGTAGGGCCCGCCGGTCTCCAGCGCGTGGGCACGTTGCAGGGCCGGGACCGGCGCGAAGCGTGGCCCGAGCCGGACCATCGCGGTGATCCGAAGCACGAGCCCGAACGCCGCGAGCGCCACGCCGAACCAACCCAGCGCGGCGAACGCGGGCAGGGTGGCGACGCGGGCCCGCTCACCGAAGGCGGAGATCGCCGGGATCACCACCGGCACCACGAACAGCAGCAGCAACCGCCAACCGGGATCGGGTCGGGTGGAGACCACGTCCTGGTCGCGCACCGGACGCCACAGCGCGAGCGGAATGCCGGTCGCCGCGTAGACGCCGAGCAAGGCGAGCGCGCGGGGGTGGCCGAAGAGGGCGTGTGCGCCGCCCAGCGCCAGCATCAGCAACGCGGCGTCGAACGCCACCACCAGCAACGCGAGCAGCACCGTGACGACGGGGTGGCTGGGCGGGTGCGGCGTCCTGTTGGCCCCGGGGGAGGGCGGGTTCATTCTTTTGGCTCGAACACCAATGATCGGGCCGGCCAGTCGTAGGTCACTCGCCAGCCGTGGAAGAAGTCGTGTGACAGGTATCCGTCACTGCGCACACCGTGACGCCAGAGATCGGCCTCGTCCACGCGCAGCGACCAGCCCGGCATGTTGGTCTGCACCACACCGCCCACCGCCACCGAGGGCACCATCACACGCGCCCACGGATTGCCCTTCATGAATCCGCTCGCGCCGCCCATGACCTTCGACACCCCGCCGGGCTTGAGTCCGGCCTCGGACAGCACCGCGTCGGACGCGGCCACGGCGCACTCGGGGAAGCCGGAATGCACCTCGAGGGCCATGGGGCGTGCGCCGGCCAGCACCGCGTGCACGTACAAGTCGGCCTCGCCACGGATCTCGAAGGGTACCCGGATCGCGCCGTTCACATACGTCATTCGCACCGACCGCCGCCTCAGCACCAGCACCCCATGGCGGTAGTCGAAGGTGGGCGTGAACGCCCGCAACACGGCGACTCCGATCACGCCGGCGACCGGCTCGGAGCGCGGGTTGAGCTGCAGGCCATAGGTGTGCAGATTGGTGATCCCGGCGGGCACGTCGGCGAGCGCGAACCGACCGAGCTCGAGCTTGGGCACCGAGGCCTCGGTGGCCGTGACCGCACGCGCCATCCAGGGCTGCGGGGTCTGTCCGGTGCTCATCCGCACCCGCGCCCGTCGCGCCACCGACTGGTCGAGCAGCAGCCCGCGCACCCCGGTGTCGACCGCCAGCAGCACGCTCTCGCCGTCGATCCGCGCCCGCACGCAAGGCACCGGGTAGGAGATCACGAACGGCAGCTCGTCCTCGTCAGGGCCATCGGTGATGGCGCACGGCGAGTGTTCCACCGCGTCGAGCAGGGCATCGTGGCGGCCGGCCTCGCCCGCCTCCTCCGCCAGTGCCGCGGCGTCGGCCCATCGCCCCTCGCGCAGCCGCGCCGCGTACAGGTCACGCACCGTCTCGGGATCACGGTCGCGTGTCAGCGCGCGGGAAAGCAGGGTGTCGGCATCGGTGAGCGCGTCGCGGAACAGCGCCATCTTGCCGAGACCGGCGTTGGCCGCGGCGTCGCCGACGTCGAGATCGATCACCCGGCCGAACACCCGCGTCGCCTCCTCGAAACGCGCCAGACGCAGCAACGCCACGCCGAGCGTGTCGAGACGCGCCGGATCCGCGCCACGACCGACGGTGTCCCGGGCGGCGGCGCGCAGCAGCATCTCGGCGTCCCGGTAGCTCGCGTCGGGGGCGCGACTCTGGGTGTTCCCCGGGGCTGCGGCACAGGCCATGACGAGCACGGCGCCCAGGAGCGCTGCGGCCGGACGACGGAAGCGGCTCACGTGGCCAGGTAGCGGCGGGTGATGCGGAGCAGGATCTCGGCGCCGGTGGCGAGACATCCCTCGTCCACGTCGAAGCGCGGATGGTGGTGGCCGTGGACGAGACCACGCGCGGCGTTGCGCGAGCCCACCGCCACGAAGCAACCAGGGATCCGGTGGAGGAACGACGAGAAGTCCTCGCCGCCCATGGTGCGCAGGTCGGTGACCACGTTGGCTTCGCCCACCACCTCGGCCGCGACGGCGTGGGCGATGGCCGCCATCTTCGCGTCGTTGATGGTGGGGCGGTTGTAACGGACGTATCGGATCTCGGCCTGGCATCCGAACGTCTGGGCCACGCCGTACACGATGCGCTCGAAGCGACCGGGCAGCGCCGCCCACAGATCCGCGTCGAAGACCCGGACCGTGCCGTTCATGGTCGCGGTCGCCGGAATGATGTTGAAGGCGGTGCCGGCGCGCAGCTGGGTGACGCTCACCACGACCTCGCGGAACGGATCGGTCTCTCGGCTCACGATGCTCTGCAGCGCGGTCACCATGTGCGCCAGACACAACACCGGGTCGAGCCCCTCCTGGGGCATCGCTGCGTGGGCGCCCTTTCCGGTGACGGTGACGGTGAACTCGTCGACCGCGGCCATGAACGGTCCGGGTGTCACACCGACCTTGCCGAGATCGAGGTCCTGCCACACGTGCAGACCGAACGCCGCGTCGGGTCGCGGGTCGTCGAGCACGCCGTCGGCGATCATCGCCTCGGCGCCGCCACCGCTCTCCTCGGCCGGCTGGAAGCAGAGCTTGACGCTGCCACCCATCTCGTCGGCCTCCTGGACCAGACGCCGGGTCACCGCGAGCAGGATCGAGGTGTGACAGTCGTGTCCGCAGGCGTGCATCTTGCCGTCGACCGTCGACCGGTAGGCGACGGTGTTCTCCTCGTGGATCGGCAGCGCGTCCATGTCCGCCCTCAACATCACCGTGCGGCCCGGACGCCCGCCGGACACCATCGCGACCACCCCGGTGCGGCCCACACCGGTGCGCGGGGTGAGTCCCAGCGCGCGCAGACGCTCGGTCACGATGCCGGAGGTGCGCACCTCCTCGAAGGCGGTCTCGGGATGCGCGTGCAGGTCGCGGCGGACGGTGACGAGCTCTTCGAGGTCGGCGGCGGCGAAGACGGGGCGAAAGGTCGCGGTGCTCATCGGAGGCCTCGTGTCCGTGGGACGCAGCGGGGATCGCAAGCGACGTGGTCACGGCATCCTACGGCCCTCGCGCGTCCCCGGCAACGCGCCCGGGTCCGTCCCCCGGCACGAACGCGACGGGCCGGGGCGTCTGGCGCCCCGGCCCGCACGTACTGCCGACTCCCGGGCTACTTCTGCAGGGTCTTCACCTGCTCGCGGACGTTCTTGAGCACGTCCTTGTTCAGCACCTTGAACTCGACCCGGCGGTTCTTCGCCATGTTGTCCGGGCTGGTGTTCGGGACCAGCGGCTTGCTCTCGCCGTAGCCCTTGGCGCTGAGGTTGTCCGCGTTGATCCCGGGGAACTTCTGTTGCAGGTAGGCCTGGACCGACTTGGCGCGCGCCTCGCTCAGGGTCTGGTTCTTCGCCGCCGAGCCACGCGAATCCGTGTGACCGCCGATCTCGACCTTGAGCTGCGGCCACTTGGCGAGCAGCGCGCCGATCTCGTCGAGCGTGCCGAAGTCCTCGGGGAGCAGGTCGGCCTTGCCGGTCTCGAAGTTGACGCCTTCCAGCCGCAGCAGACCGGTGTCGAGGAACTCCGTCTCCCGCTCGGTGACCTGGATCGGGCAGCCCTCGGCGTCGACCTTCACGCCGGCGGGGGTATTCGCGCACTTGTCGATGCCGTCCGGCACACCGTCGCCGTCGGAGTCGGTCGGACAGCCGTTCGCGTCGACCTTGGCCCCGGTCGGCGTGTTCGGGCACTGATCGATGCCGTCCGGTACACCGTCGCCATCGGAATCGACCGGGCAACCGTGGACATCCACCTTGGCGCCCTTGGGCGTGTCCGCGCACTGATCGATGCCGTCCGGCACGCCGTCGCCGTCCGTGTCCATGGTGCAGCCGGTGGCGTCGACCTTGGCGCCCTTCGGCGTCCCCGGACACTTGTCGATCCCGTCGAACACACCGTCACCGTCGGTGTCCATCGGGCAGCCGTTGACGTCGACGGTCGCGCCCTTGGGTGTGCCGGGGCACTTGTCCTTCTTGTTGGGTACCCCGTCGCCGTCGTCGTCCTTGGGCGTGCCGCCAAAGCCGAACTCCAGACCCGCGCCCACGATGCGGTAGCTCATCTTGGCGGAGCTGAAGTTGTCCTTGGGCACCCACAGCAGGTTGCGCCCCTCGAGACGGATCCCGAAATTGTCCGAGAAGGGGATCATCCAGCCGACCGCGAGGTCGAAGAGCCCCTGGTTGATGCTGTCCTTGTTCTGGTCGGCGCCGGCCGCGCCGATGAACGGCGGCTGCGCGGGAGTGAAGTTCTTGTAGGTCATGTTGCTCGCGCCGCCGCCGGCGGCGATGAACGGGCCACCGATCTTCGAGATGATCGGCTGGTAGATGATGTCGAAGGAGCCGTAGTACCAGGTCATGTCACCGGTCGCCGGGCCCTTCATCTTGCTCGGGGTCCAGCCGCCGGTCAGCTCGAGACCGAGTCCGCCCGACCATACGTAACCCAGCCGGGCTCCGGCGTGGATGGCGTCGTCCGGGTTCAGCGTGTTGTCGCCGTGCATGCGCTGCCCGTACTCGTTGTCGAACATCGTCCAGCCGGCGAACGGTATGAATTGCCAGTGACTGGGCTGGGAGTAGTCCTTCTTCGGGGTCTTGGCGGCGTCCTGGGCGCCCGCGGCGAATGGGAACAGAAGCGCCAGGGCTGCGAGAACGGATACGGTACCCATCCGAGCGCGCATGCGAGGATCCTCCGTGATGGTGGCGTGGGGGGTTCCGTGTGCGGTGTCGGCGCGATGCCTACCCCCGGTTCCGCGCCGAAACCATACTCATCCCCCGGCGGTCGGGCAAGCGAGCGGTCCGCGAGCGGCCGCGTGGCCCATCCGTGCAGGCACTCGTGGCCACGCATCACGATGATGCGTTGGGGAAGGGTCCCCGCCTCGCGTTCGGTGCCGCGTCTGTCTCCTGGCGTGGTCGCCGGAAGAAGACGGCGCGGGCCGGGGGACGTTCTCCCGGCCGCATCCCGTCTCGCGAGCTACTTCTTGGTGCTGTCCGCCGGAGCGCCCCCGGCCGGTGCCAAGCGACGTCGCTCGACCTCGTTCTTGAGCACGTCCTTGTTGAGCACCTTGAACTCGACCCGCCGGTTCTGCGCCTTGCCCTCCGGCGTCTTGTTGGTCGCGATCGGCTTCGACGACCCGTAGCCCTTCACCGTGTACTGCCCCGCCTGCAGCTCCGGATGATGGGTCAGGATGTAGTTCTCCACGGCCTGCGCCCGTGCCTGGCTCAGCTTGGCGTTGGTCTTCGCCGAGCCGGTGTTGTCGGTGTGACCGCCGATCTCGATCTTGAGCTGCGGCCACTTCGCGAGCAGCGCTCCGACCGCGTCGAGGGTTGGATAGCTGTCGGCCAGGATCGAGTCCCTGCCGGTCTCGAAGTTCACGTTGTTGAGCCGGATCATGCCGGTGTCGAGCAGCTCGGTCTCGCGCTCGATCAGCTCGATCGGGCAGCCGCGGGCGTCGACCTTGAGACCCTTGGGCGTGTCCGGGCACTGGTCCAGCCCATCGAACACGCCATCGCTGTCGGCATCGGCCGGGCAGCCCTTGACGTCCACGGTCGCGCCCTTGGGGGTGTTCGCGCACTGATCGATGCCATCGAACACGCCGTCGCCGTCGGCGTCGGACGGGCAGCCCTTGGCATCCACGGTCGCGCCCTTGGGGGTGTTCGCGCACTGGTCGATGCCATCGAACACCCCGTCGCCGTCGGCGTCGGACGGGCAACCCTTGG
>JBIOKD010000031.1:0-17747 GCA_044451485.1 Candidatus Eiseniibacteriota bacterium | reverse complement strand
CCACAACCCCGAGTTCACGTTGCTCGAGTACTACCAGGCGTTCGCCGACGTCCACGACATGATGGACCTGACCGAGGCGTTGTTCGTGCACGCCATCCGCGCGGTGAGCCCCGACGCGCGGCTCACCTGGCAGGGCGAGACCTTCGATTTCACCCCGCCGTGGCCCCGCCGCTCCATGCTCGACGAGGTCAGCGCCAAGGTCGGTGAGCGGGTCCACGATCTGGATCCGACACGGCTGTCGCGGCTCACCGCCAAGCACTCGCTGCACCCGCGTCCCGGCACGGGTCCGGGCGGCATGCTGGACGAGCTGTTCAGCGCGTTGGTGCAGCCCGAGCTCCGCCAGCCGTGCTTCCTGGTGGATTTCCCGCACGAAATCTCGCCGCTGGCCCGGGTGAGTCGCACGAACCCGGCGGTGGTGGAGCGCTTCGAGGTGATCGTCGCCGGCATGGAGCTGGCCAACGCGTTCTCGGAGCAGAACGACCCACGCGCGCAGCGCGAGGCGTTCGAGCGTCAGGTGGCGGCCCGCGATCGTGGCGACGAGGAGGCGCAGCCGCTCGACACCGACTATCTGCGGGCGCTCGAGTACGGCATGCCGCCCACCGGTGGCTGTGGGATCGGCATCGATCGGCTGGTGATGCTGGCCACGGACTCCCGCTCCATCCGCGACGTGCTGTTGTTCCCCCAGCTCAGACCCGAGGAGGGCCGCGGCGAGATCGAGCACGAGGACGCGTCCGATGGCCCCGGTGCGGAGACCGGTACCACCGGACACGAGTCGCGTTGAGACTCTCGCTCTGGATCGCCGGTCGTTATCTGCGCACCCGCCGGCACAGCGGTTTCATCACGCTGCTCACCACGATCTCGATCCTGGGGGTGGCGGTCGGGGTCACCGCGCTGCTCACCGTGCTGGCGGTGATGAACGGGTTCGAGAACGAGATCCAGACCCGCATCGCCGGCACCGACGCGCACGTGGTGCTGCTCGGTCAGGACACCGCCGGCATCACCGAGCCCGACACGGTGGTGGCGCGGGTGCGCCGTCAGCCGGGGGTGCTCGGCGCGGCCCCGTTCACCTACGCCAAGGCGATGGTGATCCGCGGCGGCTACGCCGAGGGTCTGGTGGTGAAGGGCGTGGATCTCGCCGCCGAGCGCGAGGTGACACGCATCGCGAGCAACATCACCCCGGCGCTGCCGCTCATCCCGGATCGTGGGCCGTCGGGTCTGCCCGGGATCGTGCTGGGCAAGGACCTCGCCGACCGGATCGGCGCCGCGGTGGGGGACACGGTGGTGCTGGCGTCGCTGGCCGGCGCCGAGCGCGGGGCCCTCGGCTACACGCCCAAGCTGCGGCGCTTCGAGATGGTGGGCAGCTTCGCGTCCGGGCTCTACACCTACGACTCGAGCTTCGGGTTCGTGTCGATCGGCGCGGCGCAGACCTTCTTCGAACTGGGCGCGTCGGTGACCGGGGTGGAGGTGCGCATCACCGACCTCTTCGACGCCCCGGCGGTGTCCCAGCGTCTGCTGAACGCGGTCGGTCTGCCACGACTGCGCGCCAACGACTGGATCGACCTCAACCGGAATCTGTTCACGTGGATGAAGCTGGAGAAGACGGTGATGTTCGTGATCCTGGCCCTGATCGTCCTGGTTGCCGCCTTCAACATCGTCAGCACGCTGTTCATGGTGGTCAACGAGAAGCGTCGCGACATTGGCGTGCTCAAGTCGCTGGGCGCGTCGAGCGCACTGGTGTTGCGTGTGTTCCTGGTCGAAGGGCTGCTGATCGGCGGTCTCGGCACCCTCCTGGGGGTGCTGCTCGGTGGCGCGCTGATCGGGGTGCTCCAGCGCTACCCGTTCGTCACCCTGCCGGGGGACGTGTACTTCATCGAGCATCTGCCGGTGCGGCCCGAGACCGGTGATTTCGTGGCCGTCATCCTGGCCGCACTGGTTCTTTGTCTGGCCGCCGCCCTCTACCCTGCCTGGCAGGCGTCGCGTCTCGACCCGGTCGAGGCGATTCGGCGACAGTCCTGAGAAAGGGCGTGAGATCCACGATGGAAACCACCATGCCACCGACAGTTGCGGAGGCGACCCCCGCGCTGGAGGCGCTCGGGTTGGCGAAGAGCTACCCGGTGCCGGGCGGTCGACTTGAGATCCTCCGCGAGCTGGATCTGCGGGTCAAGCGTGGCACAATTCTGGCAATCATCGGCGTCTCGGGGGTGGGCAAGAGCACGCTGCTGAACATCCTCGGGACATTGGACCGTCCCGACCATGGCACGGTGCGTATCGCCGGGGATCGCGTCGATGGTCTCTCGGACACCGCACTCGCCGCGCTGCGGGCTCGAAAGATCGGTTTCGTGTTCCAATTCCACCACTTGCTGCCGGAATTCACCGCCGAGGAGAACGTCATGATGCCCCTGCTGATCGCCGGCGAGCGCGAGCACCGGGCCCGGGAACGGGCGCGGGCGCAGCTCACCGCGGTCGGACTCCACGCCCGCTGGTCGCACCGCCCGTCGGCGTTGTCCGGGGGGGAGGCGCAGCGGGTCGCGGTGGCACGGGCACTGGCGCCGGACCCGGCGTTGCTGCTGGCCGACGAGCCGTCGGGAAACCTCGACGCCGTCTCGGCCGATGCGTTGCACGGGCTTCTCGCGTCGCTGGCGCGCGAGCAGCATCGAACGTTGGTGATCGTGACCCACAATGATAGGCTCGCGGGGATCGCCGATCAGGTCCTGCGTCTCGACGGCGGCCGTTTGTCGACGGTCCGGGACGGGAGGGATTGAGCGTGCTCTGCCAGATCTGCGGCAAGAACCCCGCCAGCGTGCATTTCACCGAGATCCAGAACAACAAGATGTCGGAGATCCACGTGTGCGATCGGTGCGCCGAGGAAAAGGGGCTCCAGACCACGGTGGCGAAGCCCAAGTTCGACATCGCCGAACTCATCGCCGGTCTGGCCGACACCATGACCAACACCGAGGAGGAGCGGGTCGGGCGGGTGCAGTGCCCGCGTTGTGGCCTGCTCTACTCGTCGTTCAAGGAGACCGGACGTCTGGGTTGCTCCGAGTGCTATCAGGCCTTCCAGTTCCAGCTCCGGCCGCTGCTGCGTCGCATCCACGGCGACACCCGTCACAAGGGGCGGGTGCCAGCGCGTGACGGGCAGGGCGTGTCGCGGTCGCGGCAGCTCCAGCGCATGCACGACGAGCTGCAGCGCGCTGTCGAGCGCGAGGAGTTCGAGCATGCCGCCGAGCTGCGTGACGCGATCCGCCGACTCGAAGCCGAGGTGCCGGCCACCGGCCGGGAGGGCGTGGCGTGAGCGGCCCGCGTGACCTGGAGCGGCTGGCCCACACGCCGAGCCCGTGGCTCGACGGCGCCGGACCGCGTGCCGACCTGGTCGTCTCCACCCGGGTGCGGCTGGCGCGCAACCTGAACCAGGTGCCGTTCACCCATCGTGCACGCGACGAGCAGCTCCAGGGCGTGCTGGCGAGCGTGTCCGGGGCGGCGGCCCGGACCCAGTCCTTCGGGGACGGCTGGCTGATCCGTATGGACGCGATCCCGGCGATCGACCGCCAGCTGCTGGTCGAGCGCCACCTGGTGAGTCACGAGCTGTCCGACGGTGCGCGGCCACGCGCGCTGCTGGTCGGCCCGCGCGAGACACTCGCGCTCATGATCAACGAGGAGGATCACCTCCGGCTGCAGGCGATGTCCTCGGGCTTCGCGCTCCACGACGCGCACGCGCTGGCCGACGCCGCCGACCGCGAGCTCGAGCAGGCGCTCGATTTCGCCTTCTCCGACGAGCTGGGCTATCTCACCGCTTGTCCGACCAACACCGGCACCGGGATGCGCGCCTCGGTGCTCGTCCATCTGCCGGCGTTGGTCCTGTTGCAGGAGATCCAGAAGGTGCTCAAGGGCATTGCCCAGATCGGGCTCAACGTACGCGGGTTGTACGGTGAGCACAGCGACGTGATGGGCAATCTGTTCCAGGTCTCCAACCAGACCACCCTGGGTCGCTCCGAGATCGAGTCGATCGAGAGTCTCGAACGGGTCACCCGCCAGGTCCTCGATGCCGAGGAGAGCGCCCGCGAGCGGCTGTTGCGGGACGCCCGCCTGCAGATCGAGGACAAGGTGTGGCGCGCCTATGGTCTGCTGCGTCATTGCCGTACGGTGTCGTCGCAGGAGGTCATCAACCTGTGCTCGGCCGTGCGGCTGGGGGCGTCGCTGAGTTTCGCCGGTTTGCCCCCGATCGGTGTCGTCAACGAACTGCTCGTGCTGACACAGCCCGCCCACCTGCAACGCACCCAGGGTGGGGAGCTGTCACCGGCCGAGCGTAATGTGGTGCGTGCCCGGCTCGTGCGCGAGCGGCTTGCCGCCGCCGAGGGCGCGTCGGGCACCACGTCCTAGACCACGGAGGGAGGCGACCGCGGGCATGCGACGCCGCGGACGCCGGAGCACCGCCATGCACGACAAATTCACGGAACGGGTTCGCAAGGTGATCTACCTCGCGCGCGAGGAGGCCGCGCGTCTCCAGCACGACTACATCGGCACCGAGCACCTCCTGCTCGGCGTCATCCGCGAGGGCGAGGGCATCGCCGCCACCGTGCTCAACAACCTCGGGCTCGATCTCGACCGCATCCGCCAGGAAGTGGAGAACATGGTGAGCGCCTCGGGCGGCACCATGACCATCGGCGAGATTCCGTTCACGCCGCGCGCCAAGCGGGTGCTCGAGCTCGCGGTCGAAGAGGCGCGCTCGCTCGGACACAACTACGTCGGCACCGAGCACCTGCTGCTCGGTCTGATCCGCGAGGGCGAGGGTGTGGCCGCCAAGGTCCTGCTCGAGCTCGGTGTGGACCGCAAGCGTGTCCGCGAGGAGACCCTGAAGCTGCTCGGCGGCACGCCCAGCTCGAGCGGTGGCACCGAGCGCGAGGAGCGCCCCGAGACCCCGGCGCTCAACCAGTTCGGCCGCGACCTCACCCAGCTCGCGCGTGACGGCAAGCTCGACCCGGTGATCGGACGCGAGAAGGAGATCGAACGCGTCATCCAGGTGCTGTCGCGCCGCAAGAAGAACAACCCGGTACTGATCGGCGAGCCGGGTGTGGGCAAGACCGCGATCGCCGAGGGGCTCGCCCAGCGCATCGTCTCGGGTCAGGTGCCCGCGACGCTCAAGAGCAAGCGCATCGTCACACTGGACCTGGCGGCGGTGGTGGCCGGAACCAAGTACCGCGGTCAGTTCGAGGAACGATTGAAGACGGTCATGAACGAGATCCGCGAGTCGAAGGACGCGGTCATCTTCATCGACGAGCTGCACACCATCGTCGGGGCCGGCGGCGCCGAGGGCGCCATCGACGCCTCCAACATGCTCAAGCCAGCGCTGGCGCGTGGCGAGCTCCAGTGCATCGGCGCGACCACCCTCGACGAGTACCGCAAGTACATCGAGAAGGACGGCGCGCTGGAGCGGCGCTTCCAGCCGGTCATGGTCGACCAGCCCAGCATCGAGGACACGATCCAGATCCTGATGGGGCTGCGTGACAAGTACGAGGCGCATCACGGCGTCAAGATCACCGACGACGCGGTGGTGCAGGCGGTCAAGCTCGCCGACCGCTACATGAACGACCGCTTCTTCCCGGACAAGGCGATCGACGTCATCGACGAGTCGTGCGCCCGGGCCCGGCTCTCGGTGAGCACGGTCCCCGGTGAGATCCACGAGCTCGAGAAGAAGCTCGAAGAGGTCATCAAGGAGAAGGAGGCGGCGATCCGCGGCCAGGAGTACGAGAAGGCCGCGCGTCTTCGCGACAAGGAGAAGGAGTACCGCGCCCGTCGCAACGAGCTCAAGAAGTCGTGGGCCGAATCCAAGCGTGACAAGGAGGTCCAGGTCGACGGCGAACTCATCGCCGAGGTGGTGTCGGTCATGACCGGCATCCCCGTGGTCAAGCTCGCCGAGGAGGAGACCCGGAAGCTACTGCGCATGGAGGAGGAGCTGACCCGCCGGGTGGTGGGTCAGGACGAGGCGGTCGGGGCGGTGTCACGCGCGGTCCGGCGCAACCGGGTGGGCTTGCGCGATCCGAAGCGGCCGATCGGCTCGTTCATCTTCCTGGGGCCGACCGGGGTCGGCAAGACCGAGCTGGCGCGCGCGCTGGCGGCGTTCCTGTTCGACGACGAGGACGCGCTGATCCGTATCGACATGTCGGAGTACATGGAGAAGTTCTCGGTGTCGCGTCTGGTGGGAGCACCCCCCGGGTATGTGGGGTACGAGGAGGGTGGACAGCTCACCGAGAAGGTGCGGCGCAAGCCATATTCCGTGGTGTTGCTCGACGAGATTGAAAAGGCGCACCCGGACGTGTTCAATGTCCTGCTTCAGGTCCTCGATGACGGCGTCCTGACCGACAGCTCGCGCCGCCGGGTGGACTTCAAGATCTCAGTCGTCTTCCTGTCCTCGAACCTGGGGTGCCGGCAGCTCCTGTCCGGTGGCAAGAACCTCGGGTTCAAGCAGGCCGAAACGGGAGCCCAGCAGTTCGCGGCGATCAAGAGCACGGTGCACGACGAGCTCAAGCGGGCGTTCAACCCGGAGTTCCTCAACCGCATCGACGACGTGATCGTCTTCCACGCCCTCAGCCGTGAGAACATGCGGCAGATCGTGCAGATCCTGCTGGGACAGCTCAAGGAGCGACTCGTTGCACAAGACATCCATCTGGACATCACGACCGAGGCCATGGAGTACCTCATCGACAAGGGATTCGATCCGAGCCTCGGCGCCCGTCCGCTCAAACGCGCGATCCAGCGACATCTCGAAGATCCGCTTTCGGAGTTCATCCTGCGCGGCCAGCTCCCCGCCGGCGCCCAGGTACGGATCGAGCGCAAGGACGAGGCCCTCGATTTCAAGCCCGTCCCGCACCCGGCACCGGTGGCTCCGAGCGCTTAGCGCGCTCACCCTCCTCACGCTGATCGCCCGCGCGGCGCCGGCCGGGGCTCAGACCCCGCCGGCGACCGCGCCGGACTCGCTGGCCGGATTCGGCGCCGCCCCGGCGCCGGAGACCGCGGCGCCACCGGTCGCTCCGGTCGCCGCCGAGATGACCGCCGGGATCCTCCACGTGCATGGCAACGTGTTCGTGGACAGCGCCCGTGTCGTGCGCACGTTCGACCTGCCGTTTGGCAGCCATTTCTCGAGCGACGCCGTCCGTCGCGGGATCAAGAAGCTCTACGCGCTCGGTCTGTTCGAGGACGTGTCGGTGGACGAGGCGCCGCGTGGCGACGTCATGGACCTGATCATCACCGTCCGGGAGCGTCTGCGGATCGGCACCATCGGCTTCAGCGGGAACAAGAAACGGACCTCGGACGACCTCGAGAAGAAGCTGTTCATCCACGTCGGTGACCCGTATTCGGCCCCCCAGGTCCGAACCCAGATCGACACCCTGCTCCAGTACTACCGGGACGAGGGGTTCGCGCGCGCAGGCATCCAGGCGCGCACCGACACCACCGCCCATGGTCTCGGCCTCACCTTCGACGTCGCGGAGGGTGAGCGCGTGCGGATCACCGCGATCCGTTTCGAAGGTCTCTCGAACGTGGTCGAGTCCCGTCTGCGCAAGGCGCTGAAGACCAAGCAGAAGGGCTTCTTCGGTGGCGGCGAGATCAAGGATGAGTCGTTCGCCGAGGACATCGACAAGCTCGTCGGGTATCTGCGGGACAACGGCTACCGGGACGCGAAGGTCGCTTCGACGCGTCTCGAGCCGGGTCTCACCCCCAAGCAGGCCATCCTGGTGTTCACGGTGGACCAGGGACCGCGCTACTTCATGGGTGACGTGACCTGGGTCGGGAACACGGTGGTGCCGAGTGGGGCGCTGATCGGTCTGACCCATCTGCAGCGCGAGCAGATGTACAACGCGTCGCGCATCCAGAAGACCATGTCGGATGCATATGGGGAGTACGCCGAGCGTGGCTATCTGTACCTCCAGATCGAACCCCGCGAGGAAGTGGCGACGGGCCGTCATGTCGACATCACCTTCGTGGTCACCGAGGGCCAGCCATCGCACATCCGCTACGTCAACATCACCGGCAACAAAGGCACCCGAGAGAAGGTGATCCGGCGCGAGGTCTCGGTGCACGAGGGGGACCGGTTCCGCCGCTCGGCGTTGGTTCGCACCCAGGGCGACCTGATGCGACTCGGGTTCTTCGAGAACGTCGATATCGACTTCCAGCCGGCGGAGAGCACCGACGTGGACATCACCCTCAAGGTGAAGGAGAAGGCGGTGGGCACCGCCTCGGCGGGCGCCGCCTACACCGGATCCACCGGGCTCACCGGGTTCATCGACATCGGTCACAACAACGTGCTCGGTAACGGTCAGACGGTCGCGCTCCACCTCGAGCGCGGCGCGCGCCGCAGCGACTACAGCCTCAGCTTCACCGAGCCGTGGTTCCACGACACCCCGACGCTGCTCGGCTATTCGATCTTCAACACCGAGCAGGTGCTCGATCTCTACTCGCAGCGCCAGGTCGGTGGCTCGGTGCGGATCGGGCGGCCGGTGCGGTGGCCCGACTTCTCACGGGTGAGCTTCGGCTACCAGCTCGAGAACGTCACCATCGACTCGATTGGAACGGGGGCGACCAACATCCTCGGCGGGCAGCAGGTCGGGGTGCCGGTGCTCACCAGCAGCGTGAACGCCGACATCCAGCGCAACACCACCGACAATCCGTTCTACCCGACCAGGGGCACGCGTCTGGTGTGGACCAACACCTTCGCGGGCGGCCCGTTCGGCGGCTCCGTGAACTACCACCTGCATCGCGTCGAGGAGCGCTGGTACACGCGGTCGGTGCTGCGCCGGATGACGACCATGCTGCGCGGCCGATTCGGTTTCGTGGACGAGTACGCCGACCAGAACCTCGAGATCCCGCCCTATGTCCGCTTCCGGTTGGGCGGCGGCTCGTCGCTCGATCCGCTGCGCGGCTACGACGACTACCAGGTGGTGCCCGAGGAGAACATCAAGGATGACACCACCCGGGTCAACAACGTCCTGATCCACAACCGGGTCCGCTACCCGGGCGGCCGGCTGGCGACCACCTTCACCCTCGAGGAGCAATTCGTTATCGTGAACCCGGTGCATGGGGTGCTGTTCGCCGACGCGGGCAACACCTGGAACCACGCCAAGGAGTACCAGCCGTTCGTCCTGCGCAAGAGCGTCGGCGCCGGAGTGCGTCTGGAGATCCCGATCCTGGGGAACATCGGGTTCGACTATGCCTACGGGTTCGACCGCGATGATGGAGCCCGGTTCGTCGGTCACTTCCTGCTCGGTCCCGCGAGCTTCTGAGGTCGCATGTCCCGGTGTGCGCGTCGCATCCTCCGCTGTGTCACGCTGCTGGCGTTCCTGGCACCAATCCTGGCGCCGATGGGTGTCCGGGCGGCCGACCTCCGGGTCGGCTACGTGGACTCGGCGCGCATCTTCACCGACTACAAGGTGGCCCAGGAGGCCCAGCAACGGTTCGACCGTCAGGTCCAGGGCTGGCGGGACGAGGCTGCGGAGAAGGAGAAGAACGTCAGCGCTCTGCGTGCCGAGCTGAAGGACCAGTCGCCGATCCTGTCGTCGGCCAAGCGGCAGGAGAAGGAGGATGCGCTGCAGAAGGCGGTCAACGAGTACGAGGGCTTCATCCAGGACATCTGGGGACCGCAGGGGCGCGCGGCGCAGGAGAACGAACGCGCCACGCGGGAGATCGTGGACCAGATTCGACAGGTGGTGGAGAAGATCGCCAACGACAAGGGGCTCGAGCTGGTGCTGGACTCCGCCGGGGGCTCGATCATCTACGCCGACCGGACGCTGGACCTGACCGGCGACGTGCTGAACGAGCTCAACACCAAGGCCAGCAGCCCCGCACACTAGGTTCCGTTCGAAGACGTACGACGAGGGCGCCGGATGTTCTCAAACGGAGCCTGGTCCCGGGGCCGCGGGCGCCCACGACGCGTTCGTCGTACATTCTCAGTCGGACTCAGACGGAGCCAAGTCGCTGCCAGGGCTTCCGGCCGGAGACGGCCAAGGAGGGACGCGTGAGTCGACCCGGCGCGCACCATCGCCACCAGGGCCGACCCATCCGGCGCCCCGAACGGATGACGCCACAGCCCGCGAGGAGGGCCGCCGCATGACCGTGCGCACACTGGCCGAGCTCGCCGCCGAGTTGCGGGGAGAGGTGATCGGGGACGAGTCGATCGAGATCCGCGGTGTGGCCGGCATCAAGGAGGCCGGGCCCGGTGACATCACCTTCCTGGCGAACTCGCGATACGACGCCTATCTCGACGAGACCCGCGCCGCGGCGGTGATCTGCGCGCCCGGCACCCGACCGGCGCCGATGCCGCTGTTGGTGGTGGAGAACCCGTACGTCGCGTTCCAGCGCATCGTCCGGCACTTCCGACCCGATCTGTTCCGACCGGTGCCCGGGGTCCATCCGAGCGCCCTGGTGTCGTCCGAGGCCCGGCTCGGGGACGGGGTGTCGATCGGGGCCTACTGCGTGGTCGAGGCGGGGGCGGTGATCGGCGAGCGGGTGGTGCTGATGCCGGGATGCTATGTCGGGCACGCCGCCGCGATCGGGGACGACAGCTTCCTCTACCCGCGTGTCACGCTGCGCGAGGAATGTCTCATCGGCCGGCGCTGCATCCTCCACCCCGGTGTGGTGGTGGGAAGCGACGGCTTCGGGTTCGCGCTCGACGCCGGGCGTTACCACAAGGTGCCCCAGGTCGGGAACGTGGTGGTGGGCGACGACGTGGAGATCGGCGCCAACACCACCATCGACCGCGCCACCACCGCCAGCACCCGGATCGGCGACGGGACCAAGATCGACAACCTGGTCCAGATCGGTCACAACGTGGTGATCGGGCGGCACTGCATCGTGGTGGCGCAGGTCGGCATCTCCGGCAGCACCGAGCTGGAGGACTACGTGACCCTGGCCGGCCAGGTGGGTCTCGCCGGTCACATCAAGATCGGCAAGGGCGCCACGGTCGGTGCCCAGAGTGGTGTCCCGCGCGACGTCGAGGCGGGCACCGTGGTCAGCGGCTATCCGGCCATCCCGCACAACATGTGGCGGCGTCTGGTGGCGCTGATGCCACGTCTGCCCCAGCTCTTCCAGCGCACCCGCGATCTCGAGGAGCGGGTGGGCAAGATCGAGCATGCCGGCGAGAAGGAGCAGGTCCGTTGATCGGCAAGCCACAGCGCACGATCGCGCAGCCGGTGGTGTTGGAGGGGATCGGTCTCCACACCGGCGAGCATGGCTCGATCACCTTCCGGCCAGCCGAGGCGAACACCGGATTGCGGTTCGTGCGCGCCGATCTGCCGGGTCACCCGGTGGTGCGCGTGCGTCCCGAGAACGCGCACTTCGATCCGGGCGCCGGCCGCCGCACCATCCTGCAGGAGAACGGGGTCCAGATCCACACGATGGAACACGTGCTCGCGGCGGTGGCGGGTCTCGGGATCGACAACCTGGTCATCGAGCAGACCGCGATGGAGACGCCCGAGCCGGCCGACGGCAGCGCGGCGCCGTTTGCCCGGGCGCTGCGCGACGCGGGCATCGTCGATCAGAACCGTCTCAAGCGGCACATCAAGGTGACCAAGCCGGTGACCTGGAGCCAGGACGGCGTGTCGCTCTCGGCGGCGCCGTATCAGGGTCTGCGCATCACCTTCCACATCCATTACGACCACCCGCTGATCGGGGACCAGACCCTGACGCTCGACGTGGATCCCGACACCTTCATGGACGAGATCGCGCCGGCCCGCACCTTCGTGCTCGAGCGCGACATCGAGGCGCTGCGCGCCGCCGGATGGATCAAGGGCGGCAAATTGGAGAGCGCGGTGGTGGTGGGGAAGGACCGGGTGCTCAACGACGGGCGGCTGCGCTTCCCGGACGAGTTCGTGCGTCACAAGGTGCTCGACCTGATCGGGGATCTTGCCCTGCTCGGCGGGCCGCTGCTCGGGCACGTCACCGCGTCGCGCTCCGGTCACCAGAGCCACGTTGCGTTCATCAGGCGTCTCAAGGAATCGCTGCCCCTTCCTGGCCGCCGCGCCGGGGGTCCGTCGACCGAGTGGGACATCACCGCGATCATGGACCTGCTGCCGCATCGCTATCCGTTCCTGCTGGTCGATCGCATCACCGACATCGAGGAGGGACGCTCGATCGAGGGGATCAAGAACGTCACCGTCAACGAGCCGTTCTTCCAGGGCCACTTCCCGGGCCAGCCGATCATGCCGGCGGTGCTGATCCTCGAGGCGATGGCGCAGGTGGGTGGCATGCTGATGCTCCACTCGCAGGACGATCCCGGCAGCAAGCTCATGTACTTCGTGGGCATCGACGGCGCCAAGTTCCGTCGACCGGTGACGCCGGGGGATCAGCTTCGACTGCGGCTGTCGCTGCTCAAGGCCAAGAACCGGACCATGAAGATGCGTGGTGAGGCCTACGTCGACGACCAGCTGGTGGCCGAGGCGGAGTTGCTCGCGACGATCGTGGACCGGCGGCCGTCGTGAGCGCGGCGGCGATCCATCCGACCGCGCTCGTGGATCCCGCCGCCCGTCTCGGCGCCGGGGTGGCGGTGGGTCCGGGTGCGATCATCGACGCCAACGTACGCATCGGCGACGGCACCCGTGTGGGAGCGTATGCGTTGCTCACCGGCTGGCTCACGATCGGGAGCGAGTGCCGGATCCACCACGGCGCGGTGCTCGGGAGCCCGCCGCAGGATCTCAAGTACCCGGGTCTCGAGTCCTATCTCACGGTCGGCGACCGCACCGAGATCCGCGAGTACGTCACCGCCAACCTCGCGACCGAACCCGGTGAGACCACGCGCATCGGCAGCGATTGTCTGCTGATGGCGTACTGCCACGTGGCGCACAACACACAGATCGGGGATCACGTGGTCATCGCCAACTCGGTGCAGATGGCGGGGTACGTGACCGTGGAGGACTGGGCGATCGTGGGGGGTGGCAGCCTGGTGCACCAGTTCACCCGGATCGGCCGTCACGCCATGGTCGGCGGCGGGTCGCGTGTCGCCCAGGACGTCGCCCCGTTCGTCAAGGCCGCTGGCAGTCCGCCGCGTCTCGCCGGCATCAACTCGATCGGGCTCCAGCGCCGTGGTTTCCCCACCGCGGCGATCCAGGCCCTGGAGCGCGCCTATCGCCTGCTGTTCCGCGACGGACTGACGGTCGAGCAGGCGGTGGCACGGATGCGCGAGCGGAGTCCCGATGTGGCCGAGGTCGAGCAGCTCGCGCACTTCGTCGAGACCTCGGCGCGCGGGATCACACGCTAGGAGGGGTGATGGCCAACCTGCGTGCCGGGGTGTGGGGTGTCGGGATGTGGGGGGAGAAGCACGCCCGCGTCTATCACACGCTCTACGGCGAGGGCGCGCCGGTGGAGCTCGCCGGTGTGTTCGACGCGCGGCCCGACAAGGCGGCCGCGGTGGCGCTCCAGTACGGGGCGCGGGCGTTCGCCACCCCCGAGGCGCTGCTGGCGGGGTGCGACCTGGTCTCGGTGGCGGTGCCCACGGTGGGACACCGGGCCGCCGCCGAGCAGGCCATGACCGCAGGCGCGCACGTGCTGGTCGAGAAACCGATGGCGGTCACCGTCGCGGAGGCCGACGCGATGATCGAGACCGCGCGACGGGCGGGACGGATCCTCCAGGTCGGTCAGGTGGAGCGGTTCAACCCGGCCCTGCTCGCGGCCCGTCCGCACGTGCGCGGCGCCAAGTTCATCGAGGGGCACCGGTTGGCGCTGTTCCAGCCACGCTCGCTCGACATCGACGTGGTGTTCGACCTGATGATCCACGACATCGACGCCGTGCTCCAGTTCGTAGGCAGCGCCCCCGACCACGTCTCGGCGGTCGGCGTGGCGGTGCTGTCGCCGAACGAGGACATCGCCAACGCGCGGCTGGAGTGGAACGACGGCTGTGTCGCGAATCTCACCGCCAGCCGCGTGTCGCAGGAGCGACTGCGTCGCATCCGCTTCTTCACCGCCGAGGCGTACCTGTCGGTGGACCTGTTCGGCAAGACGGTGGACATGGTGCGGGTCGACGTGGCCACGGTGCGGAAGCTGGTGCAGCTGGCGCAGGCCACCGGTATGACCGGGGGCAGTGGCGCGCTGTCGGGTGGGCCGATCGGCTCGCTGCCGGGCATCAGCCGCGAATCGCTGGAGGTGCTGGCCGGCGAGCCGCTCAAGCTCGAGATCGAGGCGTTCGTGCGTTCGGTGCGCGGTCAGGCGGAGGGCGCCGCGTCGGCCTGGGCGGGTCGAGAGGCGCTGCGGGTGGCCGAGGCCGTGCGCGACTCCATGAAACGCCGGGCGTCGCAGTGGGCGAACCGCTAGCGAAGCGTCTGCTCATCGTCACCGGCGAGGCCTCCGGGGATCTGCACGCGTCGCGGCTGGTCGAAGCCCTGCGCGCGCATGGTCGTTTCGAGGCGCGCGGGGTGGCGGGACCATGTCTGCGCGCCGCCGGTGTCGAGCCGCTGGTCGCGGCCGAGGACCTGGCGGTGCTCGGCTTCTCCGGCGTGCTCGCGAAGCTGCCGCGTCTGCTCGACACCCGCCGCCGTCTGCTCGCCACCCGCGACAGTTGGCGGCCCGACGCGGTGGTGCTCGTGGACTATCCGGGGTTCAACCTGAGGATCGGTCCGGCCCTGAAGAGCGGTGGCGCGCGCATCTTCTACTACATCGCCCCACAGGTGTGGGCGTGGCACCCGGAGCGCGCCCGTGCCATGGCGCGCTGGGTGGATCGTCTGGCGGTGGTGTTCCCCTTCGAGGAGCCGATCTTTCGCGAGGCCGGGGTGCCCACCGTGCACGTCGGACATCCACTGCTCGACGAGCTGGCCCCCGAGACCGACGAGACCACGTTCCGCCGCGAGCTGGGGCTGCCCGCGGGCGCGCGGATCCTCGGACTCCTGCCCGGGAGCCGGGCCCAGGAGATCCACCGGCATCTGGACCGGATGCTCGCCGCCGCCGCCCGGTTGGCGGCGGAGCGCCCCGACCTGCACGCGGTGGTGGCGCTTCCACCCGATCCCACGATCGATACGCCGGAAGCGGCGGGGCCGCGTCCGGGATGGCTCCGGGTGGTGCGCGGTCGCACGCGCAGCGTCCAGCGATGGGCGACGTGTTGCGCGGTGGCATCGGGCACCGCGACCCTGGAGACGGCGTTGTTCGGCACGCCGCTCGCCATCGTCTATCGCGTCGGCTGGCTCAACTACCAGATCGCGCGCCGGCTGGTGAGCATCGACCACATCGGGCTTCCCAACATCGTCGCCGGCGCGCCGGTGGCACCGGAGCTGATCCAGCACGCGTTCACCCCCGCCCGTCTGGCGGAGACGCTGGCTCCCTGGCTCGACGACCCCTCCGAGCGCGAGCGACGGAGCCGGCTCCTGGCGACGGTGCGCAAGCGGCTCGGCACGCCGGGCGCGTCGGCGCGCGCGGCGGCGGCGCTCTGGGACCTGGTCTCGTGAGCGCCACCCCCGAGCATCGTCCGTGGTGGCTCGCGCCGGCGGCGGCGCTCGGCGCCGGCGTGTTGTCGGCGCTGGCGCGCACCTGGCGCATCGAGCGCATCGGGACCGCCGAGGCGGACGCACGCGCCGCGGCGGGGGAGCGGTTCATCTATGCGTTCTGGCATGCGCGGATGCTGCCACTGGTGGTCACCCATCGGGACATGGACGCCGCGGTGCTGATCAGCCGGCATCGTGACGGCGAGATCATCGCCCGCGTGCTGGACCGATTCGGCTTCGTCACCGCTCGTGGCTCGAGCACCCGGGGTGGCGGCGCGGGGGCCCTCGAGATGATCGAGTTCGCCCGACAGGGCCGCGCCCTGGGGATCACCCCCGACGGGCCACGCGGCCCGGCCGAGCGGGTGAAGGATGGCGTGGTGATCATGGCTTCGCGCACGGGGCTTCCGATCTTGCCGCTCGCCACCACCTCGAGCGCCACCTGGCGATTCCGATCTTGGGATCGCTTCCGCGTGCCCAGACCCTTCGCACGCGTGATCGTGGGTTATGGTGACGTGATCGCGGTGCCCGCCGGACTCGACGACGACGGGATCGAGCACTGGCGGGGGGTGATCGAGCAGGCACTGACGGGGCTCACGCGCACCCTCGACGCACGCGCCGGGAGCACGCTCTCAGACGGAGCCTGGTCATGAACCTGTTGTGGAACGCGTATCGTGCCGCCGCTCCGCTCCTCGGCGCGGTGGCCCCCGGGGCGGGCTGGCTCACACGTCCGGAGGAGCGCCGGCTGTGGAGTGAGCGTCTCGGCAAGGTCGTGGTCGAGGGCGGTGTCGACGCCTGGATCCACGCCGCGTCCATGGGAGAGGCGCTCGCGGCCGAATCGCTGGTGACCGAGCTCCGCGTCCGTCAGCCCGGGGCCCGTCTCGCGCTCACCGCCACCACGCGTGGCGGGCGCACGCGTCTGACCCGGCTCGACGAGCGGGCCACGCTGGCCCCGATCGACTCCCCACAGGCGGTGTCACGCTTCCTGCGTGGTGTCCAGCCGGCGCGTCTGTTCCTGCTCGAGACCGAGTTGTGGTTCCACTGGTTGCTGGCGGCGCGGGCCGCCGGCATCCCGGTGTCGGTGATCAGCGCCCGTCTGTCACCGCGCTCGCTGCCACGCTACCGGCGCTTCGGGCCACCGCTCAAGCGTCTGATCGGCGATCTCGCGGCGGTGCTGTGTCAGGGTGAGAGCGACGCGGCGCGCTGGCGTGAGCTGGGGGCGACGCCGGAGCGGACCGCGGTGGTGGGCAATCTCAAGAACGACGCGCTGCCGGGCCCGGTGGCAGACCGCGGGGCGGCCCGGGTGGCGCTCGGGCTCGACGCCGATCGGCCGCTGTTGGTGCTGGGCAGCCTGCGGCCCGGTGAGGTGACGATGCTGGCCGAGGCCTGGGCGGCGCTACCGGTGGCGCTGCGGGGATCGTGGCAGGTCACGGCCGTCCCGCGTCATCCCCAGGCGGCGGCCGGCCTCGCGGAAGAGGCGCGACGGGCCGGTCAGGTCCTGACGAGCGAGGGCGCGCCACGCGACGGCGCGTGGCGCTGGGACCCGCGTCTGGGTGTGCTGACCACGTGGTACCAGGCCTGCGACGTGGCGTTCGTGGGTGGATCGCTGGCCCGCTTCGGGGGACACAACCCGCTCGAGCCTGCGGCCTGCGGCGCGGCGGTCGTCACCGGACCTCACCACGCCACTCAGCTCGACGCGGTCCGCGCGCTCGCCGCCGCCGACGCGGTGTGGGTGTGCGAGCCGGGTGATGCCCTGACCCGCGCGCTCATGAGCCTGTTGTCGGACGAGCGACTTCGCCGGGCCCGGCAACACTCGGCGCTCGAGGTGGCGGAAGCGGCACGGGGCGCAGCGGCGCGCGCGGTGAAGGGACTCGTGGAGTGGCGGCTGTGGCCGGTCCGCTGATGGCACTCGCGTCGCGTCTCTACGGCGCCGGTTGGGAGATCCGCCGTCGGGTCTACGCCCACGGCTGGATCGTCCCGGAGCGGGTGCCGGCGCGGGTGGTGAGCATCGGGAATCTCACCACCGGCGGCACCGGGAAGACCACGCTCACCCTGCATCTCGCCACTCGCGCCCGCGAGCGTGGTGTCGACGCGGTGGTGGTGGTGCGCGACTACCGGCCGGGACGGGACGGACTCGGCGACGAGCACCTGCTCTATCGGCGGGTGCTGGGCGCCGGCGCGGTGTTCGGTGGTCGGGTCAAGCGTCACGCGGCGCGTGCCGCGGCGCGGGCGGGACATGCGCTGGTGCTGATCGACGACGGTTTCTCGCACTGGGGGCTGGCACGCGATCTCGACGTGGTG
>JBIOKD010000030.1:0-17808 GCA_044451485.1 Candidatus Eiseniibacteriota bacterium | reverse complement strand
TCACCTTCGGCGGCTACTCGTGGCTGTTCGACTGCGGGCTCTACCAGGGTCATCGCGACGAGGCCGAGCACGTCAACCGGACCTTCGCGTTCGAGCCCGGGACCCTCGACACGGTGGTGGTGTCGCATGCCCATCTCGACCACACCGGCAACCTGCCGACGCTGGTCTCGCATGGCTTTCCCGGTCGCATCCACGTCACGCCGGCGACCGCCGACCTGTCCCGCTACATGCTCGAGGACAGCGCCTTCCTCCAGGAGAAGGACGTCGAGTACGTCAACAAGCGGCGGAACGGTCCTCCGCGTCGCCCGCTCTACACCATCGCCGACGCGCGCGAGACCGAGACCCGGTTCGTGACCCACGCCTACCACCAGCCGTGGGAGCTGTTCCCCGGGGTCACGGTGAGCTATCACGACGCCGGTCACATCCTCGGGTCGGCGCTCACCACCTTCGAGTTCCACGCCGGCGGTCGCACCTTCCGTCTCGGCATGAGCGGCGATCTCGGTCGCTCCGGCCGCCCGATCCTGCGCGATCCGGAGATCCCGAAGGGGGTGGACGCGCTGGTGGTCGAGAGCACCTACGGGGACCGTCTCCATCCCGACCCGGCCGAGAACGAGCGCCAGGTGGTGGAGGTGGTGAGCCGCACGCTGTCGCGTGGCGGACGCGTGCTGGTGCCGGCGTTCGCGGTCGGGCGCACCCAGGAGCTGGTGGCGACCCTGCACGGGATGGTGACCCAGGGACGCATCCCCGACGTGCCGATGTTCGTCGACAGCCCGCTCGCCCGCGAGGCCACCGGCGTGTTCGTGCGTCACCCCGAGCTGTTCGACGCCGAGACCCGGACCAGCTTCGAGCGCGACCACGGCGCGCCGTTCGGATTCCGTCGTCTCACCTACGTGGCGTCACCCGACGAGTCGCGGGCGCTCAACGACCGCCGCGAGCCGTGCATCATCGTGGCCGCCTCGGGGATGTGCGAAGGCGGCCGCATCCTGCACCATCTCGCCCACGGGCTCGGGGACGCGCGCAACAGCGTCCTGTTCGTCGGCTTCCAGGCCGAGGGCACGCTGGGTCGACGGCTGCGCGAGGGCGCCGAGGTGGTGAACGTGTTCGGCGAATCGGTCCGCGTGCGGGCCGAGATCGCCGGTGTGGACGGGTTCAGCGCGCACGCCGACCAGCGCGAGATCCTGGATTGGGTGTCGAAGCTCGATCCCCGGCCGCGGCGCGCGTTCCTGGTGCACGGCGAGATCGGACCCGCGACCACGCTGGCATCGCTGCTCCATGAGCGTCTCGGCATCACCGCCACGGTGCCCGAGAAGGGGGAGAGCGTCGAGCTGTGGACGTGACCACGCCGCGTTACCAGATCGGGCAGCGCTTGCGCCACCCGCAGTTCGGTGAGGGCCTGGTGGTCGAGGTCCACACCGACCGCGGTCGTGAGGTGCTCGAGGTCGTGTTCGACGGGCAGCTCCGCCGGCTCTCGGCCGCTCGCGAGTGGGAGATCGTGGACGGCAACGGCGGCCCACCCGAGACCGCCGCTTCGATCCTCGAGACCGGGACACCCGATCTGGCGCCCCGGCCGGCGCAGCGTCTGTGGCACCCACAGAGCGAGCAGGTGCTGACACACTGGCGCGACGCGACCGTGGTGCCGGGCCGCCACTTCGACCTGCATCTCAAGGCCGAGGACTGGGCCGGCTGGGCGGCGCCCGAGAAGCTCATCTCGCTCGACTCGCTGCGTGGCGTGGAGCGCTTCCCGCACCAGATCCGGGCGTGTCTCAAGGCCATGCGCGAGCTCAACGGGCGGGCCATCCTCGCCGACGAGGTGGGTCTCGGCAAGACCATCGAGGCGGGCATCGTGCTCAAGGAGTACCTGCTGCGCGGCGCGGTGCGCACCGCCCTGGTGCTGGTGCCGGCCTCGCTGTGCGAGCAATGGCGCGCCGAGCTGTGGGAGAAGTTCGAGCTCGATTTCGTGGTGTCGCGTGGCCCCGCCGGCCAGTGGGGCCGGCACCCGCTGGTCATCTCCTCGCTCGAGACCGCGCGGCACGAGCGGCACCGCCGGCGGGTACGTGGCGCGAACTACGACGTGGTGGTGGTGGACGAGGCGCACCGCCTGCGCAACCACCTCACCCTGGGCTGGAAGTTCATCAACGACCTGAACCCGCGCTACCTGCTGCTGCTCACCGCCACCCCGGTGCAGAACGACCTGCGCGAGCTGTACAACCTGGCCACCCTGGTGCGGCCCGGCACCGTCGGCACGTTCTCCCAGTTCCGCCGCGACTTCCTGAGCGGCAATGACAAACGCGCGCCCCGGAACACCCCGAAGCTGCGCGCCCTGCTGCAGAGCGTGATGATCCGCACCCGGCGGGTGGACACCGACATCACCTTCGCGCCGCGCAAAGTCGAGACGCTGTGGGTGAGCCAGAGCGCCGAGGAGCGGCGTCTGTACCGTCTGGTGAGCGACTTCGTGGCGGAATCGGTGCGTGCCGATGAGCACGGGAACGGCCGCCGTCACTACTTCACGCTGGTGGTGCTGCAGAAGGAGATGGGCTCGTCGTGGTCGGCGGCGCGCTCCACCCTCGAGCATCTCGCGCGTCATCCCGACGGTCTCGACGTCCGCAAGCTCAAGCTGCTCGCCGCCCGGGCCACCCAGGTGGGTCAGAACCAGACCAAGATCGCGTCGCTGGTCAAGCGCGTGCAGTCGCTGCAGCCGCAGAAGTGCATCGTGTTCACCCAGTTCCGCTCCAGCCAGGACAGCATCGTGGCGGCGTTGCGCGAGACCGGGATCGAGCCGGCGATCTTCCACGGCGAGCTGAGCTGGCGCGAGAAGGAGGACGCCCTCGACCGCTTCCGCGCTGCGACCCCGGTGCTGGTGAGCACCGAGGCCGGGGGCGAGGGCCGGAACCTGCAGTTCTGCCAGGTGGTCATCAACTACGACCTGCCCTGGAACCCGATGCGGGTCGAGCAGCGGATCGGACGCGTGCACCGTCTCGGCCAGGAGCATCCGGTGACGGTGATCAACCTGGTCGCCCGTGGCACCATCGAGGCCTACGTGCTCGAGATCCTGGATCGCAAGATCCGGATGTTCGAGCTGGTAGTGGGCGAGATCGAGGAGATCCTGGGTGCGTGGCAGCAGGCCGGCTCGTTCGAGGACGAGGTGTTCCGGCGCTGGACCGAGTCGTCGGATCCACGCATCCGCAAACGCCGCTTCCAGGAGCTGGCACAGCACCTCATGTACGCGCGTCGCGAGTACCAGGAGTACAAGGAGCGGCAGGACCTGTTGTTCCCGAGCTCCGGAAAGGGGGGCCAGTGAAGACCGCCGCACGCACCCGCAGCGCGAAGCGCGGCCGTGGCGCCCGGCGGCCGCTCGAGCGGCTCCAGGGAACGCTGCCCCCGATGCCGTCGATCGAGCTCGGCACCGCGGTGTCGCCCGAGTGGCGGGAGTTCGTGCGCGGCTGGCTCACTGACGCCGGCAGCAGCATCTCCGACGCGGCACGCGGCGACTGGGAGGTGGCGCTGCCGGCATCGCTGCAGAAGCGGTGGCGGCGGCAACGCGTGCGACTGGTGTTCGACCCGCTGCGCGCCACATTGCCTCGCGGCGCGTGGTTCACCGCGCCGGGCAGCATGGCCGGCCAGAAGCTCTTGGCGGCGGCGCGCGAGGAGCCGGTCATCGCGCATCGCACCGCGCTCGCCCGTCTGCCGGGCGCTCCCGAGGCCGGCATCGCCGAGGTGTGCAAGGTGCGTGGGCTCACCTGGGGCCCGGCGCGGCTGGGGCCGGTGTTCTACGAGCGCCGTGTCGCGTTCCACGCGGTGGTCACCCTGTGGGGCGGTCTGCCGGCGCAGGAGTCGTGGGTGCTGCTGCTCGGTCCGGACTCCTCGCTGATCGAATGGGCCCGCGCCCCGGAGCTGGGTGAGCTGCGCGCCCGCGACGGTCTCTACCAGATCCACGACACGCTGGACCCGGAGACGTGCGACGCGCTCGGCGAGGCGGCGCGCCATCACTTCGACGCCCTGCTCGACGAGCGGGAGCGCGAGTGGGAGCGTCAGGTCGGCAAGCTGCGCGACGACGAGCTGCAGCGGCTCTCGGCGTTCTTCGCCGCGCGGGTCGAGGAGGAGGAGGAGCGGAGCCGCCGTCGCACCCCGCACGCCGAGGTCCACGACCTCGAGGGCGGCGACACCACCTCGCTCAAGCTTGAATGGGAGCGACGCGCCGCCGAAGTGCGGAGCCGGTGGGCGTTGCGGACCGAGGTGCGTCTGTGGGGGGTCGAGGAGTGGTCGTGGCCGGTCGCCGAGCTCGAGCAGGAGCTCAAGGCGGGCGCGATGCGTCTGCGTCTGACCTCACGGGTCGACGTGGCGCGGGCGCGTCCAGCGCTGCCGGCCTGCCCGGGTTGTGGCGCCCCGGCCGAGATGCTGGTGCGCGCGCGTGGGGCGGTGGCGTGCGTGCGGTGCGCGCCCTCGTGAGACACCGCCCGCATCCCCCTCGTCATACGCGGGCGTGTGGCCGGGCCGGCTTGACGGTGCGCGCCCCGAGCGGCTAAGGTTCGCCGTTCGCGGGGCCACGACGGGGTTCTCGCGCTACTCGAATCGGAAGTCCCAACCGGAGGTCCCCCTTGGCGTTGGAGCACCAGCACAAGACCCACCTCGATGACGACGCGCGGCTCATCCAACGTGTCACCGCGCTCTGGGAGCAGTACGGGCGGACCGTGCTCGGGGTGATCGGCGTGGTCGCGGTGGTGCTGGTCGGCACCTACTTCTACCGCCGCACCCGGGAGACCCAGGAGAACGCCGCCGCCGGCAAGCTGGCCGAGGCGAGTGTCCTCTACTGGCAGGGCGACTACAGTCGCTCGCAGGATCTCGCCAAACAGGTCTCGACCCAGTATCCGGGGACCGCGAGTGGTCTCGAGGCGCACCGCATGCTCGGCGACGACGCGTTCTGGTCGGGTGATTTCAAGACCGCGGTGGCCGAGTACCGGCGCTACCTCGACAAGGCGCCCAAGGGTCTGCTGGCCGACGCCGGGCGACGCAGCTATGCCTACGCGCTCGAAAGCGACGGGCAGTACGCCGAGGCCGGCACGACCTATCTGGCGCTGGTGGGACGGTTCGACCGCATCTCCTCGGCCGAGTTCCTGGTCGCGGCGGCGCGGTGCGAGCGTCTGCAGGGGCATGACGCCGAGGCGCTCAAGCTGCTTCAGCGTGCGGACAGCGAGTTCGGCGAGACCACGTACGCGCGCAACGCCCGCGTCGAGATCGCGGAGCTCAAGGCCAAGCTCGGTTCCTGACGCTTGGGCTCCGTTTGAGAACGTCCAGCCTCGCCCTTCGGGTTGCGGCCGGCAGCGGCCCCATCGCGGCGTCACGCCTCCTCGATAGGGGGCATGCCCACATCTCGCCGGCGGTCCGTGCGCTCTGGCCGCTGGCGGCCGCGACGCGCTCGCCGTATGTTCTCAAACGGAGCCTAGCGGGCGGGGCGTGATCCATGGACGCGGCGCGCGCGCCGGTCGACCTGCTGTTCCTCTGGCACCACCACCAGCCGGACTATCGCCGCCCCGACGGCGGCGCGGTGCTGCCGTGGGTGCGACTGCACGCCACCAAGGACTACCTCGACATGGCGCTCCACCTCGAGCGCCACCCGGGGCTGCGCGCCACGTTCAATCTGGTGCCCTCGCTGCTCGACCAGCTCGACGACGCCGTCGCCGGTCGCCCCGATGCCCTGTTCGACCTGCTGCGTCAGCCACCCGGGCAGCTGACCGCGCCCGAGCGCGCCGAGGTGGTGCGGCGCTGTCGCATGCTGCCGCCACACGCGCGGGATCGCTGGCCGCAGCTCCGGCGTCTGCTCGAGACACGCGCCGGTGGCGGTGAGCCGGCGACGTGGCCCGACGCGCGTCTGATCGCGCTCGAGTGCTGGTTCCTGCTCGGCTGGACCGACCCGACACTCTTCGGCGAGCCCGAGGCGGCGGCGGCGCTCGCCACGGACGGCCGCTTCGACGTCCGTCATCGCGACGCGCTGCTGGCGTTGCACGCGCGTCTGACCGCGCGGGTCCTTCCGGCCTACCGCGACCTCGCCGAGCGCGGGCAGTGCGAGCTGTCGTGCTCGCCCTACCATCACCCGATCCTGCCGTTGCTAGTGGATATCTCCACACTCCGTCGCGCGCGACCCGATCTGCCGCTCCCGGCGGAGCCGTTCGCGGCGCCCGAGGACGCCGAGCGCCAGATCCGGCTCGCCCGCGAGCGGCACGAGCGGGCGTTCGGGACGCCACCGCTCGGGATGTGGCCGTCGGAGGGCAGCCTGAGCCCGGAGGCGGTGGCGATCGCGGCGCGCTGCGGGGTGCGCTGGCTCGCGAGCGACGAGGGCGTGCTGTGGCGCTCGCTCGGCGAGCGCGAGCGCAAGCGGGGGCTGCTCTACCGGCCGTGGTCGTTCGCCACCCCCGACGGCGCGATGACGCTGTTCTTCCGCGATCGCGAGCTCTCCGATCGGATCGGATTCGTCTACCAGAAGTGGGACCCGGTCGAGGCGGCGCGCGATCTGGTGACACGGGTGCGGAGGATCGGCGACGAGCACGGGCGCGAGCAGCCGGCGCTGGTGTCGGTGATCCTCGACGGCGAGAACTGCTGGGAGGGCTACGCCGACGACGGCGCGCCGTTCATCGAAGCGCTCTACGGCATGCTCGAGACCAGCCCCGACATCCGCACCCGGACCCCGTCCGACGTGCTGCGTGACGGTCCGGCCCCGCTGTCGCTCGAACGTCTGCATAGCGGATCGTGGATCGACGCCGACTTCCACATCTGGGCGGGGCAGAGCGAGAAGAACCGAGCCTGGGACGCGCTGGCGCGGGCGCGTCGTGCGCTGGTGGGCGCGAACGCGACCCCCGACAGCCATCCACCAGCGTGGCGTGCCCTCGAGCGCGCCGAGGGCTCGGACTGGTTCTGGTGGTACGGCGACGACCACTACACTTCCGACAAGGCGGTGTTCGACGCGTTGTTCCGCGAGCACGTGCGCGCCGCGTACGCGGGTGCCGGTCTCGAGCCGCCGGTCTCGCTCCAGGCCGCGATCGCGCGACCTTCCGTGGCGCCCGGTGCCCACACCCGACCGATCGGGTTCGTGAGCCCGGTCATCGATGGTCGCAGCACCCAGTACTACGAATGGTACGAGGCGGGTCACCTGGACGCGGGTGGCGGTGGTGGCGCCATGCACCGTGAGGGCGGTCTCGTGACCCGGCTCCACTATGGCTACGACGCCAAGCGCTTCTATCTGCGTCTCGATTTCGCGGACGGCGCCGGCGTGGCGGCGGGCGGCGCACCCGCCTCGGAGCGTGGCCCGGACGCGGTGGCCGCGCGTGCTTCGACGCGCGCGTCGAAGCCCCCGGGCACGATGTTCAGCCTGCGTCTCGATTTCGCCGCGCCGCGGGTCGTGAAGCTGGTGGTGTCGCCGATCGCCCCCGGCGTCCCGACGGTGCGCCGAGCCGGTGAGAGCGACCCGATGGCGGGCGCCGAGTGCCGGATCGACCGGGTGCTCGAGCTGGCGCTGCCGTTCGCGGGACTGGGGTACACGCCCGGCGAGAGCGTCGAGCTGGTGGTGAGCCTGGCGGGGGAGAGCGGTCCGATCGAATCGATCCCGGCCGACGACGTGCTGAGCTTCATCGTGCCGGCGGCCACCGACGATCTCGAGGTGTGGGGGCTCTAGCGGGCGCTGTCGTGTACTCGGCGCGATTGGGATCGTGGAGGGGGCGGCGACGCTACCGCACCCACACCGTTTTCACGTCCACGAACTCGCGGATCCCGAAGGCCGACAGCTCGCGACCCCAGCCCGAGCGCTTGATCCCGCCGAACGGCAGCCGCGCGTCGGAGCGGACGACGCCGTTGACGAAAACGTACCCGGTCTCGATGTCGCGTGCCAGCTCCCGGCCGCGCGCCGCGTCGGCGGTCCAGAGGCTCGCGCCGAGCCCGAACCCGCTGGTGTTCGCCAGCTCGATCGCGTGCGTGGCGTCGCGTGCCCGCGTCACCGCGGCGAGCGGGCCAAAGGTCTCCTCGTCGAAGCAGCGCATGCCGGGGGAGACCTCGGTGAGCACGGTCGCAGCGTAGTAGCACCCCGGTCCCGGGAGACGCCGACCGCCGGTGGCGACGCGCGCGCCCTTCGCCACCGACTCGCGCACCTGGCGGTCGAGGTCGTCCACCAGGTCCGCGCGCGCCAGCGGGCCCAGCTGGGTGGCTCGATCCAACGGGTCGCCGACGCGACGGCGTGCCATGCGCTCCGTGAAGGCCGCCTCGAACGCCTCGGCGATCGGGGCCTCGATGATGAACCGCTTGGCCGCGATACAGCTCTGACCGTTGTTCTGCAGACGCGCGTCGGTCGCGGCCTCGGCGACCGAGGCCACGTCGGCGTCGGCCAGCACCACGAACGGGTCCGAGCCGCCCAGCTCGAGCACCGTGCGTTTGAGCGCGGCACCCGCGCGCGCCGCGATCGCGCGTCCGGCCGGCTCGCTGCCCGTGAGCGTCACCGCGGCAATGCGCGGATCGTCCACCAGACCGAGTGCCGTCGCGGCATCGACACGGAGTGCCGCGAACGCACCGGGTGGGAAGCCGGCGTCGGCGAACGCGCGCTCGAGCGCGGCGGCGCAGCCCATCACGTTCGAGGCGTGCTTGAGCAGCACGGTGTCACCGGCCATCAGCGCCGGTACCGCGGCGCGGATGACCTGCCAGAACGGGAAGTTCCACGGCATCACCGCGAGCACCACGCCCAGTGGATCGAAGCGCACGAAGCTGTCGCTGGCATCGGTCGCGATCGGCTCGGGTGCCAGATAGCGTGAGGCCTGACTCGCGAAGTGCTCACAGCAACCGGCGCACTTCTCGACCTCGGCCTCGGCCTGAGCGATCGGTTTCCCCATCTCGGCCACCGCGAGCCGCGCGAGCGCGTCGCGATCGCGCCGGAGGACCGCGGCCAGGCGGGTCATGGGCTCGGCACGGCGCTCGAAGGACTGGTGACGCCAGGAGCCGAACGCCGCGACCGCGGCATCGAGCCGGCTGGAAATCTCGGCGGCGTCGTGCGGCACGTGCTCGGCGATGAGCGCGCCGGTGGCGGGATTCAGCGAGCGGAACACGAGGCCACTCTAGCGCAAGGTGGCTCCGAGTGTTGTGCCTGTGCGCCAAGGCTCCTATGCTGGCTCTCACGCTCGACTGGGCGAGAAGCATCTTCGGAGGGGAGCACAAGATGACCACTTCATACCGAACCTGGTGTCGGCCGATGGTCGCGCTCGCGCTTGCGCTGGTCTCCACGAGCGCCAGCCCCGCGGCCGCGGACTGGCAGCCCGATGGTGTCCTGCTCTCGACCGGCACCGGCGCGCCCCACAACAGCGACTACGTGGCCGGCATCCACGCCATCCCGGACGGATCGGGTGGCGCCATCGTCGTGTGGGCGGACGATGCGTATCCGGCGAGTCAGGTGCGGGCCCTGCGTTTGACCACGGACGGCAATGTCGCCACAGGGTGGGCGGCCGGCGGACTCCCGGTCTCACCCGGGCCGCCGCGTCGGAACCAGTTCTATCCCAAGGTGGCGAGCGACGGGAATGGCGGAGCCATCATCGCCTGGTGGGATGTCCTGGGCGAGAGTCTGTTCGTGCAGCACGTCACTCCCGATGGTGTGCGCGCGTGGGGGCCCGGCGGAATCGCGGTCAGCGATACCCTCCGGGTGGATGGCTTCGATCTCGCCGCCGACGGCTCGGGTGGCGCCTTCCTGGTCTGGAATGCCCGTGACGTTGGTGGCGCCACATCGAGGCTCTCGGCCGCGCATCTCGACGCGAGCGGGGCCCGCGTGCCGGGTTGGGCGCCGCACGGCTTCTTCTGTCCGCAGGCGCTGTATCCGGTCTCGCCCTCGGTGGTCTCCGATGGCTCGGGCGGGGCCCTGTTCGTGTGGTCGGAGTCCCGCGACCCGCCGGCCGACCAGATCTACGGCTTTCACGTCGGCTCGGATGGAACGCCGTCACCCGGATGGCCCGCGGGCGGGGTGCTGGCCGGGACCGGCCCAAACGCCCGGGGGCATCAGGCGGCGGTCTCCGACGGGGCCGGTGGTCTCATCGCGGTTTGGCCGGAGGTCAGCGATCTCAACGGCATCGACCTCTATGCACAGCGCCTGTACGCCTCGGGAGGCGGCTGGGGAGGGTCCAGGGCGGTGTGCACGTCGCGGGGTGACCAGGGGAGCTTCGACGTTCCCGACCCGCCGCGACAGGCCATCGTGAGCGATGACGCAGGTGGAGCCCTGTTCGCCTGGACGGATCAACGCAGCGGCGGGACCGACATCTACGCGAACCACTTCACGGCTACCGGGGATCTCGCGTCGGGTTGGAGCACTCCCGGGAACGGGGTCTGCACCGTCTACCTCGAACAGAAGGATCTGATGCTGGCGCGTGACGGTGCCCATGGCGCGTATATCGGCTGGGCCGATCGCCGGAATGGCACGGACTTCGACATCTACCTGCTCCGCGTGGCCGGAGACGCGACCCCGCTAGCCGGATGGCCTGTGAACGGCAAGCCGGTCTGCGCCGCACCCGGTGACCAGGGCCCGGGAGCGGTCTGCGAAGACGGCAGCGGCGGAGCCATCCTCGTCTGGGAGGACTTCCGTCGTGGCGATCCCAACGCAGGGGACATCTACGCGGCGCGTGTGACGGCCAACGGGACGGTGGCGACGCTGTCGTCGCTCATCGAAGCGAAGCCCGAGGCGGATGGCGTGCACCTGAGCTGGGAGATCGACGCCACCGGCCCGCGAACCTTCTCCGTGGAGCGTTCCGAGTCGGGTGTGGCGTGGTCGGTGCTGAGCGAGAACCATTCCGATGGCCGCGGGATCGTGGCGGTCGTGGATGCCGGCGTCACGGCGGGGCACCGATACGGCTATCGGCTGGGATGGACGGATGACGGTACGCCGATCACTTCCCAAGAAGTGTGGGTCGACGTCCCGCGGCCGGTGGTGTCGCTCTCGGTGGCGGGTGCCAACCCGGTCCGCGACCGGCTGTCGCTCCGCCTCGGTCTGGGCTCCGCGACCGCCGCGCGTCTCGAGGTGTTCGACGTGCGTGGTCGGAGCATCGCTCGATGGGACGTGGGCGGGCTCGGGGCGGGATCGCACGATTGGGAGGTCGCGGAGAGCTCGGCTTGGTCTCCGGGGATCTACTGGGTGCGGCTGTCGCAGGGCGCGGAAACGCGCCAGACCCGGGTGGCGCTGATCCGCTGAGTCGTGGCGGGTGAGCGTGCCGCCGGATCGGTCGAGTGGAACATGACCGTACTCTAACGCATCCCATCAAGTCGATTGTGTGCCGTGCGTCACTGTCCTAACCTAGTCCACGTTGACCGGGGGAGACGCATCGGAGGGCACGTGAAACCCTGTCTCCGCGTCCTGGTGCAAGCGTTCGCCGCCGCCTTGATGATCTCGACGCCATGGTGCGGAGGAGTGGCCCGCGCCGCTTGGCACACGAACGGCGTCCTGGTTTCACTCGGCACGGGTCGAGATCGTCCAAATGATCAGCTGACCGGGATCGCAATTCTCCCCGACGGCGCCGGTGGCGTCTTCGTCGTGTGGTGCGATTGCACCACCGGGATCGAGAGGCTGCGGGCGCTGCGTCTCACTTCGGACGGTGAGGTCGCGGGCGGGTGGCCGACCGCCGGGGTGGCAGTCTCCGGATTCGGGTCCCGCCAGCTCTTTCCGAAGTTGGTCTCGGATGGCAGCGGCGGCGCCGTCATCGCATGGTGGGGAAGCTCGATCCTGTACGCGCAGCGCGTGAAGGGCGATGGGACGCTGCCGTGGGGCGTTTACGGGGTCGTGGTCAACGACACGTTGCAGGTCGATGGGTTCGATCTCGCCCCCGATGGCTCGGGTGGTGTGTTCTTGGCCTGGAACGCCTGGGACGTCGGTCTGACCAACTCCACGCTCGCGAGCGCGCATCTGGATGCGAACGGTCAACCGCGCCCAGGCTGGCCGATTCATGGATTCCTGTGTCCGCAGGCGGTGGATGCCGTGTGGCCGTCGGTGGTGCCGGACGGCGCCGGTGGCGAGATCTTGTTCTGGTCGGACCGGCGGGATCCCCCGGGGTTCGCGATCTTCTCGCAGCACTACAATGCCGACGGCGTGGCCGATCCCGCCTGGCCCATCGGTGGACTCGAGGCGTGCCACGCGGCAGACGATCGTCTCTACCAGATCGCCGTGAGCGACGGGGTGGCTGGGGCGGTCGCGGCGTGGCCCGACTGGCGAAACGGTAGCTCGAATACGGACCTGTACGCCCAGCACGTGACGGCCGGCGGGGCCATCGCCCCGGGCTGGACGCTTCTCGGCACGGCGGTGAGCGCGGCGCCGTCCGACCAGGGCAACCTGGACAACAACGTCCCGGCGTGGCAGGCGCTCGTCAGCGACGATCATGGGGGGCTGATCGCCGCGTGGTCCGACACACGAACGGGGGGCTACGACATCTATGCCCAGCGGATCACCACGGCCGGGGCGGTCGCCCCGGGGTGGGTCGCGGACGGCATCCCCGCGTGCGACGTGACGCTTCAACAGCAGTATCCGATCATGGCGCGTGACGGATCGGGGGGCGCGTTCGTCGGCTGGTTCGACCACCGCAACGGCACCGACTTCGACGTCTATCTCTCGCATCTGGCCGCCGACGGCACGCTGGTCGCGGGCTGGCCGGGCAATGGAGAGCCGGTCTGCAATGCGCCGGGCGATCAGACACCGGGTGCCATGTGCGAGGACGGGGCCGGCGGCGTGATCATGGTGTGGGAGGATTTCCGCCGCGGCGATCTCAACCACGGGGACATCTATGCGGCGCGTGTCCTGACGGACGCGACGGTCGGTGTGCTGGCCTCGCTGGTGTCGGCCGACGCCGAGGCGGACGGGATCCATCTTCGATGGTCGGTGGACTCGGATGGGCCGCTCGTGGTCACGGTGGAACGTCGCGTCGAAGCCGGCGGCTGGTCGACGTGGCGCAACGCCACGACCGTGGGGCGCGGCGAAGTGAACGAGACGGACTCCGACGTATCGCCCGGCGGGCGATACGGCTACCGCCTGCGGTGGACGGACTCGGGGACCACCGTGACGGCTGGTGAGTCGTGGGTCGAGGTGCCGGCGCGACCCGCGCTCGATCTGGCGGTCGTGGGCGGTGTGCCGTCCCGGGGCGGGTTGGCGCTCCGGTACTCGCTGCCGGCTTCAGCGTCGGCGCGGGTCGAGGTCTTCGACGCGAGCGGGCGCGTGATGGCCCGGCGCGAGTCAGGCGGGATCGCGGGGTCGCAGGTCTGGCAGATCGCCGGCAGCCCGGCGTGGGCCCCGGGGATCTACTGGGCGCGGCTCACGCAGGGCGGGGCGGTCCATACCGCCCGGGCGGTGCTGACGCACTGAGCTCGGGTGTGTCGTCGCACGTGATCTGCGCACCGTGTTGCCGCCAGCGGCGGTCTCTTGGCGCCTGCCATGAGTGTCGCATAATATGTATTATGTAAACCTACAGGGTTCGAGCGTGCGCTGGGCTCCGTGGAGACCCGCGCCGGATGCGCCAACGAGCCCGGCCCACTTCCCTGGGTAGCACGGCCCTCCCCGTCCGGTTGGGCTGCACGGATGGACCGGAGGACGAAACTGGATCGGTCGCTGAATCGCGTCCCACTCACGGCTCGAGTCGGTACAGCTCCATCTCGGGCCGATCCGGATGCTGACCGGTGGTCGCGGTCAACCGGTACTCGGCGAAGATCCGGCGGGCCTCTTCGGCGTCGCGGAACGGGGCGCCAGTTCCCGCGAACGAGTCGCCGCGGTCGAGGAAGCCGCTGCGGATCAGCAGCCATCGAGGGCGTCGCTGACTCACCAGGTCGGCGTACCAGCCGGGACCCTGCCGGCGCCGCTTCCAGACTTCGGGGCTAACGAGCCCGGTCTCGTCCATGATGCGCAGCCCGGGGTCGTACCAGCCGATGAAGCCGATGGGCTCGGCCAGCAGCAGGTCGTCCGGCTGGCTCTGACCCCGGAGCGTCATCGCCATCTGACCGAACAGACGTGTCTCGGCGAGCGCGCGGGCGCGGTAGATGCCGACCGGAAAGATGGTCCACGTGCCGATGATGAACAGCGCTCCGGCGATCGGGATCCACGCGCCGCGACTCACACGCGGGAGTCCCACGGCCGCGAGCATCACCGCAGTGTAGGCGGGCACGGCGAAGTACCAGAAGAAATACGCCACCCCGAGCAACGCGTAGCCGGCCCAGATGGCCAAGCCCGCGAGCGGCAGCGCCAGCAGACGTTGACGGCGCAGACTCCACAACCCGGCGAGAGCGGCCGGGGCCAGCACGATGCGGATCGCCCAGAGCTGGACCGGTTCGGAGGCCAAAGGGGCGCGCCCGAGGTCGATCGGGAACAGCCAATCCCACCAGGCCCTCTCCGCCCATGGTCCCGGCGTGCCGTAGACACCGGCCTTGGCGAGCATGCTGTTGGGCAGCGGCGAGCCGAAGTACCACGTGAGCCCCGCCACAGCGACGACGACCATGCCGAGCGCGAACAGCCGATCGCGTGGTCGCGCCACGACCGCGAGCACGGCGGCGGCGACGAGACTTTCGGGACGCGTGAGAGCGAGCAGGCCGAGCGCCGGACCGGCGAACGCCGAGCCCCGATCGATCAGCCACATCGAGAGCGCCATCGCGGCCAGGAGCAGGTCCATCTCCATGCCCGAGGCCGGCAGCGAGGCGAAGAACGGCCAGGCCGAGAACACCACCACGAACACCCATGCCGCGCTGCGCGAGGCGTGTCGCTCGAGCAGACGACAGGTGCAGGCCAACGTCACCCACGACAGCGCGCCCGCGCTGACGCGGGTCCAGAGCATCGGGTCGCGCGCCAGCGGCAGCCCGGCGGCGATCCAGAGCATCCATGGCAGCGAGGTGAAGCCCATCACGTGCTCGCCGGGATTGAAGACCGCGCCCCGCCCCTGTGCGAGCGAGCGCGCGAAACGGAAGGTGATGAACGCGTCCTCGGCGGCGACCGGGACCAGCAGCGCCATGGCGACCCGGGTGATCGCCAGCAAAGCGGTCCCGACCCACAGCGGGTCGATCCGGCTCGGGGTCGCGGGCACGGCGGCTGGCGCCGTCGGCGGGGCAGCGGCCCTCGCCCGCTTCATCGCGGGGGTACGACCAGATTGATCAGCTTGTCGGGCACGTAGACGAGCTTCTCGAGATGGCCGCCGTCCACGTAGCGGCGCACCCGGTCGTCCGCCAGTGCCGCGTCGCGCGCGGCATCCTTGCCGGTGCCACGGGGCAGCTCGAGGGTCGCGCGCAGCTTGCCGTTGACCTGGACCGCGACCGTGACCATGTCCTCGACCACCAGACCCGGATCCCAGACCGGCCAGTCGGCGTAGGCCAGCGAGTCCGGGTGACCGAGACGCCGCCACAGCTCCTCACCGAGGTGCGGCGCGAACGGCGCGAGCAGCAGCACGAACGGCTCGATCAGGGCACGCGACCGGCGCGTGAGCGGGGTCATCTCGTTCGTGAACACCATGAGCTGGGAGATCGCGGTGTTGAAACGGAGTCCATCGAGATCGTCGGTGACCTTTCGGATGGTGCGATGCAGCAGACGCAGGTGCTCGCCGGCCGGGGTCTCGTCGATGATCGTCGGACTCAGACGGCCGTCCTCGGTCACCACCAGACGCCACACCCGGTCGAGGAAGCGCGAGATGCCCTCGACCCCACGCGTGTTCCAGGGCTTCATGGCCTCGAGCGGTCCCATGAACATCTCGTACAGACGCAACGCGTCGGCGCCGAAGCGATCGATCATCTCGTCCGGGTTGACCACGTTGCCCACCGACTTGGCCATCTTGGTGCCGTCCTCCCCCAGCACCGTGCCCTGGTGGATCAGCTTCGAGAACGGCTCGGGCGTGCTGACCACGCCGATGTCGAAGAGCACCTTGTGCCAGAAGCGCGCGTAGAGCAGGTGCAGCACCGCGTGCTCGGCACCACCCACGTAGAGATCCACCGGCATCCAGTAGCGCTCGCGTTCGGGGTCCACCAGCCGGGTCCCGTCGCGCGGACTCAGATAGCGCAGGTAGTACCAGCACGAGCCCGCCCATTGCGGCATGGTGTTGGTCTCGCGCCGGCCACGTCGTGACCCGTCACGGGGATCGACGGTGTCCACCCACTCGTGGAGGTTCGCGAGCGGGCTCTCCCCCGTGCCGCTCGGCTTGATCTCGGTCGCTTCGGGCAGACGCAGCGGCAGTTGTTCCTCGGGAAGCGCGACCGGCGCACCGTCCACCCACACCACGGGCAGCGGCTCGCCCCAGTAGCGCTGACGTGAGAACAGCCAGTCACGCAGCTTGTAGTTGATCGCCTTGCTCCCGCTACCCCGGCTCTCGAGCCACGCGGTGATGCGGGCGATCGCCTCGCGTGGGGCGAGGCCGTCGATCGAGAACGAGCCGTCCGGCGTGGTCGAGTTCACGATCGTGCCCGACTCGTTGTCGCTGAAGGCGGCCACACTCACATCGCCGCCGCGGACCACCTCACGAATCGGCAGACCGAACGTACTGGCGAACGACCAGTCCCGCTCGTCGTGACCCGGGACCGCCATGATCGCGCCCGTGCCGTAGCTCATCAGCACGTAGTCCGCGATCCACACCGGCAGCTTCTCGCCGTTGACCGGGTTCACCGCGTGCCCACCGGTGTCGACCCCGGTCTTCTCCTTGGCCTCCTCCTGGCGCTGGAGGTCGCTCTTGTGCGTGGCCGCGGCCCGATAGGCGTCCACCGCCGCACGACGCCCGGGTGTGGTCAGCACGTCCACCAGCGGGTGCTCGGGTGCGAGCACCATGTACGTCGCGCCAAACAGCGTGTCCGGGCGGGTGGTGAAGATCCGCAGCGCGCCGTGCACCCCGTCGAGCGGGAACTCGACCTCGGCGCCGACCGAGCGTCCGATCCAGTTCTTCTGCATCTCGTAGGTGCTGGTCGGCCACTCGACCCGCGCCAGGTCGTCGAGCAGCCGGTCGGCGTAGGCGGTGATCTTGAGCACCCATTGACGCATCGGGCGGCGGACCACCTCGAAGCCGCCCCGCTCGCTGCGCCCGTTCACGATCTCCTCGTTGGCGAGGACGGTGCCGAGCGCCGGGCACCAGTTGACCGGCACCTCGGCCACATACGCGAGCCCGCGCTCGAACAGCTTGAGGAAGATCCACTGGGTCCAGCGGTAGTACTCGGGATCGGTGGTGTTGACCTCGCGATCCCAGTCGTAGGACAGCCCGGCGCGCTTCATCTGCTTCCGAAAGGTCGCGATGTTCTCGGCGGTGGTCACCGATGGATGGATACCGGTCTCCATCGCGTACTGCTCGGCCGGCAGACCGAACGCGTCCCATCCGATCGGGTGCAGCACGTTGAACCCGCGCATCCGTTTGTAGCGCGACACGATGTCGGTGGCCGTGTAGCCCTCGAGGTGTCCCACGTGCAGACCCGCCCCGGAGGGGTACGGGAACATGTCGAGGCAGTAGAACTTCGGCCGGCCCGCGTCCTCGCGGGTGCGGAAGGTCTTGTGCTCCTCCCAGTGGCGCTGCCAGCGGGGCTCGACTTCGGCGTAGGGATATCGCGCGCTCATGGATCCTCGGACGATCGGACTCGCGAATGGAGCGCGGAGGATAACGCGTCGGACGCCCGCGCGTCACGTGCGGCGATCTCTCGAACGCCGCCTAGCGGCGAGCGGCGTCGGCCGACGGGCTGCTCAGCACACGCGTGGTGTGCTCGAGGAGGGTCACCACCTCGGCGCGACCGCCCTTCCATGCCGCTTCGGCGCGGTAGATGGCGTCGAGCGCGCGGGCCAGGTCGCGGCCGCTCGCGCGGCCACGCAGCGTCTCCGAC
>JBIOKD010000029.1:0-18512 GCA_044451485.1 Candidatus Eiseniibacteriota bacterium | reverse complement strand
TCCTGTGGCCGCTGATCGTTCTGCGGCTCGGGATGAAACATTGACGGAGGGATGGTGATGACGACCGACTCGCTGCGCGACCGTCGCGTGCTCGTCACCGGTGGGGCCGGGTTCGTGGGCAGCAATCTGGTGCGCCGGCTGATCGCCCTTGGCGCCAGGGTCACCGTGCTCGACGACCTGTTCACCGGCCAGCGCGACAACCTCCCCGCCGACGGGCTCCTGTTCGTGGAGGGCTCGGTGTGCGACCCGATCATGGTCGAGCACCTGGTCGCGCAGAGCGAGATCGTGATCCACGCCGCGGCGCGCAACATCGTGGTCTCGACCCGCGATCCACGCCAGGACTTCGAAACCAACATCGGCGGGACGCTCAACGTGCTGCTCGCGGCGCGGGCGACCGGGACCAAACGGGTGGTCTACACCTCCTCGACCTCGGTATACGGCAATCCACGCTACCTGCCGGTCAACGAGGACGACCATCTCTCGCTGCTCACCCCGTACGCGGTCTCCAAGCTGGCGGGCGAGCACTACTGCATGGCGTTCTACGAGTCGTACGATCTGCCCACCACCGCGGTGCGCTATTCGAACATCTTCGGGCCCGGGCAGGATCCCGCCAATCCCTACTGTGGCGTGGTGGCCAAGTTCTGCGAATCGCTGTTCGCCGGGAAGGCGCCGGTGATTCACGGCGACGGCAACCAGACCCGCGACTTCACGTACATCGACGACGCGGTCGAGGCCACCCTGCTGGCGGCGATCGGCGATCGGGCGTTGGGCGAGGTGTTCAACGTCGGCACCGGTGTCGAGACCAGCGTCAACGCGCTCGCCGCCACTCTCATCGGATTGACCGGCGTGGCGGTGACACCCGTCCACACCGACCGGCGGGACGTGGACAACATCCGCCGCCGGGTGGTGAATATCGAGAAGACCCGGCGTGCGCTGCGCTGGGTTCCCGAGGTCACCCTCGAGGAGGGGCTGCGGCGCACCATCGCCTGGCAACGGGCGAAGGGCGCCGAGCGCGCCACCACCCGAGGCTGAGACAGAGCCTAGCCGGCGTGGCGCAGCAGCGCGAGCCCGAGGCCCGCGGCCACGCAACCGGCCGCCGCGAGCGCGCCACGTGTCGCGCCGAAGCGGTGGATCAGCGCCTCGATCCCGAGACCGCCCAGTGCCAGCACCACGCCATCGGAGGGGAATCGGTAACGATCGTTGGTGACCGTGATCGCCGCCAGCAGCCCGTGCGCCGCCCACACCGCCAGCGGCCACCCGAGCGCCGCGCTCCACGGGGTGACGCGACGCATCGCCAGCGCGAGACCGGCGAGGGCCGGGCCCCACAGCAGCGCGTGGGTCCACTGCCCGTGCCACGGCGCCGGGGGCAGCACGGTGTCGCGCACGCGCCGGGCCAGACGCCCGGCGCACGCCAGGGGATGGGCGCGCACCTCCTCGCGCGCGAGTCTCCAGAACATGCGGTCGAGTCCGAGCTCGCCGAGAGACACGTGATCGGCGGCGATCTTCCAGCCGTCGCCGATCCGACGACCGGTGGCGCCGTCCCACGCGTTGATGCCGCCGCTGGTGAGCGAGGGGACCGCGGCGCCCAGCACCCGAGCGTTGCGGAGTGGCCACGGCGACCACAGCACCAGGGCCACGAGCAGCGCCGGGACGAGACCGCGTCGCGCGGCCGGGCTCGCGAGCGCCACGACCAGACACGCGCCGACGAGCGCGAAACCGCTCGGACGGGTGAGCACCGCCGCGGCGAGCGTGGCCCCCAGCGCGAGCACCGCCCACGCCCCCGGGGGGCGTCCCCGGCGGGTGCGCTCGGACACGACATGCCCGAGCCATACCGCCAACGCGAGCAGTGTCGCGTACAGCGTCTCGGTCATGAGCTGTCCGGCGAAGCGCCAGGCCAGACCGAGCCCGAGAGCCCCGATCGCGGTCCAGAGCCCCGCCCGCCGCCCGCCGAGCCGTCGCGCGAAATCGGCCCAGAGCAGGATCCAGAGGGCGGTCAACGCGCCCTGGAGGGCGATCGTGAAGCGAACCCCACCCAGCGCCAGAGCCCCAGCCAGGAACACGCCATAGCCGGGCGAGCGGAAGGCGAACAGATCGAGCCCGGGCAGCATCGGCTCGCGATAGACCAGCCCGTGGCCGGCCAGGAGGGATCGCGCAAGCGCCTCGAACGCATGGCTATCCGGGTTGGCGTACGGATCGGCGAGACGGGTGGCGAGCCAGGCGCCGGCGAGCGCAGCCGCGACGGCGGCCGCCCCCATCCACCACCGGGGCGCCGGATCACCGCGACTCGGTTCTCGGGCTGGGGTCGGTCCGCTCACGCCGGGGGACACTACACGAAGAGGCACGCCCGATGCTTGCCGACTGGTGGTCCGGCACGCGGAATCCGGGCCCGAAAGCTACTTTACGTTCTTGAGCAGCCATCAAGCCTTTGATAAACTAACTTTCGTGGTGATCGACCGGGTACCGCTCTCACCGCGTGGAGGTTGCGCCGAACGCACCTTGATAAGCAGGTTCGTGACTGACCGAAGACGAGCCTTCCGGGCGATGGACGCCTGGACGCCTGGCACGAAGCCAGGACACTGCATCTGAGGTAGCGCATCTTGGCGATTCCCCCGTCGCTCGTGTTCCCGTTGACCTGGAGCCGGTCAGGACGGATCAAGCGAGAGCTTTGAGCCGAAGGGGATTTCATTCCCTTTCGGCTTTTTTTGCGGGCGACACATCCGAGAGCGACAACCATGGAGCCCGAGACCCTGGCGACCCCCAGCGATCCGTCGGCCGGTGCTTCCACCCGGAGGCCCATGACCGGCCTTCCGGCGCACCATGTGGCGATCGACAGCGCGCCACTACACGAGGCTGGCCTGACCGCGCCCATCGCGCACCCTGAGACGTTGCGCAACGGAACGTCATCGCACGTGAACGGCCACGGGCGACCCGTGCCCGAGGGCTGGGCGCTTCCCTACGCGCCACGGATGCCGTTCGGCCGCGCCGAGATGCTGGCCGCGCCGGTGGCGGCGCGGCCGGAGGGCTTCTACCTGCTTGCCGGCAAACGCATGATCGACGCGGTCGGCGCGGTGCTGTCGCTGATCGTGCTGTCGCCGCTGATGCTGCTGGTGGCGATCGCGATCAAGCTCGAATCGCGTGGGCCGGTGCTCTACCGCTCCACCCGCATCGGGAAGGACGGCCGGCCATTCGAGTTCCTCAAGTTCCGCTCGATGATGGACGGCGCCGACCAGCACCGCCAGACCCTGTCCCATCTCAACGAGATGGACGGTCCGACCTTCAAGATCAGCCGAGATCCCCGTGTCACCCGTGTCGGCCGCTTGCTGCGAGTGTCGAGCATCGACGAGATCCCGCAGTTCCTCAACGTGCTGCGTGGCGAGATGAGTCTGGTGGGTCCGCGGCCGCCCATCCCCGAGGAGGTCGCCCAGTACGAGCCGTGGCAGTGCCGCCGTCTCGACGTGCGCCCCGGGATCACCTGTCTGTGGCAGATCAGCGGTCGCAGCACGCTCAGCTTCAAAGAGTGGATGCGGCTCGATCTCGAGTACATCAAGCACCAGTCGTTCTGGCTCGACATGCGCATCCTGCTGCGCACCATCCCTGCGGTCCTGTCCCGCGAGGGAGCCTACTGAATCGCGTCACGGGCGGGATGTCCGTGACCGGATGACCGAACGCGGTCTTCGCCCGGGGGCTGTCACGAGTCCGAACATCTCCAACCACGGCCCCCATCCCCGTCCCCGTCCGCATCCCAACACCCTCGGCCCGACCGACTCCGGACTCGGAGCGGCCGTGCTCGCCGCGACCCTGGTTGCGGCGGCATTGCGGCTGTTCCGGCTCGGGCATCAGAGTCTGTGGGTGGACGAGATCATCACCTGGTCCACGGTCACCAGTCGCGAGCCGATGACCGTCGGGCGTCTGCTCGAGAACGTGCACGGTCCGTTCTACAGCCTCCTGCTCCACCTCTGGTGCCGGGTCGCGGGGGAGTCCGAGTGGGCGTTGCGCATGCCGTCGGTGGTGCTCGGCACCCTGCTCGTGCCGGCCACGGCGTGGCTCGCCGCGCGATGGCTCGGACGCGAGACCGCAGCCACCGCGGCCTGGCTGACCGCGGGCTCGCCGTTCCTGGTGTGGTACGCGCAGGAGGCGCGCAACTACAGCATGCTCATGCTGTGTGTCGCGGTCGCCGGCGCGTTGTTCCTCGGTCTCGGACGACGACTCGCCCCGCTGCCGCTGGCCGCGGCGCTGGCGACCTCGATCGTCGGGTTGCTCAGCAACTTCTCCTACGCGTTCGCCGCCCCGGTCCACTTCGCGTGGTGGCTCGGCGCCCCGGGTGGGCGGGGGCGCCGTCTGCTCCTGGCGCTCGCCGCGCTCGCCCTGGTCGCGATCGTGGTGGTGCCCTGGACCACCACCATCCGCGGCAACTGGGACTGGCGGCGTCTGGTGCCCCGTCGTGCCCCGGTGGCGGGCGAGACCGCGCTGCGCGGCAGCACCACGTTCCACCCCGGAGCGATCCCGTTCGCGTACCACAGCTTCGCGGTCGGCTACACGCTCGGTCCGCCGCTCCGCGAGCTGCGCGCCGACAGCAGTCTGGCCACGGTGCGGCGCTATCTCCCCGAGGTGGCCGCCACCGCGCTGGTGTTCGGCGCGCTCGGCGTGCTGGGGATCGGGGCCCTGAGACGACGCGGCAGGCTCGGCGAGGCGCTGCTCTGGGGTGTTCCCGGTCTGGTGTTCGTGAGCTATTCGGCGATCCAGAACTTCAAGACCTTCCATCCACGCTATCTCGCGGTGGTCGTGCCCATGCTGATCGTGATCTGGGCGGCGGCGATCGTCGATCTCCCGCGCCGCGCGCGCTGGGTGGTGGTGGTGTTGGTGGCGGGGTTGTGGATGGTGTCGCTCGAACGCCACTACTTCGACGCGCGCTGGGCCAAGGAGGATCTGCGCTCGGCGGCGCGGGTGGTCACGGAGCGCGGTGCCGCCGGCGAGCGGGTGATCGCGGTGAACACGGTCGAGATGCTGGTCTATTATTATCGCGGGCCGCTCCCGGTCGAGCATTACTGGCTCGGCTTCGTGCGGGATCCGGTGGTGATGGTGGACCGCTTCCGGCGTTTGAAGGGCGCTGGACCAGCCTGGGTGCTGCTCGCCCGGCCGGAAGACCTGGACCCGGAGGGTCGGTTCGCGCGGTGGATGGACGAGCGTTATCCGGACGCCGAGCGATGGCGTTTCGCGGGGGTGCGATTGTGGCGGGTGGGTGCCGAGGGAAGCGCGGACGGCGCACCCTGACGCGCGGTCGCGCGGCGGGCACGAGCGAGGGGGGACGCATGTGGATCGTGGGGGCCGGGACGCGCGTCATCGGATGCGATCGGACCGCGGTGCCGCGCCACGACGGGGCGCGATGGCGACCGGTCGGGTGAGCCTGGTGCTGGCCGAGAGCGGTCACGCGGTCGGAGGCACCGAGCGCGTGGTGTGGGAGCTTGCCACCCGTCTTCCCGCCCACCGCTACGACGTCCGCGTCTGGCTCGGCGTGGCGCCGGGCGTGGACGAGTTCGCGGCCGCACTCGAGACCCGGGGCATCGCCGTCGACCGCGTGCCCGAGGTGGGCTCGCGCTGGGACTGGCACGGCATGCTCTCCACCTGGCGCCGTCTGCGACGCGCGCGTCCCACCCTTCTGCACCTGCACCACGTCTGGCCATCCGCCGACCGTTATCTGCCGTCGCTGGCGCGCGGCGCCGGGGTGCCGCACCTGGTGGTGACCGAGCACATCGTCGGGCACCCGAACTCCGGGGCGCAACGCGCCCTCAAGCATCACGAGCTGGCCGGCGCCGACGCGGTGACCGCGGTGTGCGGCGCGGTGGCCGATTCGCTGGCACGCGACTACGCGCTGTCGCGTGACCGCGTGCGGGTGGTCCCGAACGGCGCCGACCCACCCGACGAGGCGGCCGAGTGGCCCGAGGCGCGCCGGGTGCGCGAGAGCCTCGGCGCCGGCATCCACCGTCCGCTGTGGGTGTGCGCGGCCCGTCTCGAGGAGCAGAAGGGGCACGCCGTGCTGCTCGAGGCCGCGGCCCGGGTGCGCGGACGCGGAATGGACTTCGTGCTGGCGCTGGCCGGTGAGGGCTCGCTGCGCCCGGCGCTCGAGAGCCGCGCGCGTGAGTTGGGGATCGAGGAGCGTGTCCGCTTCCTCGGCCGGGTCGAGGCGATCGGTCCGCTGCTTCTGGCCGCCGACGCGTGCGTGCTGCCGTCCATGTGGGAGGGGCTGCCGCTGTCGCTGCTCGAGGCCATGGCGCGTGGACGACCGGTGGTGGCGAGCGCCGTCGGCGGGGTGCCCGAGACCAACGAGGACGGAGTGCATGGTCGGCTGGTGCCGGCCGGTGACGCCGACGCGCTGGCCACGGCGCTCGAGGAGCTCCAGCGCCGACCCGACGTGGCGCGTCAGCTCGGCGCGCGCGCCGCCGAGCGGGTGCGACAGCGTTACACCTGGGCACGCGTGATCGAGGCGTTCGAGGCGGTGTACGACGACGTGCTCGGTCTGGCGAGCTTCAGTCCCGCGCTCGGCGACCCGGGGAGCCGGCGATGACCCTGGGGGTGGTGGTGCCCTGTCATCGCCAGGAGGAGCGGCTGCCCCGCACCCTGGCCGCGGTCGAGTTGGCGCTCACCGGCCACGCGTGGCGTGGCGCGGTGGTGCTCGGTGGACGCGCCGACCCACGCGCGCCGCTGCCGGTGACGACCATGCCATGGCAGGTGCTCGCGCCGCCCCGGGGGCTGGCCGGAACTCCCGGGGCCGCCCGCATGCTCGGCTTCGCCGCCGTCCCCGGCGAATGGGTGCTGTTCGTGGACGCCGACACCGAGGTGGATGTCGATTGGGTGAAGCGCGCCCTGGCGGCGACCGAAACCGGCGAGCGTGTGGCCGGGTACGGCGGCCGCATCGAGGAGCGGGTGACCGATGGCGCCCGCGACTGGGCCGGGGATCCCGATCTCAACCGGGTCGGGGACCACGAGCGCGACGTCGCGCTGATCACCACGCCGGCGCTCTACCGGCGCGGGGCGCTGCTCGAGGTCGGGGGCTACGACCCGCGTCTGGGCGCCGAGGAGGACTTCGAGCTGGGCTGGCGTCTGGCGCGCGCGGGCTGGCGTCTGCGGCTCCTGGCCGGACCCGCCGGGCGGCACTGGAACGCGCCGCGGCCGAGTCTCGCCGAGGTCCGGCGTCGCTGGGAGTTCGGGCTCACCTTCGGCCCCGGAGAGGCGCTGCGTCTGTACGTGGGTCGACCAGGCTTCGCGGCGCTGCTCGCGCGACAGCGTCTGCCGCTTGCGTTGCTCGCGTGGTGGCTCTTGGGTCTCGTGACGGCGGCGCTCGCGCTGCTCGGCAACGGCCGACGCCCACTCGCGACATGGCTGGCCGGCACGCTGGCCATGGTGGCCGCGGTGGCGGTGCGCAAGCACGGCCTGCGGCTCGCGCTCCACGGTCTCCTCGCCTGGAGCGCCAACGGACTCGGTCTGGTGGTGGGCTTCGTGCGCCCGCCGCGACGCGTGGTCGCGGAGGAGCGCGGATGATCGTGCACGGGTTCGCCGGCAACGATCCGCTGCCGCCGGCCACCGGGGCGGCGCAGCGTCTGTTCGGTCTCTATCGTGGTCTGGCCCGGGCGCATGAGACCCACGTCCTGGCGATGGTGCCCAACCGCCACCCGGGGCCGCGTCTCGAGACGGTGGCGGGAGTGCGTCTGGTCCGCCGCAAGGCCTGGTACACCTCGCTGGCGTGGCGGCTCGAGCGCTGGGGTGTGGCGCCGATGTATCTCGCCGCCCACGTCCACACCTGGTCGGCGGCGCGGATCGCCCGCGCGCTGCCGGGCCGGCCCGACGTGGTGATGGCCGACATCGCCCTCACCGGGGTGCTGGCGCACGCGCGCGGCGCGGTGACGGTGTACCACGCCCACAACGTCGAGTTCGATCACTTCGTGAGCGCGGGCCCGGCGGTCGCGGGTCTGCGGCGCTGGGCGGCCGGGCTGCACGCGCTGGAGGCGGGCGCGTGCGCGGCCGCGCGTCTGGTGGTGGTGGTGAGCGCCGAGGACGGGGCGCGCATGACCGAGTTGTACGGGGTGCCGGGGGAGCGTTTGGCGGTGGTGCCCAACGGCTACGACGAGACCGTGCTGAGACCCGCCACGGTGGCCGAGCGCGAACGCGCCCGCGCCGCGATCGGCGCGCGTCCGGGGGAGCGGGTGGCGCTGTTCCTGGGCACCGACGTGCCGCACAACCGGACCGCGCTCCGGTTGCTGATCGAACGCGTCATGCCCGGTCTGGACGGGGTCCGTCTGCTCGCGGCCGGTTCCGTGACCGGTGTCTTCCTCGCGCACCGCGAGCCGTGGCTCACGCTTCGTCCGGCGACACCCGACGTGTCGCCGTGGCTCGCGGCCGCCGACCTCGGGTTGAACCCGGTCATCGGCGGCGCGGGCAGCAACGTCAAGCTGCCCGCGTACCTCGCGGCCGGTCTCGCTGTGGTGAGCACGCCACACGGCTTGCGTGGCTACGCCGATCTCGCGCCGTGGGTGACGGTGGCCTCCCCCGAATCGTTCGCCGACGCGATCCGCGCCGCGACACCGGGCTGGGCGGCGCGTGGGGACACGCCACCCGGGCCGCTCGGGCGCTACGCGTGGGGGAGACTCGGCGAGTCGCTCGGCGAGCGTTTCGCGCATCTGGTTGCGGCCGGCGCGCCGACACCGGCGTCGCGTCCCGGGGATCTCGCCGCGGGGGGCTCGCCGGCATGAGGATCGCGATGATCGGCCAGAAGGGAGTGCCCGCGACCTACGGCGGCATCGAGCATCACGTCGAGGAGATCGCCACCCGGCTCGCGGCGCGGGGTCATGAGGTGAGTGTGTTCTGCCGGCTGCACTACACACCCGCGGGGGCCACGCTGCCCGGTGTCCGACTGCTGCGCCGGCCGAGCGTGCCCACCAAACATCTCGACACCGCGAGTCACGTGCTGTGGAGCACCGCCGAGTCGCTGGCACGCCGGTTCGACATCGTCCATTTCCACGCCCTCGGGCCATCGGCCCTGGCCGGGTTGCCGCGGCTGACCGGCGCGCGCACGGTGGTCACCGTGCACGGGCTCGACTGGCAGCGGCAGAAGTGGGGGCATTTCGCGCAATGGTGTCTCAAGCAGTGCGAGGGGCCGGCGGCGCACTTCCCGAACCGCACCATCGTGGTGTCGAAGACGTTGCGCCAACACTTCCGCGACCATCACAAGTGCGACGCGGTGTTCATCCCCAACGGCACCAACTTGCCGGTGCCGCGGCCGGCGCGCAAGTTGAACGCGCTGGGTCTCACCCCGGGGCGCTACGTGCTGTTCGTCGGCCGTCTAGTGCCGGAGAAGGGCGTGCACTTCCTGTGCGAGGCGTTCAGCCGCATTCCCACCGACGTGAAGCTGGCGCTGGTCGGCGGTCTGTCGTTCTCGCAGGACTACTTCGACCGGCTCAAGCGCTTCGAGAGCGACCGCGTCCGTTTCCTCGACTACGTGTACGGGGAGACCCTCGAGGAGCTGTGGAGCAACGCCTATCTGGTGGTCCAGCCATCGGTGATGGAGGGTCTGTCGATCGCGCTGCTCGAGGCGCTGTCGTACGGACGCTGCGTGCTGATCTCCGACATCCCGGAGAACCGCGAGGTGGCCGAGGAGTGCTCGCCGAGCTTCCGCAGCCAGGACGTGGACGACCTCGAGCGGCAGCTGCGTCTCCTGCTGGCCGACCCCGAGCTGGTGCGCGGCTACGAGCGGCGCGCCCGCGGGCACATCGCGGAGCACTATTCGTGGGACACCGTCACCGCCGGCATCGAGGCGGTCTATCTCGACCTGGTCACCGGCGGCTCGTGACGGCGCCGTTCGGGCAGAGCGTCGACCTGTTCCTCCCGTCCATCCGGGTGGTGTGCGGATCGGGAAGCACGCCGGCGCTCCGCCCGCGGAGCGGTTCAGGGCGTGATCTCGCGAGCCCCCGTCGACGACGCCAGTGACAGCGCCCCCAGATAGGACAACGCGCCGAGCAGCAGGGTGACGGTGAATCCGGAGTTGATGGCCACCACCATGGCCAGCACCGAGCCCATCACCGAGGCCGCGCCGTTCACCGCCCACGCCCACGGGATGAGCTCGGCCCGTCCGTTGGCGAGACGCCGGAGACCGAGCGGCATCGCCGTCCCGAGCACCATCCCGACCGGGGTCAGCGCCGCCACCGCCACCGCGATCCGGGCCGGTCGCGACAGACCGACCAGGGCGTGGAAGACCCACGGCCAGGCCAGCGCCACCACCGCGATCACCGCCAGCACCACGGCCAGCAAACGGTGCAACGCACCCTGCGAGTGCTCGAGCGCGATCCGGCGCGTCCACGCCGCACCCAGCCCCGCCGACACCAGCAACGTGGCGAGCACCACGCTGAGCGCCAGCGCGGGGTGACCGAGGAACAGCATGAGACGCTGCAACATGCCGATCTCGACCAGCATGAAGCCGAGACCGAGCGCGCCGAAGTACGTCATCGCCGGCACCGCCCGCACCGGCAGACGCCGGCGTTGCGCCAGCGCCGGCGCCGCCAGGATGACGAGACTCAGCAGCGTCGCCACCAGCAGCAACGAGGTGAGCAGGAACACCGCGCGGGCGTTCACGAACTCGCCGGTGTGCAACAGCAGACCGCGCCAGAAGCGGGTCGGCTTGACGACGTAGAAGAAGAACGGGCGGTCGTCGCTGACCGGGGAGATGTCGTAGGCGTACTCCGCAATCACCTGGCGCCAGTCCGGAGTGGCGAGCAGCCGCCCGTAGAGACCGATCCCCGGCCGGCCCGGCGCCGCCACGAGCACGAGACCCGCCTGCCGGCAGTGCTGCTCGATGAGCGAGACGTCCACCGGTGTGAAAGGGGTCTTCTTGACCAGCACCGAGGCGCGGTCGCCCTGCCGTACCACCACGATGTGGGCGGCCGGATCGGTGGCACCGCGCCGGTCGAGCGCCGCGAGCGCCAGACTCACCAGCCGGATGGACTGCTGGGGTGGGTCCTCGTAGTAGCGCTGGATGGCCACGATGCCGTTGTCGGTCAGGTGATCGAGGTAGTCCTCGTAGGCCTCGCGGGTGTAGAGCGTGTTCTCGGTGAGCGAGAATGCCCCCGCGGCGGTGGCCGCATAGGTGTCGATGTAGCCGGCCTGGATCACGTCCCACTTCCGGTGCGAACGCCGGATGTAGCTGCGCGCCTCGTCGTTCACCACGGTCACGATCGGGTGCCGGTAGATGCCGCCGGAGAAGGACGCGTAACGTCCCTTCATGAGCCCGACGATGATCGGGTTCACCTCCACCGCGGTCACCGACACGGCGTTCTCGGCCACCGCGGTGAGCAGGTCGACGCCGCCACCCGATCCGATCACGAACACGTCGGGTCTGCGCTCGACCACGTACTGCACCGCGATCAGGCCGTCGCGGAGCGGGGCCAGACGGGCCGGGTCGCCGTCCCAGCGCGTGATCACCGTGTTGGACGCGGCGTCGATCTCGATGAGCAGCGAGTCGGGCGTGCCGAGATCGCGCACCGCCACGCGCGAGAACGAGTTCCATTTCTCGAATTGGACGTCGGGCTCCTCGCGTCCGCGGAAGTAGCGCAGACGGAGCCAGCCGTGTGACGGATTGAGCGCGAGCAGCGCCAGTGCCGCCAGCACGACGAGGACCGCCACCGCGCGAAGCCGTGGCGCGCGCGCGGCGGTCGCGAACAGCGCCGCCGAGACCGCGGCGAGCAGCGACACGCCGGCCATCGCGGTCGGGCCGCCCACCGCGTCGAGCAACGGCACGGTGGCGAGACATCCGACCCCGGCCCCGAACAGGTCCCAGAAGTAGAGCGCGCTCGATGCGTCGCCGTGGTGACGGAACACCAGCGCCCCGACCATGCCGCCCAGGGCGAACGGCACCACCGCCGAGAGGTACAGCACCGCCACCTGGCCGACTGTCCCCGGACCCAGGGCCCCCGAGCCGGCCCGCTGCAGGAAGCCGGTCAGGAACATCTGCGCGGGGTTGGCGGCGAACAGCGTGAAGCAGACCGGCACCGCGACCGCGAGCGCCGTGGCCGCGATCGCCGCCTGGCGGAGCACGGCGTCGGCGCGGAAGCGGCGTGGCAGCAGGTAGACCGTGAGTCCGGCGGCGGCGAGACCGAACAACGCCACCGAGATGGTGAAGAAGGCGAAGTGGTACCACATCACCACGGACAGAATGCGGGTGAGGGCCACCTCCAGCATCAACAGCGCGGCCGTGGTGAAGGCGAGGGCCGGACCGAGCAGCCGGGGGGACGACCGTCCGGGCGACGGACCCGTGGCGACCAGTGGGGCCTCCTTGTCGGGAACGGAAGCGGAGATCGAGCGGGGGATGTTAGCACAGCGCCGATGAGCGACCGGCCGGACGCGCGCCGGTCGGTGGCGCCGATCCCCGCGGCGCGCGTGCTTGCCGCTCCCCGACCCGTGTGCTACTGCTCCGTCGCGGCCCCGAGGCCGCGCCCTATGCCCGATCGTTACGTGCTGGTGCTCGCCGGCGGCCGCGGCGAGCGATTCTGGCCCTGGAGCCGCCCGGAGCGGCCGAAGCAGCTGCTCCCGCTCGCACCGGGAGGGCGATCGCTGCTCGCCGCCACGCTGGAGCGCGCGACCCGCGTGACGAGCCCGGACCGCGTGCTGGTGCTCACCGCCCGCGACCTGGTGGACGCGGTGCGCCGCGAGTGCCCGGCGGCGGTGGAGGTGATCGGGGAACCGGTGGGCCGCAACACCGCCGCCGCGATCGGAGCCGCCGCGGCGTGGTTTCTCGAGCGCTCGTCACCGGCCACGTTCGCGGTGCTGCCCTCGGACCACCTGATCGAGGACGTCGCCGCGTTCGCGTCCGATCTCGAGTGCGCCTACACCACCGCCGAGCGCGAGCGCGTGCTGGTCACCTTCGGGATCCGTCCCACCCATCCCGAGACCAACTTCGGTTACATCCGGCGCGGCGCGCGGATGAGCGGGCGGCTGCACCGGGTCGCGCAGTTCACCGAGAAGCCCGACCTGGAGCGCGCCCGCGCGTGGGTGGCGGGTGGGGACCACCACTGGAACTCCGGGATCTTCGTGTGGGGAGCCGGTGTGTTCCTCGACGCGCTCGAAGCGACGCGTCCGGCGCTGGCGGCGCCGCTCCGCGCCCTGACCGGCGCCGGCGAGCGGTTCGTGGAGCGGCTGGAGGCGGTGTTCCCGGCGCTCGAATCCATCTCGGTGGACTACGCGGTGCTCGAGCGCGCGCCCAACGTGCTCACGCTCGAAGCGTCGTTCGACTGGGACGATCTCGGGTCGTGGGGCGCCTGGGCGCGCCGCCAGCCACGCGACGAGCGCGGCAACGTGTGCTTCGGTGACACGGTGGTGGTGGACTGCGACGGCTGCGTGGTGGTGGGCGAGGGCGGGACCGCCGCGGCGCTGGGGTTGCACGACACCGTGGTGGTGCACGCCAACGGCGCCACCCTCGCCTGTCCGTTGGACCGCACCGGGCAGGTCCGGCGGGTGAGCGAAGCGCTGCGTGCGCGGGGATCCCGTTGAGCCGCGTGACGCGCCGGTGCGTGGCGCTCGCCGCCCTTCTCGCGGCGATGATGGTGCTGACCGCTGCCGCGGCGAGTCACCGCGTGCCGCCGTCCTCTCTGCCCGCGATGCGCGGGATGCCCGCAGGGGTGGACAGCGGGCCGTCGGAGGAGGCGCGTCGCGTCCTCCAATCCATCCCCGAGCCGCTCGCGCCGTCCGAGCGCGTCGGGCCCACGGCCTCGGCACTGGCCGCCGCGCACGCGGCCGATCTCATGCGAGCGACCACCGCGCGGATCGACAGCGCGCGGATCGGGGCGTTGGGTGATTCGCTTCTCCGTCGCGACAGTCTGGCGACTTCCGCCACGGCAGGCGACAGCATCGGGGCCGACAGCGTCGGAGCGGACACCGCGCAGATTCCGGTGCCGGAGCCGGTGCCGACCCTCGCCGAGCGTGCCGCAATGCCGATGGATTCCACGGGTGTGGCCGTACCCCCCGAGAGCACGCGCGTCGTCCCGGTGACACCGCCCGGCCCGTGCTGGGGCGTTCAGGTCGGCGCACCCACCGAGCGCGCCAAGGCCGAGAGTCTGCGCGAGGCGGCCCAGTCGCTGCTGCTGGTCCCGATGACCATCGTCGAAGAGAAGGGCCGTCACAAGGTGCGCACCACGCACTGTCTGGCGGCGGCAGCGGCCGACAGCCTGCGCCGCCGCGCGGTGATGTCCGGATTCAGCGGCGCGTTCCGCTTCGGGGGCCACCCGTGAGCCGCGCGATGATCCTGTTCGAGGACTCGCATTGGTCCGACCTTCGGCCGCTCACCGATCTCATGCCGGTCCAGGCGCTGGTCTTCGGCGCCTCGGATCTCGCCACCCGCTGGCGTGGCGCGATCGGCATGCCGCTCCGGGCGCTGGTGGGGCGCGGTGACGCGATGGCGACGTGGAACCCCGCGCCGATCGAGGCGAACCGGTCGGAAGAGGCGGTGCTGATCAACGCCGCTGCGCTGCCCGGCGCGTGGCTCGCCAAGGCGATCGAAGGGCCGGCGCCGGCGCTGTGGCTCGCCGATGGCCGGGTGGTGGGCGGGCGGCTGCCGATGAGCCAGCTCGAGCCCGCGATCCTCCGGGGCGAGGGTTTCGAGATCTGGCTCCGGTCGCTCGGTCTGCCCACCGTCCCCGTGGAGGCACCGCTGCTGCGCTGGCCGTGGGACCTGGTCGCGGAGAACGCCCGGGCGATCGCCGCCGATCTCGACGGCAGGAGCGGCGTCGTGGATGGCACGGTGCACGCGAGCGCGGTGCTGCTCGAGTCCGGCCGCATCACGGTGGCCGCCGGCGCCCGCATCGATCCGCTCGCGGTGCTCGACGCGCGCGAGGGTCCGATCCGGATCGGGGAGGGTGCCGTGGTGCTGTCGCACACGGTGGTGCAGGGGCCGTGTGTGGTCGGAGCCGGGACCCAGCTCCTCGGCGGCTTCGTCGGTCATTCCAGCATCGGGCCGGGCTGTCGCATCGCCGGCGAGGTGGATCACTGCGTGTGGCAGGGCTGGGCCAACAAGCGGCACCACGGGTTCGTGGGTCACAGCGTGGTGGGGGAGTGGGTGAATCTCGGCGCCCTGACCACGACCAGCGATCTCAAGAACAACTACGGCGAGGTCCAGGTGCGGATGGGCGGGCGCGAGATCGCAACCGGCAGCCACAAGGTCGGCTCCATCCTCGGGCCGCACGTGAAGACCGGGATCGGCACCCTGCTGCCGACGGGGGCGGTGGTCGGGACCGGCGCCAATCTCTTCGGAGGCGGGCGCTTCGCCCCCAAGGAGGTGCCGTCCTTCGGCTGGTGGGATGGCCAGACCATGGTCGAGCACGAGCTCGAGCGCTTCCTCGCCACCGCCCGGGTGGCCGTCTCGCGGCGGGGCCGCGCCCTGTCACCCGCCGACGAGCGTCTGCTGCGCTCTCTGCACGCCGCCACCGCGCGGGAGCGCGGCGCCGTCGCGGGCGGGCGGCCTTGACCCCATCCTCGGGGACTCCCTAGACTCCGTCGGCCGGTCCACGAGGGACCGGAAGCGGGCCTCCCCCGCATCCCCCCCGCCGTGGAGGCGCATTGCCAGAATTCCGCAAGGACCCGGTGGTCGGTCGCTGGGTCATCATCGCCACCGAACGGAGTCGACGGCCAACCAATTTCACCGCCGTTCCGACCCCCAAGAGCAGTGGCTTCTGCCCGTTCTGCCCCGGCAACGAGGACAAGACGCCCCCCGAGGTGTACGCGGTGCGGCCGGACTCCACGCCCCCGAACACCATCGGCTGGAGCGTGCGGGTGATCCCCAACAAGTTCCCGGCGCTGCAGATCGAGGGGGACCTCGACCGGCGCGGGGAGGGGCTCTACGACAAGATGAACGGGGTGGGGGCCCACGAGGTCATCATCGAGACCCCGTCCCACCAGACCGACTTCGCCGACCTACCGGCGTCCCAGATGGAGGACGTGCTCGACGCCTACCGGCAGCGCATGCTCGACCTGTACCAGGACCGGCGCTTCCGCTACGTGCTCATCTTCAAGAACCACGGCGAACAGGCCGGCGCCACGCTCGAACACAGCCACACCCAGTTGATCGCGCTGCCGGTGGTGCCCCGCATTCTCCAGGACGAGTTCGACGGCTCGCGTCGTTACTACGAGCTCAAGGAGCGCTGCGTGTTCTGCGACATCGTGGCGCAGGAGACCGAGGAGGGCAACGGGCGCCGGGTGGTGACCATGAGCGACCGGTTCGTGGCCCTCGAGCCGTTCGCGCCGCGCTTCCCGTTCGAGACCTGGATCCTGCCGCGTCGTCACGACTCGTCGTACCAGCAGATCTCCGGGCGCGAAGAGCTGCGCGACCTGGCGGGGATCATGCGCGACACGCTGCAGCGTCTCAATCTCGCGCTCGACCGGCCGCCGTTCAACTTCGTGATCCACACCTCGCCACACGCCGAAGGGGAGCTCGAGTACTACCACTGGCACATCGAGATCATGCCCAAGCTGACGCGGGTCGCCGGGTTCGAGATCGGATCGGGCTTCTACATCAACCCCACCACGCCCGAAGACGCCGCGCACTACCTGCGCGAGATCACGCTGCCGGTGTGATTCCGGGATCCCCAACGCGATGACCCCGTCACCGTTCGCGATCGCGCACGTCACCAGCGAATACGCCCCGCTGGTGAAGGTGGGCGGGCTCGCCGACATGGTCGCGGCGCTGGCCGCCGAGCAGGCGCGTCGCGGTCACGCGGTGACCATCGTGCTGCCGGCCTACCGCGGCTTCGCCGAGGAGCCGGGCTGGCAGACGCGCCCACTGGGCGGTCGCGACGTGCCGTGGGGGCTCGGCACCGAGCACGCGGAGTTCGACCTGCTGGTCCCCGCGGGTGACGACGGGCGCCAGCCACCGGCGCCGGGCGGGGTGCGGGTGCTGCGGGTCGCCCACACCGGCGACCGTCACTTCTACCAGCGCCCGGGGGTCTACAACGATCCGGCCACCGGCGAGGGCTATCCCGACAACGGCGAGCGCTATCTGTTCTTCTGCCGCGCCGCGGTGGAGGGGCTCAAGCTGCTCGGCGGACCGCTCGACGTGGTGCACGCTCACGATCACCAGGCGGGCTGGGTGCCGTGCTTCCTGCGCACCCACGATGTCCACCATCCGGTGTTCCAGGGCACCACCACCGTGTTCACCATCCACAATCTCGGTTACCAGGGGCTGCACGATCCGTTCGTGCTCGCCCTCGCGGGATTCGGCCGCGAGTCGTTCGTGCCCGGCGGGCCGTTCGAGTTCTGGGGCCGCGTCAACTACATGAAGGTGGCGCTCAGCTTCGCCGATCTCATCTCCACGGTGAGCCCGCGTTACGCCGAGGAGATCCGCTCGAGCGGCGAATTCGGCTTCGGGCTCGAGGGGGTGCTGGCCCGCCGCGCCGCCGATCTGCGCGGGATCCTGAACGGCATCGACGAGACCGAATGGGATCCGGCGCGGGATCGATGGGTGCCGCATCCCTATGACCGCGAGCACCCGGCGGGGAAGTGGAAGAACCGCGCCGTCCTGATCCACGAGAGCGGCTTCCCGTCACAACCGGACTGGCCGCTGGTCGGCATGGTGAGCCGGCTGGTGGATCAGAAGGGTCTCGACCTGGTCGAGGCGGCATCACCCGATCTGGCGCGGCTCGAGGCGCGCTTCGTGGTGCTCGGCACCGGTCTCGCGCGCTACGAGGAGATGCTGGTCATGCTGTCGGCGCGTCATCCCGAGCGCTTCCACTTCCGGGCCGAGTTCGACGAGCGCTTCGCGCATCTGATCGAGGCGGGATGCGACCTGTTCCTGATGCCGTCGCGTTACGAGCCGTGTGGTCTCAACCAGATGTACAGCCTCCGCTATGGCACCGTCCCGGTGGTGCGAGCCACGGGCGGGCTGGCCGACACCGTCGAGGACTTCGATCCGCTGACCCGGGACGGCAACGGGTTCCTGTTCCACGAGTACGAGCCCGTCGCGATGGTGAACGCGTTGCGACGGGCGCTGGCGGCGTACCGGCAGCCGCACCTGTGGTCCCGGCTGCGCGCCAACGGCATGGGTCGCGATTTCTCGTGGCGGGTCAGCGCCGACGGCTACGACCGCTTCTACGCCGAGGCGCTCGAACGGGTGCGCTCGGGACGGGTGATGACGCTGGAGACGTCACGCGTCGCCGGATCCACCTGAGACGCGCGCATGCGGCGCCATGCGCCGATCGGGTGCGAGACGGATCCGGGGCTCAGCCCTTCGCGCGCACCCGTTCCACCAGCGCCGCGATCGCGCGCACGCTCGACATGTGATCGGGCAGCACTTCGGTGTCCGGGATGGTGATACCGAAGCGCTCCTCGCAGAAGGTGACCACCCTGAGGATGCCCAGCGAGTCGAGCAGACCGCGCTCGAGCAGGTCGTCCTCGGCACGGAGACCGGCGAGGTCCTTGTCGTAGAGCAGATCGGTGACCAGGAATTCGTGGATCGCGGTCTCGGTCGGGGTCATGGCGGGGTCCGT
>JBIOKD010000028.1:0-18600 GCA_044451485.1 Candidatus Eiseniibacteriota bacterium | reverse complement strand
GTCACCGAAGTTCGTGACGTCTCCGCCCCCTCTCCCCTCGCTCCCCGCGGAGGGCGACGCACCGGCCGTATGGGCCCGAGTTCGGGTCCACACCCGCGCGCCGTCGCGGCCCGCGTCCGTGCGAGCGGCGACGCTCACCGGCGGCGTGATGATCGTGCCGCGCGACCCGTGCGATCCCTGCCGGACCGACCGCGGCCCACGCGCGCCTCCGATCCCCGCGTATTTCCCCCCGACGGGGGACCCCGATGGGCCGCTTCGCTCACCGGTCGCCGCAATCTCCAACAGGGAGACCAGACATGAAATCCATCATCGCTGCGTTGGCCTTGGCTGTGGTCGTCGCGGTCCTGGTCGGGGTCGCGATCGCGCAGAACAGGTCCGCGTCACAGACGACGCCCTACGGCTCCACCACCAGCTCCACATCGTCGAGTCCGGCCCCGAGCGAGGACCCTCAGAGGGCCGCCGACGTAACGCCGACGAGTCCGTCGAGCTCCACGCCGGTGACCACATCGAGCTCGACGCCGGCGGATCCCAGCAGCTCGGGCACCCAGAAGATGCCGTCGACGGCGAGTCCGATGCCGCTGATCGGGAGCGCCGGGGCGTTCATGCTGTTGTCGGCACTCTGGCTCACGGTGCGCCGTCGCGCATGGCGTTCGGAGTGAGACGCGCCTGAGGTTCCCCGGCGCGCCGGCGCGCGCCGGGGGGCCGACAGCGGAGGGAACATGACGCGAATGTCGTGGAGGTGGGTCGAGGGTGGTGCGTATCTCGCCGCCGTCCTGTTGCTGGGGTGCTGGACATGGGCGAACGGCGACGGATGGCTGTCACAGCGGCGGCTCGCCCGCCGCCTGGAGGCGCTCGCCGTCTCGAGCGGGGAGCTGCGCCCCGGCGAGCGCGCGATCGCCACCCGGCGCGAAGCCCGGCGGGGCGGCCCGGTGGGCCGCATCAACATTCCGCGTGTCGGTGTGTCGGCGATGGTGGTCGAGGGCACCACGACCCGGTCGCTGCGTTGCGGGGTCGGACATCTGGAGACCTCGGCGTTCCCCGGCGAGCCGGGGAACGTGGATCTCGCCGCGCATCGCGACACCTACTTTCGCGGCCTCGCTGGTGTGGCGCCGGGCGATCGGGTGATCCTGACCACACCCGATGGCCGGTTCGAGTATCGCGTGGACTGGGCGCGCGTGGTGCCACCCGACCGGACCGATCTCCTGGCCCCGACACGCTCGCGTCAGCTCACGCTCGTGACCTGCTACCCGTTCGACTGGATCGGTCCCGCGCCGGATCGATTCGTGGTGCGCGCGAACGCGGTCGACGCGGAGGCACCATGACCCGGCACGGCTTCACCGGCGCCACCGCGCGCGATCGGGACGCGCGGTGGCACGCCGGAGACGGCGCGGGTGTCACACGCGCCGGTCCCTGGGCACGAGTCCGCGCGAACTTCTGTCCACAACCGTACCGCGAGAGACAACTCTCGAGAGCACGGCCACGAACACGGGGCCACGCCGGAGGCGGGGCCATGACGGCCCGGTTGGGAGCCGTCCCGATCGGAGAGCCCGACTCCGGTTGCGTCCCCACCTTCGGCGTCACCGATCCGGCCGCTCACATCCACCCCCGATCGACCGCGTCGGGATGCATCGCAGCGGGAGGGATTCCATGCACACCTTGTGGAAGTTGACGCTCGCGGCCGCGCTGGTGGTCTTCATCGGCGTGACGGGTCTGCTCTACAGCCAGTATCAGAAGGCCTCGACCACGCTGACCGCGGTGCGAACCGCCGACGAGGAGACCCGGAATCGCTACTCCGAGGCGATCGGCTCGATCGCCGCGATCCAGGACAGCCTGAATGCCATCGTGCTCGGCGACGAAGCAGGCGGCCTGACCTCGCAGAGTCTTGCGACCGAGGGCAACCTGACGCGAACGGAGAGCGACCAGGTGATGGATCGCATCAGCCAGTTGCGCGCCGGCGTCGCACGCTCCAAGGCGCGCATCGAGGAGTTGGACGCTCGTCTGAGGAAGAGCGGCATGCGCATGGCCGGGCTGGAGAAGATGCTGGCGAATCTCAAGCACACCCTGGCAACCAAGGAGCAGATGATCCAGGCGCTGGCGGCGCGTGTGGACTCGCTCGGCACCCAGGTCACCGGGTTGACCGAGTCCGTGGCCGAAAAGACCCACGAGCTGGGCACGGTCTACTGCATGATGGGGAACAAGCGGGACCTGACCAGGGCCGGTGTCGTGGTCGCGAGCGGCGGGGTGCTGGGACTCGGCAAGACGCTCAAGCCGTCGGGGCATCTGGACGAGACGCTCTGCACCACGATCGACACCGACAACGAGACCACACTCGACATCCCCGCCCGGAAGGCGGTCGTCCTCACCCCGCAGCCCGCGGCGAGTTACGCGCTGGAGTCGGACGGCGACCACACGGTGCTCCGCATCATCGATCCCAAGGAGTTCCGAAAGGTCCGCCAGCTGGTGATCGTCGAGACTCGGACCTGAGCGATCCGAGCCGCGCGTTGGATCAGGACGTGGCGAACGCGGCGGGCGGGGCCGGTGGATCGACCCCGCCCGCCGCGCGTTCCCCACGGGGCCGCGTCCGGCTCAGAGACGCGTCAGCCGCACCGCGCTCACGGTCGTCTCTCCGCGTCCGGTCGTGAAGTCGACGCGTATCCCGGTACCTTCCCGAGCCACGACACGCGTCGTCTTCGTGACCGCGGTGTATGGCCCCACCGTGCCCGCGAGGTCCAGACCGGCGCACCACGACCGGCCGTTCACGGTCACGTCGAACACCCGCTCACCGGGCCGCCGGTCCTGTGTCTCCGCGAAACGCAGCTCCAAGTCGTACTCCCCGTCCGGTACGTCGAAGCGAAGAGACCGGATGCCTTCGATCGTGGCCTGGAACAGCAGGTCGTCGTGCGTGCCGAAGATCCGGTGGTGGGTGAGGTGCGGCATTCCGCCGATCCGACCCCAGCCACCCCGGGCGTGGTCGTGACACGCCTCCCACGCGGTGCCCGTCGAATCGAGGTACTGACACCGCGAAGCGTTCATGGCCAGCGTGATGTGCGGCGGGGCCGAGCCGGAGCAGGCCGCGGTCCGATCCTCGTAGACCACGGAGCAGCGATCCTCGACCACGCGTCCGTTCCAGCTCCCACGGGCGGCCAGCACGTTGGTCCCGGGGCGGAACGACACCGCCCAGCGCGCCGCGCCGTTCACGACCCGCCGGGTGCCGAGCGGGGTGTCCCCGAGCCACAATCCGACCTCGTCCAGGTTGGAGTAGACGAGCACGGTGTCCCGCTCGTCGCCGGGCCGGCTGCCGGCGCGGTGGGGCCAGTCACGCGCCGCCACGTGCAGCACCGGTTCCCTCGAGAGCAACGCGCGATAGTAGAAGGCGACGTCCTTGGGACGGCGGTCGAAGAAGTAGAGCCCCTTCTTGTTCAGGTTCGGCTTGGTGTCGTCGCGTCGACGGGAGCCGAAGTCGTACTGGTTCCACACCGCCGTGCCGACCAGCCACGGACACGCGGCGAGCCGCGGAACGGTGGCCTCGTGGAATCGCTGCTGGTACTCGACACTGAAGTCGAAGGCCCGCGGCTCACGTGCGTGGACACGCTCGTCGCCGTCAGCACCGTACTCACTGACGACCACCGGTCGATCCGGATGACCGGTATGGAAGCGGTCCAGCCACGGGCCCAGCTCGTCGAGCGTCCGGTAATACCAGCCAAAGTAGAGGTTGAGCCCGAGCACGTCGGGGATGTCCTGGATGCCGGATCCGTCGTCGAGCTCGTCGAAGGACACCGCCGCGGCGGTGAGCCGGGTCGGATCCTCGGCCCGGGCGAGCGCCGCGAGACCACGCACCAGGCCCGCGGTGCGCTCGACGTAGCCATCGGGGAGGGGGCTCGGCTTGAGGAGCAGGACCTCGTTGGCGAGACCCCAGAAGAACACACACGGGTGCGCGCGATGCTGACGGATCATCTCGACCAGCATGGTGCGTGCGTTCGATTCGAACGCGGCGGTCGTGTCGATGCGATTCACGACCGGGATCTCCTCCCACACCACCATCCCGAGCCGGTCGCACTCGTCGAGCACGGCCTCGCTCTGCGGGTAGTGCGCGAGACGCACGAAGTTGAATCCGTCCGCCTTGATGCGTCGCAGGTCGGCCCGCTGGAGCTCCACCGGCACGGCGTTGCCGAGCCCGGCGAAGTCCTGGTGACGGTTCGTCCCCTGGAGACGCAACGGCCGGCCGTTGAGCGTGAGACCGCGGTCGGGGTCGACCTGGAACGCACGCAGCCCGAGCGGGCAGCCGGTGGTGTCGGCGAGACGGCCATCGACCCGGAGCTCGACCTGCACCCGGTAGAGACTGGGCGTGTCGGGTGACCACAGACGCGGTGTCGCGATCACGCCCGCGGGGAGCTCGAACGCGGTGTCCGACCCCGCCGGTGCCTCGAGCCGTGCGTGGGGCGCGAGCACCTCGACGCCATCGGGATCGAGCACCCGCGCGTGGAGCTCGACCCGCGCCAGGTGGGTCGAGGTGTTGCGCAGCCGCCCACGCACGGTCACGGTGGCGCCCGTCTCCGTGACCGCGGTGGCCTCGGCCCACACACCCGGCGCGCCGTGGTCGAGCGGGGAGAAGTGCACCGGGTCCAACGCGATCAGCCACACATCGCGGTAGATCCCGCCGTAGAAGTCGTAGTCCGCGATCAGCGGTGGCACCGGCCCGATGGTGTTGTCGACCCGCACCGCCAGCACGTTGACACCGCCGGGGCGTGCCAGCTCGGTCACGTCGAACGCGAACGCGGTGTAACCCCCGGCGTGTCGCCCGACGTGGATGCCGTTCCAGTAGACATCGGTCACCTGGTTCGCGGCTTCGAAGCGCAGCAGCAGACGCTTTCCCCGCAACGTGGCGTCGAGTGTGACGCGGCGTCGGTACCAGCCCTCGCCCTCGTGGAAGGTCGGCTCGCGGGTGAAGGCGTCCTCGGCGTTCCAGGTGTGCGGCAGCGTCACCGGGTGCCAGTCGGCGTCGGGGAAGTCCACGCGCTCGGCGTCGTCCCGTCGCCCGAACGCGAATCGCCAGCCGTCATCGAGCTTCATGGGGGAGTGCAGCGATGCCGCCCCCGCCGGTCCACCGGCGAGCGCCAGGAGGAGCACCCCCGAGAGGAGGGACCACGGGATCAGCGGCACCGCTCGTCCAGCCAGCCGCCGCGGAATCCGGCTCGACACAGACCCTGGACGACGTAGGGGTTCCGGCGCATCACCTTCCACACCAGACCGGAACGGTGATTCTCGAGCATCACGACGATGGGCCCCTGGTCGATGCCCAGATAGTCGGTGTCGAACCAGCCCAGACCGGGCACGATGCGACCGGCGTGGACGCGCAGAGGGGTCGAGAGCGAAGGGTTGAACGCGTCCACGAAGCCATAACGCGTGTACAGCGGGTCGCCGTAGCGATCGCGAAACGCGCGCAACGTGGGCAGCACGATCTCCGGAGCGAAGACGATCGCCGCAGCCGCGGCGGTGGGCGCCAGCGTGCCATCGTCGCGCACGTCGCCGGCCGCGGCCCCACGTGCCCAGTACATGCGCAGGCGCCACGGCCTCCCGTCGAGATCGAGCGTGGTGTCGGTGGCACCGTCGCACGCGGTCAGACCCCAGACGCCCGCGCCGTAGTCGCGGTAGCGCGCCGAGTCCGCGATCGCGTAGGCGCGCTGCGCGAGGACGGCGCGACGCGAGTTCTCGAAGTAGTCCAGACCGCGGGCACGAGTGGAATCGTCGGTGATGCCGCGGAGATCAAGCCAGGCCTGCGAGTACTCGTGACCGAACAGCGGCGCGAACTGGAAGAAGCGCTGGCCCTGGAACTCGGCCCAGCGATAGCCGCTCGTGTAGTGCCGCCACACCGCCGGATCCACCGCGTGTGTCGGCGAGCCGAGTGCCAGCACGTGCAGGACGATGCTCTCGTCGAGACCGGACCAGCGGTACTTCGAGTAGAGACGGTCCGGCTCGGGGCGCCAGCTCATCGTGAGACCCCGCTCGTCGGTGACGAAGGTCGTCCATTCCACACGGCGATAGAGCGAATCGGCGATGGCGCGGATCTCGGCCTCGTCGGGGGAGGGGCGGTCGAAATAGGACTGGGCGAACAGCACTCCCGCCATGAGGAGCCCGGTGTCGATGGTCGACAGCTCGACCTTCTCGAAGCGCCGTCCGGAGTGCATGTCGAGGAAGTGATAGAAGAAGCCGCGATAACCGATACAGTCCACCGGCTCCGGTCCCTGTGGCGCGCGCCACAGAAAACGCAGCGTGGTGAGGGTGCGGTGGGCGGCCTCGGAGCGTGTCACCCAGCCGCGCTCGGCGCCGATGCCGTACGAGGTCAGCCCGAAGCCGATGGCCGCCACGCTGGAGAACGACCGGGTCGGCCAGCGATCCGGCACCAGACCGGTACCGGGGTCGGCGTGATCCCAGAACCAGTCGAAGGTGCGGTGCTCGAGCTGGTCGAGGAACGCGTCGTCGGTTCCGGACGGGACCTCCGCGCGGGCGCCGGTGGCGGTGAGCGCCGCGACGAGGATGCACGCGGCGACGCGTGACCGGCGTCGCGCGGAGGGGGATGGGGAATGGTCGATGGTCGGATCCTCACGCGGCACGTGCCGGATCAGCCGGCGCGGAAGAGGTCGGTCGAGAGGTAGCGGAGACCGGAGTCGACGATGATCGTCGCCACCGTGGCGGCGGGGCCGAGTCGTGCGGCCACGCGCAGGGCGGCGGCGATGTTGGCCCCGGTCGACGTGCCCGCCAGGATGCCTTCCTCACGCGCCAGCCGACGCGCCGTCGCCATCGCCTCGCCGGTCGGAACGGTCAGGATCTCGTCGACCTCGTCGCGGTGCCAGAGCGGCGGCACGAAGCCGATCCCGATCCCCTCGATGCGATGCGACCCGGAAGGCCCGCCCGAGAGCACCGCCGATTCCTCAGGCTCGACCGCCACGACCCGGATCGCGTGCCGGTGGGTCCTGAGCGCGCGCGCCACGCCGTGAATCGAGTGGGCCGTGCCCACCGAGTGCACGAAGACGTCGATCGCGCCGTCGGTCTGCGATGCGAGCTCCTCGCCGAGTGCGTGATAGCCGGTGATCGCGTCGTGATTGTTGAGCTGGTCGGTCCAGAACACCCCGGGGCTTGCGCCGATCCCACGCGCCACCTCGATCATCCGCTTGATGAGATCCCCGGTGATCCGCTTCCCGTCGCTCGGCACGATGGTGAGATTCGCGCCCAGCGCGGCCATGGTGAGCCGCTTCTCCTCGCTGAAGGCGTCGGAGTACACGATCTCCAGCCCGTAGCCCTTGGCCGCGCACACCAGCGCGAGCGACACGCCGGTGGTCCCGCTGGTGTACTCGACCACCGTGCCACCGGGTCGCAGGCGGCCATCGGCTTCGGCGGCGTCGATCGCGGCGCGCGCCATGCGGTCCTTCATGCTCCCGGTGGGATTCGAAGACTCCAGCTTGGCCACGATCCGCGCCGATCCCGCCGGCACGATCCTGCGGAGCTGGACGAGCGGCGTGTGGCCGATCGCCGAGAGCACGTCGGATGCCATGGGAACCCCGTACATCAGGTCGGAGGAGACGACTTTCAGACCGTCCGCGGCGGATGTCGGGAGGGTAGACATCGCGCCGGTGAGCGACAAGTCGCGACGGCGGTGGGAGAGATTCGTTCTCTTCCGCATCCGGTTGTGGCACAATCAACGTCCGCTCGTTGCCTGGGCGCCGGGTTCGGACTCGGCGCGCCGGCGCATGCCTCGCCCCACCGCTCAGCGATGGAGTTCTCCCTGTTGCGAGTCCCGGCCCCATCGCGATACTCGTGTCGACCCACGACGGGTTGGGTCCTCGCACCTGCGATCCTGGCGCTCGCGACCACGGCCGCGTGGGGCGCGATCGGGACCGACGTGATGGTGTCGAGCGATTCGTCCACGGCCCATCCCACCATCACCTCGCCGCCCTTCGCGACCTCGTCCACCAACGAGCTGCTCCTGGCGTTCGTCTCCACCGACGCGGTCTCGGGCGGGATGACCGTCGCGAACGTGACGGGTGGAGGACTCGCCTGGGTGATGGTGCGACGCACCAACGCCCAGATGGGCACCGCGGAGATCTGGCGCGCGTTCGCGCCGACGACGCTCGCCGGCGTGGTGGTGAGGGCCAGTCTGTCGCAGACCGTCGCCGCGTCCATCACGGTGGTCGGCTTCACCGGTGTCGATGGGTCGGGGACGAAGGGCTCGGGGGCGATCGGCGCGACCGCGACCGGCAACGCGAACCCCGGGGCGCCGACCGCGACGCTGACGACCACACGCGCGAACTCGTGGGTGTGGGGTGTGGGCACCGACTGGGACCACTCGACCGCGCGCACGCCGGGCTCGGGCCAGACCGTGGTGCACGAGTACCGCGCCACGGTGGGGGACGACTACTGGGTGCAACGCCGGGATGCCCCGACCGCTGCCGCCGGCACCTCGGTGATGATCAACGACACCGCCCCGACCAACGACCGCTACGACCTGACCGTCGTCGAGGTGCTGCCGTCGATCGCCGCGACCCACACTCTCTCCGGCGCCATCACTCCGGCGTTGTCGGGGGTGGGCACGCTGATAACCCTGAGCGGCGCCGCGGCCGCGACCAGCACCGTCGACCCGTCCGGGAATTACAGCTTCGGCGGGCTGCTGGACGGAAGCTACCTCGTGAAGCCGTCCAAGCCGGGCTTCACGTTCGCGCCGGAATCGCTGTCGGTCGTGATGACCGGCGCCGACGTGCCGAACGTGTCGTTCGCCGCCACCCCGGTGCCGACCTTCACCGTGTCGGGGACGATCGCTCCACCCGATGCGGGGGCCGGTACCCTGGTCCGTCTGAGCGGGGCCTTGAGCCCGACCACGACCGCGGATCTCACCGGGCACTACCACTTCGACGGGTTGCCGAACGGCAGCTACCAGGTGACACCGACCCGCACGGGGTTCGTGTTCGATCCGGCGTCCCGGACCGTGGACATCATCGACGCCGACGTCCCCAACCTCGACTTCAACACGACGGCGGCACCGCCGCCACCGGTCGATCTGCCGGATCTGAGCGTGATCGTGCCACCGGGCGGCATCTCGGTGGCCGGCACGGGGAGCACCCGCGTGCTCCAGTACACGCACGACACGTTCAACGGCGGGAGCGGGCCGCTGGTGATCCAGCCCGCATACCATCCGGCCTCGGGCAACTACCAGGGCACCCAGCAGGTGTACACGTATAATGCCGGGACGTGGACGCTGTCCCAGCAGATCCCGGTGGCCGGCACCTTCGTGTTCGACGCCGCGCACGGGCACTTCCACTTCCCGTTCGCCGCGTTCGGTCTCTACACGGTCGCCGGCGGCGGCGGGCCCGGCGATCCGGTCGTGTTGAGTGGCAAGACCGGCTTCTGCATCGCCGATTCCTACATCTACGACCCGACGCTTCCCAACGCCGGCGCGCTCGGGAACCTGGGATCCTGCTCCGATCCCACCTCCGTGCGCGGTCTCGACATCGGCGCGGTGGACGAATACGACCAGACCGACGAGGGTCAGTCCATTTCGCTCGCCGGGGTTCCGGACGGCACCTACTGGCTGCGCGCGATGGTGGACCCGGAAGGATTCCTGGCCGAGAGCGACGAGAGCAACAACGAGACCGACGTGAAGCTGACGATCAGCGGCAAGACGGTCCAGGTCCTCCAGACCGTCACCCCGGCGCTACCACCGCCGCCGTCCATCGCGCTCACCGCTCCCGCCGACCAGGCCGTCGTGTCCGGATCGGTCGACCTGACGGCATCCACGCCGGTCACCACCGGGGTCCAGTTCCTTCTCGACGGACAGCCGCTGGGGGGCATCGTCACCGCGACCCCTTACGTCTTCCCCTGGCAGACGACCGCGGCGGCCAATGGATCCCACTGGCTGGCGGCGCAGACCACCGACGCCAACGGCCGCATCGGAACCTCCGCGGTCGTCCAGGTAACGGTGTCCAACGGCGCCGGCGTCGACACGCTGCCCCCGGTGGTCACCGTGCTCGATCCCGCGCAGGGGGAGATCGTCTCGGCCAGCGTGGCGATTGGCGCGACGGTGGCGGACGACGCGGCGATCCTCGGCGTCCAGTTCTATCTCGACGGTGTCCCGATCGGCGCTTCGCTGACCGCCCCGCCGTACATCGAGTACTGGAACACGCTCGGGGTCGCCGACGGACCACACTCGATCACCGCGCGCGCCACCGACGTGGTGGGTCTTGTGGGTGAATCCCCGGCGGTGGCGATCGCCGTGGACAACTCGCTGCCACCCGACCCGCTCGTCAAGGACGTCACCATCTCCCAGGAGGGGACGGGGGTGATCCAGACGCCGGCGTTCTCGACCACGGCTCCGGATGAGCTCCTGCTCGCGTTCGTCGGTTACGACGGGCCGTCGAACGGTCCGCAGACGGCGTTCGTGAGCGGCGCCGGGCTGAGCTGGCTGCTGCTCAAGCGCAGCAACGTCCAGCACGGGACCTCGGAGATCTGGGCCGCGAGGGCGGTGGATCCCCTCGCCGGCGCCACCGTGATCGCCCAACCGGGCACTGGCAGCGCCCGTGGCTCGGTGACGGTGGTCTCGTTCGCGAGTGCCTCGGGCCCGGGCGTGGTGATGCAGGCGAGCGCTCCCACCGGGCCACCCGACATCTACGTGCCCGGGGTGTCGGCCGGGTCGTGGGTGTTCGCGGTCGGGAACGACTATTCGAACGCCATCGCGAGGGTTCCCGTCATGGGTCAGGAGATCGTGCACCAGTGGCTCGACACCAACACCGGTGACACCTACTGGGTGCAATCCACGAGCGTGCCCTCGGCGGGATCGGGCCTCGTGGACATCCACGACTTGGCACCCACGACCGACCAGTGGAACTACGCTGCCGTGGAGGTGGTCCCCACGCGACCGGTGCGCATCGTGGGCGTGGGTCCCGCGCGGGCTCCGGCTCCCGCGCACACCGAGTTGCGCCCACTCACGAATCCGGCGCGCGGTGTGATTCGTCTCTCAGCGCGCGGCCGCTCCGACGGCGTGCGGGACCTGTGGCTGATCGACATCGCGGGACGGCGGGTCGCGGTGTTCCCGGGGGGAATGCGTCTGGTCCAGGGAGCCGGGTCGACGACATGGAACCTGGCGGCAAGTGGCACGCGGCTCGCGCCCGGTGTCTACCTCGTGGCGCTCGTGGACCGGCAGGGAACCATCGAGGCCACGACCCGCGTCGTCGTCCTCGACTAGGCCGCGCGGCGGCCCTTCCCGGCATCGCGCTTTCGTCGCACGTTCTCGAGACGGAGCCCTGGGCCCGGTTGGAGAGCCGCGCGTGGCGGGTCGGGGGCTCGGAGCCACGCTGTAAGCCCGGGACTACAGTTCGCCATCCCACCCCGAGGCGCTCCACCGCCGGGCCGTTCCGAGTGGGCAAAACGCCCATCGCGAGCGGGCGCTCACCCAGCGGCCGAGACGCCTTCCCTGGCATTCCGTGCGACACGATGTGCATCCCGCCAGGCGATGCCGCGCTGGTTGCAGAACGCGCCGTCTGGGCACGTCCAAGCGACCCGGCAGGTTCGAGTTAGAAGCCCGTATTCAAGGGCCACCGGAGCCGCGTTTGGAGCCACCCGGATCACTCCATGGCGCTTGGCCCGCCGTCCCGGATACCGGTGCCCGGCGTTCGGGAAGCGGGGATGCGCAAACGAGGTGGCAAGTTCGGACTTGAACCATCTGGCTGGCACTCCGCATGCTTCTAGCAGTGGGTATTCGACCTCCGTCTCCACCCGCCGAGGACGGGGAGGGAGGCCGTGCAACCGCTTCCAAATCGCGACGCCACGGCTTCGCGGCAGGGGCGGGCCCTACGACACCTTCCACGCCGCCGCGCCCGCATCTCGACCACGGAGTCCCCCATGGCCACCTCGACGATACATCGTCGCGCGCGCCGGAGGCGTCTCATCGGCCTGGTTTCATTGGCCGGTACGCTGGTTTCGGGCGCGGCGTCGGCACAGACGTCGACGGTGAGCGCGGTGTCGCCCGCGACGACACTTTCCACCACCCAGACGTCGGTCACGGTGCCGATCACCCTGACCCGGACCGGCACCACCAGCATCCTCGGATTCAGCGTCGAGTTCGTGCTCTCGCCCAATCTCGGTCTGTCTTCGGGAACCGGCAGCATCACCCTGGGTCCCTTCCTGGGCACGAACAACCCGAACACCAATCTGCAGATCACCACGATGGGCCCGGGTGACTACGTGGCGGATGGCGTCACCCTCGGCCCGCCATGCGGCAGCATGGCGACGAGTGGGGTGCTCCTCGACGTCCAGGTCGCCAGTGCCGCGTCGTCGGGAACGGGCACGCTGACGATCGTGTCGGTGCGTCTGCGCGACTGCAACAACGATCCGCTCCCCGACAGCATCGGAGCCGCGGCCACCGTCGGCATCGACAAGGTCCCGCCGACCGTCGCCGTGACCTCACCGAACGGCGGTGAGATCTGGATCCAGGGCACCGGCCACCTCGTCACCTGGAACGCCTCGGACGACGCCGCGATCGCGGGGGCGGGCGTGGATCTCGCGTTCTCGCCCGACAGCGGCGCCACCTGGACCCCGATCGCCACCGGATTGGACAACGTCGGCTCGTATCTCTGGACCGTGCCCGCCGTGAGCCTCACGTTCATCACTGCGGTGCGGGTGACCGCCCGCGACATCCACGGGAACTCGGCGCAGGACCTGAGCGATGGGACCTTCACGCTGGCGGTCGCCCCACTCGGGGTGTCGGACGCCTCGCCGGGTGCCACGACGCTGAAGACACCGGTGCCCGATCCGTTCCGGCAGAGCGCGACCATCGGCTTCTCGCTCGCCCACACGGGGGTGGTGGATCTCGCCGTGTTCGCGGTGGATGGGCGCCGGGTGCGGACGTTGGACGGCGGCTCGCGGGACCCCGGTGAGTTCCGCATCGTGTGGGACGGCCGGGACGCGACGGGGCAGCGGGTGCCACCCGGGATCTATTTCGTGCGTCTGGCCGTTGGAAGCGAACGATTCACCCGCCGCCTGACCCTGCTGGAGTGATCCGAACATGATCCCCCACTACCCGCATCCCGGCGACCTGCGCGGGTCCCCGTCTCGAGACGGCATGACCGGGGTGTCGCGCTGCCGGCCTTCGAGAAGGCCGCTCCCGCTTGGCCGAGCCGGCGAAGCCCGTGATCGGGGCATGCTCCGGCGTCCGATCGTCCATCTCGCGCTCGCCGGTCTTCTCGCCTGGAGCGCGACCCCCGCCGTCGCGACGACGGCCCCGGTCGAGACGCCGCTCGAGGGTGGTGGACTCGCCCCGCCACCGGCCACGAGCGCCGCCACGCCCGCGACATCGCAACCAGCCCGCCGGAGTGCCACCCGGGCCGGTCTCGAGGGGATCAACTCGGTCTGTCCATGCACCGTCTTCCAGCCCAGCGACGTCCCCGGGAATCCGCTGGAGGCGGACGCGGCGTCCGTGGAGCTGGGGATGAAGTTCCGCAGCTCGGTGAGTGGCTTCGTGAAGGGACTCCGCTTCTACAAGGGCGCCGGGAGCGCCGGGCCGCACATGGGTCACCTGTGGACCGGCACGGGCACGATGCTCGTCGAGGCCGCCTTCAACAACGAATCCGCCTCCGGGTGGCAGGAGGTCGATCTCACCACCCCGATTCCGATCACCGCGAACACCACCTACGTGGTGTCGTATCACACCCCGACCGGGTACTCCGCGGACGAGGGTTACTTCCTGAGCCCGGTGGTGAACGGATCCCTGCGCGGACTCGCCGACGGCGACGACGGTCCGAACGGGGTCTACGCGTACAGCTCGTCGGCGACCTTCCCGACCGCGTCGTTCAACCAGAGCAACTACTGGGTCGACATCGTGTTCGATACCGCCTCCGGTCCGGACAACACCCCGCCGACGGTCCTCCTGACCACTCCGTCCGATGCCGCCGTGGGTGTCGGCGCCGGGACGGTGTTGACCGCCACCTTCAGCGAGGCGATGGATCCGACCACCGTGAACGCGACGACATTCGAGCTGGTGGGACCGGGCGCGACCGTGGTCCCGGCGACGGTGACCTACAACACCGCGACGCGTGTGGCGACGCTCGATCCCAGCGCGCCACTGTCGGGCTCCACCAGCTACACCGCGACGATCTCGGGGGGATCTTCCGGGGCGCGGGTCCGGGACCTGGCGGGGAACGCGATGGACGCGACCCTGCTCTGGTCGTTCACGACCGCGCTGCCACCCGGCCAGGGACCCGGCGGTCCGATCCTGGTCATCAGCTCGAGCGCGAATCCATTCAGCCGCTATCCGGTCGAGATGCTCCGCGCCGAGGGGCTCAACGAGTTCTCCGCGATGGACATCTCCACGGTGACGCCGGCCATCCTCGGCCAGTACGACGTGGTGGTGCTGGGCGACATGCCGCTCAGCGCCGCCAACGTGACCATGCTCACCAACTGGACGAACGCGGGTGGCACGCTCATCGCCCTCCGACCCGACAAGCAGCTCGCCGGACTCATGGGTCTGAGCGACGCCGGTGGCACGGTCGGGGACCGTTACCTGCTCGTCAACACCACGGGCGGGGCCGGAGTCGGCATCGTCGGTCAGACCATCCAGTTCCACGGGACCGCCGACCGTTACAACCTCGCCGGCGCGACGGCGGTCGCGACCCTCTATTCCGACGCCAACACCGCGACCACGAATCCCGCGGTGACTCAGCGCGCGGTGGGGGGCAGCGGGGGGCTGGCGGTGGCGTTCACGTACGACCTGGCGCGCTCGGTGGTGTACACGCGGCAGGGCAACCCGGCATGGTCCGGGCAGAAGCGTGACGGACAGATTCCGCCGACTCGCTCGGACGACCTGTTCTTCGGCGGCGCGCAGCCCGACTGGGTCGACTTCAACAAGATCGCGATCCCGCAGGCCGACGAGCAGCAGCGTCTTCTGGCGAACCTGATCCTGCAGGGGAATCTGCACCGCAAGCCGCTGCCGCGGTTCTGGTACCTGCCACGCGGGCTCAAGGCGGCGGTGGTGATGACGGGGGACGATCACGCCAACGGCGGGACGATCGGCCGCTTTGGCCAGTACCTGGCCGACAGCCCCTCGAACACCGCGCAGGCGGTGGACGACTGGACCGCGGTGCGGGCCACCTCGTACGTGTACAACGGCGAGCCGATGTCCGACGCGCAGGCGGCCGCGTTCGAGTCGCAGGGATTCGAGATCAGCATCCACCTCAATACCGGGTGCGCCAACTGGACGCCCTCGCTGCTCGAGAGCGACTTCGCGAGCCAGCTCGCCACCTTCGCGGCCCAATACCCGGACGTTTCGGCGCCGGTGACGCACCGCACCCACTGCATCGCGTGGAGCGACTACGACACCCAGCCCCAGATCGAGCTGTCGCACGGCATCCGGCTCGACACCAACTACTACTACTGGCCGCAGTCCTGGATCCTCGACCGGCCGGGACTGTTCACCGGCTCCGGGATCCCGATGCGCTTTGCCAAGCTGGACGGCACGCTGATCGACTGCTACCAGGTGACCACCCAGATGCCCGACGAGTCGGGTGAGACCTTCCCGAGGTTCGTGGACTCGCTGCTCACACGGGCGCAGGACGCGCGTGGCTACTACGGCGTGTTCTGCGCCAACATGCACACCGACAACGCCGCCTCACCGGGGTCGGACGCGATCGTGGCCTCGGCCCAGGCCCACCAGGTGCCGGTGGTGTCCTCGCGTCAGATGCTGAGCTGGCTCGACGGACGTGGCAGCTCGACGTTCGGGTCGGTGACCTGGAGCGCCGGGGTCCTGACGTTCGACATCGCGGTGGGTGACGGCGCGCGCAACCTGCAGGCCATGCTGCCCCTGCAGTCCGCCGTCGGCCAGCTGGTCTCGCTGACCGGGGGCGGCGGTCCCATCGCGTTCACCGCGCAGACCATCAAGGGGATGGACTACGCGTTCTTCCCGGCCCTCCCCGGTCACTATGTCGCCTCGTACGCGGTGGACAATACCCCCCCGGTCATCAGCGGGATCAGCGCCACACCACACGCGGACGGCACCGCCGCGATCCAGTGGACGACCGACGAGCTGGCCGACTCACGCGTGGACTACGGCACGTCACCGGGGAGCCTGAACCAGAACGCCGGAGATCCCACGGTGACCACCAGCCACACGATCACACTCACTGGGCTGGCCTCGGCGACGACCTACTACTACCGCGTGACCTCCATGGACCGGTCGGGCAACGGGGCCACGTCACCCACGCCACCCGCGACTCTCAGCTTCCTGACCCCTTCATCGGCCTGTCCGCTCGATCGGAGCGCGGCCGACTTCTCGCTCGGCACCACGGGTCCCAACACGATCATCACCACGGTGGGCAACGGGGAGGTGGTGCTGACCCCGGCATCCGACGCCGAGTTCACGGGCAGCACGCTGCCTGCGACGTGGCAGGCGCAGCCGTGGGGCGCGGGCAGCACCATCGCGGTCGGCAGCGGCCACCTGACGCTCAACAACGCGCGTGCGGCGACCAACGCGACCTTCGCGCCGGGGAGCTCGGTGGAGTTCGTCGCGACGTTCGGGGCCGAGCACTTCCAGCACGTGGGATTCGTGACGGACATGAGCTTCGACGCCCCGTGGGCGATCTTCAGCACCGCGACCGCCGGTGACGGCGTGTACGCGCGCACCGACGACGGCACCACCATCCTGATTCCGGGCTCGTTGCTGGGCGCGCCGCACCGCTACCGCATCGACTGGCAGGGGAACCGGTTCGTGTTCTCGGTGGACGGCACGGTGGTGGCGACGATCACCCACACCGTGGGCACCGGGATGCTGGCGCTGGCGAGCGACATCGACGCCGCGGCGACCGTGCTCACCGTCGACTGGCTGCGGGTGACCCCGTACGCGAGCGCGGGCAGCTTCGTGTCGCGCGTGTTCGACGGCGGTGGGCCGACCACATGGGGCGCCGCGAACTGGACGGGGAGCACACCCGTCGGGACCAGCATGACGCTTCTGGCACGTCACGGCGACACCGCGGTCCCCGACGGCACGTGGAGCGCGTTCACGGTCATCCCGTCCAACGGAGCGGCGGTCGGGGGCCGCACCCGGTACCTCCAGTACCGCGCCGACCTCGCCACCAGCGATCCGGGACAGACCCCCTCGCTCGACGACTTCAACGTCTCCTGTGTCACGTGCGGAGACCCGACCCCGCCGCCCGCGGTGACCAATCTCGCCGTCTCGCACACCACCAGCGGCGGTCACGACGGGCGCACCAAGGTGCTCGTGACCTTCACCCGTCCGATCAATGCCGCCACGGTTCAGGTGTACCGCGCCCCGTTCGGCGGCTATCCGCGTTACGACGACGCCGGAGGAGCGGTCCCCGCCACGCCCACCTATCCGCCGGGTGCGCCCTGGGTGCTCACTCCGTTGACCGACACCGGTCAGACCGACGATCCGCCCGCGCGGGACGATTGGTATTACCTGCTGTTCTCCACCAACGCCTGCGGGTTCGTGTCGGCGGCGTCCAACCGCCCCGAGGGGATCCCGAACTACTTCCTCGGTGACGTGGCCGACGGCATCGCTACGTGCGAGGGCGACGATCAGGTCAATACCCTGGATCTGTCCATGCTCGGGTCCCACTACGGTCAGACGGTCACCGGGAGCGAGCCGTGGGCGTGTCTCGACGTGGGGCCCACGGTGGACGGATCGCTGAACACGCGACCGCTCACCGACGGGATCATCGAGTTCGAAGACCTGATCGTCCTGGCCCTGAGCATGACCGCGAGCTCGCCAACGGAGGCGCGTCTGCGTCCGCTGGCGTCGCTGCATCCACTCGCTGGGGACCACGACGAGCTCACGGTGTCGGCCCCGTCACACGTGGAGGCCGGCCAGGAGTTCGCGGTGACGCTGAGCATGACCGGCTCGGGCGCCGTGCGTGGCGTCTCGGCGCAGCTCGGCTGGGACCCCGCGGTCGTGGAGCCAATGGACGCGACCGCCGGACCGATGCTCGGTGGCACGGACGGTCTGCTCTATTCGCCCAAGCCGGGTCGCGTCGACGCGGTGTCGCTGGGAGGGCGTCTCGGCGGGCTCACTGGGCAGGGTGTGCTGGCGACGATTACGTTCCGGGCGCGGACGAGCGGGAACCCGGCCATCGTGCTGGCTCACGTCGACGCCCGCGACGGGCAGAACAAGCCGGTCGACCTGGGCCCGATCCACCCGCCCACGCTGCCGACCACGACCTTGTTCGACGCGATCGCACCCAATCCGGTCGCCGGACAGACGACGATGTCTTTCAGCCTGGCGGCGCAGGGGCCTGTCGATCTGTCGCTCTTCTCGGTGGACGGACGCCGGGTGGCGACCCTGGTCCACGACGAGCGAGCGGCGGGGGTCTATCATGTGCCCTGGGACGGAAGGTCGACGACGGGTGGACGGGTGCCACAGGGTCTGTACTACGCGCGTCTCGTCACGCCGCAGGGCCGCTTCACCCGCACCCTGATCGTGCTGCGTTAGGGGCGGGGTCGACGTTGAGTGGGTTGCGTGGGCGCCGTGTCCGGGCCACCGGCAGGCGTCTATGAATCGAACACAGGGCTCGCCGAGAAAAGGGGCTGTGATGCACTCCCCGAGCACCGGCT
>JBIOKD010000027.1:0-18909 GCA_044451485.1 Candidatus Eiseniibacteriota bacterium | reverse complement strand
GGAACGCCGGGGCTGCGTTTCGTCGACCTGCGCAACGGCGAGTTGGTGCGGGCCGACTTCGCGTTGCACGGCGATGCGGCCGCCGAGAGCGCCGCGGCGGCGCGTGTGACGGCGTTCGCGACCCGGCCCGCCGAGGACACGCGGGCGCTGCGCCGGGCTCCGAGCTTCGACGACGCGACGGCATCGCTCGGCGACCGCCGCGCGCGTCCCGCGAGCGGTGTGATCGAGGACGGCGGCGCGCTGCCGTTGTTCGGACCCGCCGGGGGCACGCCGCTGGCCGCCGCGCCGGCTACGCCGGCCGACACCACCGCGCGACCGGAGCCGGCGATCGCACGCGGCGCGGCGGCGGTCCCGGCGCCGGAGGGTCGTGGGCCCGGATCGCTCCCGGCGGTCGCCACGATCGGAGCGTCGGACGACGCGGCGGGTGCGGGTGGCGCATCGGCCACGTCGCCGCCCCTGACCGGACTGGATCGTGCGCTGCTCGCCACCGACCGCTCGGTGGGCTTCGTCGGTCTCATCGACGGCGACACCCTGCTCGACGACCAGCTGAACGTGAGTGTCAAGGGTCACGAGGGCTACCGCTTCGACCTGGTCGTCAACGGCGTCCCGGTGCCCGATTCGCGCGTGGGACGGAAGGTGAACTCGATCGCCACCGGCGTCGAGGCGTGGCAGTTCGTCGGCGTGCGGCTGGAGGCGGGACGCAACGTGTTGTGGGTGGCGCAGCACGACGCCGCCGGGAACGAGATGGGACAGGCCCACGTGCACGTGGTGGCGCCGGCGCGCTTCGCGCGTCTCGAGCTCACCGTGCCGCCCGGGGCCGCCGCCGACGGTCACTCGCGCGCGGTGATCCGCGTGCGCGCGCTCGACGCCGACGGGCTGCCGGTGCCGGGCCGGCGTCTGGTGACGCTCGAGTCCTCGCTCGGCACCTGGGCGACACCCGACCTCGACACCGCCACGCCGGGTCTGCAGCTCGCGATCGACGACGGCGCGGCCGAGGCCGAGCTGGTGGCGCCGTACGACCCGGGGCGCGCGCGGGTGCGCGCCTCCGCCATGGAGGCGGTGGCCGACACCGTGCTCGAGTTCGTGCCGGAGCTGCGACCGCTGATGCTGGTGGGCATGCTCGAGGGACGTCTTGACGTCGCGACGCTGTTGCACGGGGACGGCGCGCGCGAGCGGGCCCTCACCGGGTTCGAGCAGCCGATGGAGCAGTTCCACGACGAGCGGGGCGACGGCAAGGCCGACGTCGGGGCGCGGGCGGCGTTCTATCTCAAGGGCCGGGTGCACGACGACGTGCTGCTGACCGTCGGTTACGACTCCGATCGGCCGACCGACCAGCGGCTGTTCCGCGACATCCAGCCCGACGCGTTCTATCCGGTCTACGGCGACGAATCGCTGCGCGGGTACGACGCCCAGTCCACCGGCCGGCTGTACGCGCGCGCCGACCGGCCGGGTGCGTCGCTCCTGTACGGGGACTTCACGCCGGTGACCGGTGGCGGGGCGCGCAGTCTGGTGACCTACAACCGCAGCCTCACCGGTGTGCAGGAGCACTGGGAGGATCACAAGCTCCGTGTCGACGCGTTCGCGAGCCGCGATCGGGCCAGCGGACGTGTCGACGAGCTGCCGGGGCTCGGCACCTCGGGCCCCTACCAGCTGGGCGCGCACCCGGTGCGCGAGAACAGCGAGCAGGTCGACCTCGTCGTCCGCGACCGCGACCAGCCGGCGGTGGTGCTGCGCACCGAGCGGCTGTCACGTTTCAGCGACTACGAGCTCGACGCCTGGACCGGCGAGCTGCTGTTCAAGAATCCGGTGCCGATCCTGGACCCGGATCTCAATCCGGTCTCGGTGCGCGTGTCCTACGAGCTGGCCTCGGGCGGGGATCCGGCGTGGGTGGCGGGCGCCGAGGCGCACGTCCAGGTGTTGCCGCGTCTCAACCTGGGCGGCACCTACGTGGACGACCACGATCCGCTCCAGCCGTTCGAGCTGCGTGGCGCCTCGCTCGGCGCCACGCTCGCCCCGGGAACACGTCTCGACGGCGAGTACGCGCTCACCCACACGCCCGGGCTCGGCGACGGCAACGGCGGACGCATCGAGCTGTCGCACGAGAGCGCCACCGCCAAGGGTCTGCTCTACGGGGCGATCACCGACAGCACGTTCGCGAACCGCAGCACGGGCTATGCGCCCGGCCGGGCCGAGGCCGGCATGCAGTGGCACACCCGTCTCGCCCCGCGCACGCTGTTCCTCGCCGACGGGCTCTACACCGGCGATGTGGCCGGTAACCAGAGACGGGGCGGTCTCATGCTCGGCGTCGATCAGGGGCTCGACGACGCGTTGCGTGGCGAGTTCGGCGCCCGGGTTTCGAACGACTGGGGTCGCGCGGCCGGTTCCGAGCCGGGGATCGCCACCCTGCGGGGAAAGCTCACCGCACAGGTGCCGCGTCGCCCGGAGCTGTCCGGCTACCTCGAGTACGAGCAGGACATGGTGCGCACCGAGCGGCGTCTGGCGGCGCTGGGCGGCGAGTACCGCTTCTCCCCGACCGGACGGTTGTACCTGCGTCACGAGCTGATCTCGAGCTTCACCGGCCCGTACGCCCTGGCGACCGCCGACCGCCAGCTGTCGACGGTGTTCGGCGTGGACGCCGACGTGGTGCGCGAGACCCACGTCTTCAGCGAGTACCGGCTGCGTGACGCGTTGTCCGGTCGCGAGGCCGAGGCGGCGATCGGGTTGCGACAGTCGTGGTCACCGGACGGCGTGTTCCGCGTCTCGACGTCGTTCGAGCGCGTGAATCCGATCTCACGAAGCGACCAGGGACCGACCAGCGCGATCACCGGCGCGATCGAGTCGCTCGAGGACACCGACGTGAAGAGCTCGGCGCGTCTCGAGGTGCGGAGCACGCGTGGCGACGACCGGATGCTGTGGGGCATGGCCGCGGCGTGGCGGCTGGACAGCACCTGGACCGCGCTCGCCCGCAGCCTCACCGACATGAACGACGACCATCTGAACGGCACCGCGGTCCGCGAGCGTCTGCAGCTCGGGATGGCGTTCCGCCGCCCCGAGACCTCGACCTGGACCGCGCTCGGGCGTTACGAGCTGCACGTGGATCGCGGCGGTGTGGTGGACGGTCTGCCCGCCGGCCGCCGGGTCGCGAACATCCTGTCGCTGCACACCGCCGGACCGATGTTCGAGGTGGTGGACGGCACCTTCGCGGTGGCGGCGAAGCAGGTCGGCGAGCGCGACGGTCTCACCGACCTGTCGTCGGGCGCCGGCTGGGTGCACGGCCGGCTCTCGCACGACCTCGGCGAGCGCTGGGACGTCGGTGTGGAGGCCAGCGCGCTGTTCGTGGCTTCCGGTCGACGCGACGGGCTTGGAGTCGAGCTCGGACGCGATCTCGGTCACGGCGTCTGGCTGTCGGCCGGCTGGAATCGCACCGGATACGACGATCCCGATCTCCCCGACGAGGCGTGGACACGCGCCGGTCTCTACCTGCGCATGCGGGCGCGGTTCGACGAGTCGATCGTGAGCCGCAACGCCGGAGGCCAGCCATGAGACGGCGTTCGATCATGCGGGCGCTCCTGGTGGCGTGGATGACGCTGGCCGCCGTCGCCCCCGCCGGGGCGCAGGTGGTGCGCAACTTCACACCGCGATACAGCACCAACGACAACGGCGACATCACCATGGTCGGCAACACGGTGATGACCTGTCCCAACGGCGGACAGTGCACGCAGGGCCGGAACGGCACCGGCAACAACCTCAACGACAACGACTGGAACATGGTCTACGTGGACGTGGACGGTGACGCCTCCACGTTCAGCTCCAGCAGCGCCACCCTCTCCCTCCCGGCCGGGGCCACGGTGCTGTGGGCGGGTCTCTACTGGCAGGGCGACTCGAACAACGGCGCGCGCAACACGGTGCGTTTCCGCACCCCGGCCACCGCCTACCAGACGCTCACCGCCTCGCGGCTCGACGTGAGCGGCACCGTGTACCAGGGCTTCATCGACGTCACGGCACTGGTGCAGTCGGCCGGGAGCGGCACCTACTGGGCCGCGAACGTCTACTCGACCAACAACACCGCCAACGTGTTCGCCGGCTGGGGTCTGGTGATCGTCTACCGTCTGGCGAGCGCGCCCTCACGCAACCTGGTGGTGTTCGACGGTTTCGCGCTGGTGCAGACCGGCAACACCGTGAGCTTCGGGGTGAGCGGCTTCATCACGCCGCCGGCGGGACCGGTCAATACCCGGCTCGGGGTCATCACCGGCGAGGGCGATCTCGGCTTCACCGGGGACTCGTTCACGCTCAACAGCACGGCTCTCAGCGACGCGCAGAACCCGGTTAACAACTTCTTCAACAGCAGCATCAGCCAGCTCGGGGTCACCTTCGCCGCGAAGAACCCCAACTATCTCAATCAGTACGGCTGGGACGTCGATCTGGTGAGCGCCAACGGCGTGCTCCCCAACAGCGCCACCACCGCCAACATCACACTCAGCTCGACCAACGACACCTTCTACCCGGGGATGGTCTCGTTCGCGACCGATCTCTACTCGCCGGTGCTGTCGGGCAGCGGCTTCCAGAAGACGGTCACCGATCTCAACGGCGGCGCGGTGCGACCCGGCGACGTGCTCGAGTACACGCTCACCTTCCGCAACACTGGCAACGACGGCGCGACCAACGTCGTGGCGCGTGACACCCTGCCGGTCAACACGACCTACGTGCCCGGCTCGCTGGTGGTGGTGAGCGGGGCCAACGCGGGCGCCAAGAGTGACGGGTCGGGTGACGACCAGGCCGAGTACGACGGTGTCAACCGGCGTGTGATCTTCCGCATCGGCACGGGCGCCACCGCGGCGAGCGGTGGCACACTCGCCCCGGCCGTGGCGAGCAGCGTGCGCTTCCGCGTCACCGTGAACAGCCCGACCCGCTCGGGCACGGTGGTCTCGAACCTCGCCAACGTGGCGTTCAACGCCGCCCAGCTCGGCACCGCGCTCACCGCCGAGAGCGACGGCGACACCGTCGCGGCGGGCATCCAGCCCACCGCCGTCACGGTGAGCGCCGCGCGTATCCAGGGCACCGTGTTCGAGGACCCGAACTACGGCGGTGGGGCCGGTCGCACGCTGGCCGGCGCCACCGGCGCGGGCCGCGCGGGGGTGCGGGTCGAGCTCTACTCCTCGGCCGGGGCCTACCTCGAGGCGGACACCACGGATGCCACCGGCAAGTACACCGTGGATGGCTACTCGGCGGGCTCGTACCAGGTGCGCGTGGTCCACGCCACCGTCACCTCGTCGCGTCCCGGCGCCACCGCCGCGCTGCGCGGGGTGCAGACCTTCCGCACCGACGCCACCAGCGGTTTCGCCCTGCCGGTCACCGACCGCGTCGGCGGCGAGAACCCGGCGCTCGTCGACGCCGCCGCCAACACCACCAACGCCACGCTCGCCTCCCTCACCGGCGCCGGCGCGACCGCGCAATCGGTGTCGCCGGTCACGCTCGGCAATTCCGATATCACCTCCGTGGACTTCGGATACAACTTCGACACGATCACCAACACGAACGACAGCGGCGCCGGCAGCCTGCGGCAATTCATCGTCGACGCGAACACTCTCGGCAACACCGGGCTCGCGCAGGCGGGGCTCACCGCCGGAGTCGAGACCTCGATCTTCATGGTGAGCGACGGGCTGGCCCACGCGGGGCTCCGGGCCGGGCTCTCCAACCTGCTCACCGGCGGGGTGGCCGTGATCACCACGGCGAGCGTGCTGCCGGCGCTCACCGACGCGTTCACACGTCTCGACGGCGGCACGCAGACCAGCGACGTCGGCAACACCAACGCCACCACCCTGGGGACCGGAGGCACGGTCGGCGTGGACGGGCTCGCGTTGCCGACACTCGCCGGACCCGAGGTGGAGATCCGCTCCGGCGGCGCGATCGGCATCGGACTCGATCTCCAGGCGACCGACCTGAACGTCACCCGAGTCGCGATCCGTGGCTTCGGCACCGCCGCCGGCAGCGACGCCAGCGCCGACATCCGTGTCGGCGCCGTCGCAGCGCGGGCCGCGATCGCCTCGTGTGTCATCGGCACTGCCGCCGGATCGTTCACCGACCCGGGCGCCGGACGCTCGGGTGGCGACCACGTGCGCGTGCTGGGCGCCGACGACGGCAGCTTGCAGAGCTGTCTGATCGGCTTCGGCGCCGGCAGCGGCATCGCGCTCACCGCCGCCTCCGACCGCTGGAGCGTCACCGGCTGCGAGCTGCGTGGAAACTCGATCGGCAATCCGACCCGCGACGGCGTCTCGATCGAGGCCAGCGCGAACGCCACGCTGCGTGGCGACCTGATGACCTCGAACGAGGGCTGTGGCGTGGACGCGCGCACGGGTACCGGGACCAACACGATCCAGGACTGCACCGTCACCCGCAACGGCGTGGGCGCCGCCGCCGGCGCCGAGACCCCGGGCATCCGTCTCGGCGGCAGCGGCAACCTCGTCGATCACGACGTCATCACGGTCAACTACGGCGCCGGTGTGCTGGCGGTCTCGACCGCGGCCGCCAACACGATCACCCGCAACAGCGTCGCGGACAACGGCACCATCACCAACAACGGCGGCGCCGCCGCCACCGGCGAGATCGGCATTGACCTCCTCGCCGCCGGACAGGACGAAACGCATGGCACCGCCCCCTACGTCACCCTCAACGACATCGGCGACGTCGATGCCGGCGCCAATGGTCTGGCCAACTACCCGGTGATCAGCACCGCGGTGCTGTCGAACGGCACCTTCACCTTCTCGGGTTGGGCGCGGCCCGGATCCAGCATCGAGCTGTACGTCGCGGCGGCCGACCCGAGCGGCTTCGGCGAGGGCCAGACCTGGGTGGGCACGTTCGTGGAGGGCTCGGCCTCGGATCTCGACGCGCTCACCGGAGCGTACGCGGGTCTGATCAACGGCCTCAACCAGGGCAGCGACGCCACCAACCGGTTCCGCTTCTCGGTCGCGGCTCCGTCCGGCGTGGCCCCGGGCATCCGGCTCACCGCCACGGCGACCATCGGTGGCAACACCTCGGAGTTCTCCGGGCTCGTCACCGTCACGACGGGCGTCACGGTGAGCGGCACCGTGTACCTCGACGCCAATCACGACGCCGGGCGTGACGTCGGTGAGAACGGCATCGGGGTGGCGTCGTGGGCCAAGCTGGTGGCGGTCGCGTCACCGGGCTCGGCCCAGGACGTGGTCGCGGTGAACGCCGCCACCGGCGCGTACAGCTTCGTCGCGGTCAACGCCGCGCAGTACCGAATCGTGCTCGACGACAACAACAGCGTCGCCGACGTCACCCCCACGAATCCCGCGGGCCTTGTCGGCACCGAGGCCCCGGGCGGCTTCCGTCTCGCGACCGTGGGAGCCACCGATCTCGCCAATCAGAACTTCGGTCTGTGGGCCGGCAGCCGTGTCGACGGTACCGTGTTCCGTGACGACGGCGCGGGCGGCGGGCTCGCCAACGACGGCACCCGTCAAGCCGGCGAGGGCGGGACGAGCGTCGTCCGGGTGCGCGCGGCGAGTGCCACGTGCGCCGGTGGGGCGTGTGACAGCACGCTCACCGACGGCGCCGGGCACTACACGTTGTGGCTGCCATCCGCGACCGGTGGCCACTCGGTCACGCTCTCCGAGGTGAACCCGGCCGGCTGGCTCTCGACCGGTGGCAACGCCGGCTCGACCGGTGGCGCGTACAACCGCGCCGCCGACGCCATCGCCTACACCGCCGTCAACGGCTCGAGTCCGTCCGGCGCCGATTTCGGCGATGTGCCGCCGAACCAGCTCGCCGCCGCGGGGGTGAAGACCGGCGCTCCGGGCGCGGCGGTGGGCTACGCCCACACCTTCGTCGCGGGCAGCGCCGGCAGCGTGAGCTTCAGCGCCGTCGAGACTCCGACTCCGGTCCTACCGGGGTGGGGCGTGGTGCTCTACCGGGACGCCAACTGCAACGGCGTGGTGGACGCGGGTGAGACCGCGATCGGCGCGCCGCTGGCGGTGAGCAGCGGCCAGACGGTCTGTCTGGTCCTCGAGCACCGCATCCCCGCCGGCGCGCGTGCCGGCGACGCCGAGCTGGTGACACTCGGCGCCAGCATGAGCTACGTGAACGCCGCGCCGGCGCTGGTCAGCGTGGTGTCGCTCGACGACCGCACCACGGTGATCGACGCGGGTGGTCTGGAGCTGGTCAAGAGCGTGAATCTCGCCAGCGCCAAGCCGGGCGACCTGCTCACCTACACCATCACCTATCGCAACCTCGGCTCCCAGCCGCTGTCGGCGATCCTGATCCGCGACGCCACGCCGGCGTACACGGTGTTCGTGGGCGCCGCGTGTGGTGCCCTCGGTGGCGGACTCGGTGGATGCGGGATCACCGCCCAGCCGGCGGTCGGCACCACCGGAAACGTGACCTGGAGTCTCAGCGGCTCGTTGTTGCCGGGCGCCTCGGGCACGGTGGCGTTCCAGGTGCGCGTGCAGTAGCCGGGACCGCCCCGTCTCACTCCGTGGGCGGCAGCTCGGCGATCGCCTCGGTGCGCGCCCGGGCGAGGTAGTCCTCGAGCGCGGTTTCCAGACCGACGTCGCGACCGGCGCGCTCCGACATGAACCACTTGTGCTCGAGCACCTGGCAATACAGCTCGGGCAGGTCGTTGGACGGGCTCACCAGCGCCGCGAGCCGCCCGGTCACCGGCTGCCAGCGCTGCTCGAGCCACTCGAGTGCCGCGACGCTGAGCGGCACGCTGGTCGGGCGCTCCCGCGCCAGCGTGGCCTGGAGCTCTCGGATCTCCTGGAGCATGAGATTGGCCTGCCGCTCCGAGGCCACCACCCCGGTGAGGCTGTGGAGCTGGTGACGGTGGTAGTCGCGGTCGGTCACGATCGCGCGCATGCGCAGATGATTGGCCTCGCCGGCGGCGACCAGCTCGACCTCGCTCACCGAGAACCCCAGGTCGTTGAGCGCGCGGATGCGCTCGTGGATCTTGTAGCGCTCCCCGGGGCGGATCACCACCTCGCGGGTGATCTCGTTCCACAACCGCGAGTAGCGGCGACGGATGTCCACACCGGTCGCCGAGACGTCGAGTGGCCGGGGCAGGTTCATCTCGGCCGCCACGTCGGCCAACTCGCCGGAGACGTTCTCCTCCATGATGCCGAGGTCCATCTCGCGCTGTCCGTCCGACAGCTCGTCGTGCACCTCGGAGGTCTCGGCGTCGACCAGGAACGCCTGCAGCTCTCCGGCATCGCGCCGGAACAGCGTGTTCGAGAGCGAGCAATCGCCCCAGTAGAAGCCGGCGAGATGCAGCCGCACCAGCAGGCTGGCGATCGCGTCGAGCAGCCGCTCCCGATAACGCTCGAGACCGGGCTGGCGGAACAGCGCCCGGTACGGCAGCGAAGCGTCGAGGAAGCGGGTGATGAGGACGGCGCTCTCTTCGGGCGCGTCCGCGGTGTCGCGACGCGCGCGCGCCACACCCACCCGCTGCACCGCCGGCAGACCGCGCTCCTCGAGCACGCCGAGCCGCTCGTACTCGCGCTCGGCGACGTGGGGTGGCAGCTCCTTGAGCGCATAGACGCCCTGCCGGTAGCTCACGAACACCACCTCGTGACGCGCCACGCCGCGCGACATCTGCACGAGACGGGTGGTGACGCCCGGCCAGCTCGCCAGTGGCAGGGCCCAGGGCAGATCGAGGAAATCGGGTTGTCCGGCGCGCACGTGGAGCGCCTGCAGACCGCTGGTGGTGTCCATGTGACGCATCCTACGCGAACTACGGTCGCGCGCGCGAGCGCGTGGTGCGGGTCGACACCGCGTGCGCGGGCGGTGTGCGCCGCGGGCTTCCATCTCGGACCGGCTCGGACACACCGATCCGAGTGTGGGGCGTGTGCCGACGTCGCGCACCCATGTCGCGCTCGTGCTTCGGATCAGACGTGTGCGGTGCGGTGGGGTCGGGCGCCCGTGTGACGCCTCAGACGTGCGCCCCCACGACGGGCTCGGGCGCGAAGTCCTCGAGACGCACCCGATGCCCGGCGAGGATCGAGCGCATGCCGTCCCACACCCCGTCCACCCGGGCCGCGCGCTCGAGTGGCTGGACGCCCGCCGGCAGTGCCAGCCCCTCGGCGACCAGACGCGCCATCGCCGCGGTGGTGAGCGCGGTGGTGCGCGCCATCGCGCTCAACCCGCTCGTGGGGTCATAGCGGTCGACGAAGCCGGCCCGTTGCCAGCGAGCGCCGTGCCGGATCCGGACCAGCAGCGCGACCAGGTCGTCGGGTGGATCCGCCACGCAGCGCTGGCGGAACTCGTCCAGGAAACGGCCGCCCGCCAGCAGTGGCTGCACCAGCGCGACGTGTCCCGGCCAGCGCAGGGTGCGCTCGCTCATGTCACGGATCGGAAGCGTGGTCACGAGCGTGCGGAGACCGTCGCTCAGGAACGACTCCATCTCACCGGCGCCTTCGACGTGCACGCGGTCGAGCCCGCTGAACACCGGCACCGTGACCGGCGCGCCGTCCTTCACGATCCGCGCCGGACGCACGTACTCCTCGAGCAGGTCGTCGAGCGACCAGGTCACGGTGTAGCCGTAGGGACGCGACGGGTCGCGGGCCACCCCACCGACGTAGATGACCGCCTCGTCGGGCATCGCCCGTGTCGCCGCGTGCCCGACCAGCAGGTGCGACAGACCGGGTGCCAGACCACAGTCGGGCACCAGTGTCACGCCGGCGGCACGCGCGTCGGCGTCCAGATCGAGCGGGTCCTCGGCGGAGAAACTCACGTCCACCATCGGCCGACGCACCGCGATCGCGGCGCGCATGGAGCCGAATCCGTAGCGCGACGGCAGCGCGCCGACCACCAGGTCGTGGGCGGCGACGAGACGCTCGAGCGCGCCGGCGTCGGCGGCGTCGAGCTCGATCCACTCCAGGTTGCCGAGCGCCTGCAGCGCGGGCCGCCGCAGGTCGGCGACGCTCACACGCCGGTCGGGCAGCGCGCGGGCGAGATCGGTGGCGATGACGCGGCCCTGCTGGCCGCCGCCGAGAACGAGGATGCGCATGCGGGACCTCCGGTGGGCGGGACGCGCGGTGGATCATCGCGCGGGTCGTGGTCGGTGGCGCGATGCTACCATCGGGGCTCGAGGTGCGCGACATCGCCACCCCAGCACGACGGCATGCATATCGGGACGGCCTGGGCCAGGCTCGCGCAGGACGGGCACCGCTCTCAGGATGGCCGGCGCCCGTCGCCGCGGGCACTCACGGACGCGTCACGCCGTCGCGCGCACCACGATCGCCTTGTTCCGCACCTGGCACGGTGACGCGCCGCCCCACTCCGCCAGCCGCTCGGTGAGCCGGTCGATCACCTCGTCGTGGCTCGGCCCGCCGCGCTCGGCGATGTATCCGGCGCCCGGTGTGCCCCGCACCAGGGCGATCGCGACGTGCCGCGCCGACTCGGCGACGGTGATCAACTCCACCGGTGTCACGGTGACGTCTCGGAAACCGGCCACTTCGAGATCGGCGCGGATCGTCGCCGGGTCGTGGTAGCTCCATGGCACCTCGTAGAAGTCCGGCGGGTCTTCGGGATACACCTCACGCATGAGCCGATGCACGATCGCGGGCGATTCGTTCTCGGCGTGCGAGCCCCACACGTTGAAGTGGTAGGGGGCGCCCCGCCGCAACACGCGTCGCACCTCGGCCGCTGCGGCGCGCTTGTCGGGGAAGAACATCACCCCGAACTGGCACAGCGCCACGTCGAACGACTCGTCCATGAACGGCAGCGCCATCACGTCGGCGGGCCGCATCTCGAGTCTCTGGTCGTCGGGCAGGCCGCGACGCGCGTGCTCGATCATCGGTAGGTTGAGGTCGGTGGCCATGAGCCGGGCGTCCTGTGGCAGCGCGGCAAGCAGCGGCTGGGTCAGTCGCCCGGTGCCGCACGCCAGCTCGAGCACCTCGCCCTTCAAGTCGGTCCGGGCACGGGTGGTCAGATCGGCGGCGTAGGGATCGAAGTAGATCGGCCCCATGTAGCGGTCGTAGTACTCGGGGACCGAACCGGTGAATCCAGTGGGAGTGGCGGACGTGGCGAGCCTCCGTGGTCGGCGATGACGACAGCATGCGTCACGATGATCGAGCCTTTCAAGCCCCGGCTCATGACACCCGGATTTCCATCCGAGCTGGCGCGGATCGTTTCTCGGCTTCACGAGGTGCCCCGGCACGCTTCAGCAACCGGAGAGTGGCACCACTCGGGCTCACGACACCTGCGCTTCCATCCGCGCTGGCGCGGATCGCATGTCGTTTGCGCAGAGTGGCTCGGGTGCGCTCGGGCGACTCGGGAGCGACGCTGGTCGTCGCGCGCGCGCCGGAGCCAGGCTCGAGAGGGCCACGCGCACCCGCTCTTCGAGTGAGGCTCCGGGAATCGCGTCGCACCGCGCGGCTGCCCGGCGCGCCTCGTCGGCGCGGAATCCGAGCGCTCGCAGCCAGGGCGTCACGTCATGCTCGGGATCGCTGGCTCTAACCGGTGCGACCGCCGCCGCGTTTGGGCTTGCGCTTGCGCGCGGGCCGAGGTCCGCGTTGGTGCTGGCGCTCAGCAGCGTGGCCCGCGCCGCGTTTGGGCTTGCGCTTGCGCGCGCATCGAGGCCCGAGTTTGGGATTGTGCTTGCCCGTGCGGCGCGGCGTGCGCGTTTCTCGGCGGCTCTGGCTCTGGCGTTCTCCCGCTTGCCGCGCATGAAGGCCTCGCCGAACACACGCTCTGCTTCGAACTGATTGTGCGCCCGGCAGCGGAGCCGCATGTTGTCGGCCGTGGTATCTCCTCCACGCGCCACCGGATGAACGTGATCGAACTCCAGCCGCGTGCGGGCCTCGCACCGACGCCCGCTCTCCGCCACGAACGTGCACTGACCTCCGTCGCGCTCCCACACCGCGCGACGCACATCGGCGGGGACATGGCGGGCCCGCTTCGAGCGGCGCCCCGGACGCGTGCGGGCAGTGGCGGCGAAGCGACGCTGCTCGAGCCTGGGGATCAGCGCATCCAGCGCCCGGTCGATCACCGCCGCCAGATCTCCCGTCGGAACCGCATGGCCGAGCAGCGCCTGCGCGTAGCGCAGCTTGTCGTGGGTCTCCTGTCCGATCGTCACCTGCACCGCGAATCGCTGCGGCGCCAGTGGCGTGAGCCTCGCACTCTCTTTCACAACATGCCCCGGGGCATGTTGTATTCGAGTTTCACGAACAGCTTCTGAACATGTTGGGCCGCTGGTAGCCGGGATCGGCTCGACCGAAGCCACCAGGTCGGGCTGCGGAAAGCGCTGCGCCAGAAGAAGCTCGATCTCCGCCTTGGTCTTGTGGGTGGCCGACTCGATCAGCTCCCGCGCGTTCTCCGGCGCGAGATTCGGTGCAAGCAGACACACCGCGGCCAGATGCAGCCGGCCTTCAGCCAGCGCTGTGAAGATGGCCGGGAAGCGTCGGCCGACGCGCGCAGCTTGGATACGCTTCGCCGCAGCGTCTTCAGAGAGCCGCAGCTCACCCACGCAGTAGGCGTACATCGAGGGATAAGCGGCCGGTAGGTAGAGCTTGCGGGCGTCCACCTCGGCGAGGTGTGCGAGCATCGAGGCGGTGGTGTGACGGTCCTGGGCGACGAGCGTCGCCAGATCACGCAGCAGGACGTGATCGGCGAGATGCGACAGCGAGAAGCACTTCATGACGGGACTCCGCGGGGGCGTGTCCCGGGGGTAAGCGCATTTCTATCACGCGCGTCTCGGACGCTCGTGGATACGCGCTGGGCGCGTCGGAGCCGGCCGAATGCATTCCGCGCGGATCAGTCAGCGAGAAGCCGTCTGCGCCCGTTTCTCGCGCTCAAAGCACGCGATACAAGAACAAGTCGCGCGTCGCGAGCGATTGCGCGTGAGAACCTGTCAAGAGAAATCGTTGCGCGCGCCGCGAGTCGACGTCCGCAGCAGGCGTCCGATTCACACGCTCTCGACATCGCCGCGCTGCCGGAGCGCGTTCTCGGCTTCTGGAAGAGTCGGGCGCCCCCGCCGGTGACATCCAGTGGCTGGTGCCCGCCCCCACTCGAGACCGATGCGTCTCAGACCCTCACCGCCACCAATCGATCGGCGATCGCGTCGATGAAGCCCGCGGTGTCGACGTGACCGGCCGGCTTGGGGACCGCGATCCCGGCCAGGTCCTTGGTCACCACACCCGACTCGATGGTGTCGATCACCGCCCGCTCGAGCCGCCTCGCGAACGCCGCGACCTCGGGCGTGCCGTCCAGCTCGCCACGCTTGGCGATGGCGCCGCTCCACGCGAAGATCGTGGCGGTCGAGTTGGTCGAGGTGGGCTCGCCCTTCTGATGCGCGTAGTAATGACGCTGCACCGTGCCGTGCGCGGCCTCGTACTCGTACTTGCCGTCGGGTGACACGAGCACCGAGGTCATCAGCCCCAGACTGCCGAACCCGGTGGCGATCATGTCGCTCATCACGTCGCCGTCGTAGTTCATGCACGCCCACAGGAAACCGCCCTCGGCGCGCACCACGCGTGCCACCGCGTCGTCGATCAGCATGTACTGGTAGACCACGCCGGCGCGGTCGAGATCGGCCTTGCGCGCGTCGACCTCGGCGCGGAACAGGTCCTTGAACGCGGCGTGATAGGTCTTGCTGATCGTGTCCTTGGCGCCGAACCAGAGCGGCAGCTTCTCCGAGATCGCGTAGGTGATACAGGCACGGGCGAACGAGCGGATCGAGGACTCGAGGTTGTGGATGCCCATCACCACGCCGGGGCCCTTGAAGTCGTGGACCACCACACTCTGCGATGGCGAGCCGTCGGCGGGCGTGAAACGCAGCTCGACCTTACCGGGCGCCGGCACCCTCATCTCGGCGCTCCTGTAGATGTCACCGTAGGCGTGACGGCCAATGGTGATCGGCTTGGTCCACGAGCGGATCATCGGCGGCACGTTCTTCACCACGATCGGCTTGCGGAACACGGTGCCGTCGAGGATCGCGCGGATGGTGCCGTTCGGGCTCGGCCACGCCTTCTTGAGGTGGTATTCGCGCACCCGTGCCGCGTCCGGGGTGATGGTCGCGCACTTGACCCCGACGCCGTACTTGCGGATCGCCTCGGCCGCCTTCACCGTCACCGCGTCGTCGGTGGCGTCGCGGTTGGGCAGGTACAGGTCGTAGGGCTCGAGCGTCACGTCGAGGAACGGCAGGACGAGCTTGTCCTTCACCATCGCCCAGATGATGCGGGTCATCTCGTCGCCGTCCATCTCGACCAGCGGGGTCTTCATCTTGATGCGCGCGGTGCTCATGGAGCCATCTCCTTGGGTGCAGCCAGCGCCGGGCGGCGACCGCGGCGGCGGAACACAGTGGGCAGGTGCGGAGCGGCCCCGTCGGAGCGACGGCCCAGGGGTCGTCTGGGGCCGCGGGAGCCCACGCGGGGCGCGGGTTCCGGGACGTTAACAGAGCCCGGCCCCGGGTGAGAAACGGACCGGGGGACATGGTCCGTCCGTCCACCTTGCGTCCGGGCGAGCCTCCCCCGTAGATTGCGCACACCTATGCGTATCGCCGTGCCGCGTGAGATCGCCCCCGGGGAGACCCGGGTGGCCCTGGTTCCCGAGACCGTCGGCCGTCTGGTGAAGGCCGGCCATGCGGTTACCGTGCAGGCGGGGGCCGGCGAGCGCGCCACCTTCCTCGACACCGCCTACCGCGAGGCCGGCGCCACCATCGCCCCCGACGCGCGCGCCACTTTCGAGGGGGCGCAGGCGGTGGTGATGGTCCGCGAGCCGATGACCGACCCGGCCCTGGGCACCCACCAGGCCGACCTGATCCCACAGGGCGCGATCGTGATCGGGTTCCTGCGTCCGGGTCGCAACGCCGAGCTGCTCCAGAAGCTCGCCGCGCGGAACGTGCTGGCGTTCGCGATGGAGCGCGTGCCCCGCATCACCCGCGCCCAGAAGATGGACGCGCTGTCGTCGATGAGCACCGTGGCCGGGTACAAGGCGGCGCTGCTCGCCGCCGAGACGCTCGGCAAGTTCTTCCCGCTGTTCATGACCGCCGCCGGCACCGTCCCCCCCGCCAAGGTGTTCATCCTCGGCGCCGGCGTGGCCGGGCTGCAGGCGATCGCGACCGCGCGTCGTCTGGGCGGCGTGATCGAGGCGTTCGACGTGCGACCGGCGGTGCGAGACGAGGTGCAGAGTCTCGGCGCCACCTTCGTGAGTGCCGAGCTGGCCACCGGCGAGGCGGTCGGCGAGGGCGGCTACGCCAAGGAGCAATCCGAGGACTTCCACCGGCGCGAACGCGAGCTGCTCGCCAAACACGTCGCCACGAGCGACGTGGTGATCACCACCGCGATGATCCCCGACAAGCCGGCGCCACGTCTCATCACCGAGGACATGGTGCGCGCGATGCGCCCCGGCTCGGTGATCGTCGACATGGCGGCGGAGACCGGTGGCAACTGCGAGCTGACCGAGCCCGGCAAACGGGTGGTGAAGCACGGCGTGATCATCGAGGGGCCGCTCGACCTGGTGACCCGTCTGCCGGTGCACGCGAGCATGATGTACTCGCGCAACGTCATGGCCCTGGTCCAGCACCTGTCCAACAAGGACGGATCGCCGAACCTCGACTTCAACGACGAGATCACCAAGGGCGCGTGTGTCACGCGCGCCGCCGAGGGCGCCACCGCATGAGCCCGGTCCTGTTGTCACAGATCACCATCTTCGTGCTCGCCGTCTTCGTCGGCTTCGAGGTCATCTCGAAGGTGCCGGTGGTGCTCCACACCCCGCTCATGTCGGCGACCAACGCCATCCACGGCATCGTGGTGATCGGCGGCATCCTGGTGCTCGGCTACGCCCGCAATCCGCTCGAGGGCGTGCTCGGCACGGTGGCGGTGCTGTTCGGCGGGATGAACTTCGCCGGCGGGTTCGTGGTGACCGACCGGATGCTGGAAATGTTCAAGAAGAAGCCCCAGGAGAAGCGTTGATGCCGGTGACCCACGAGGTGCCGCTGCTCGTCCACCTGGCCTACCTCGCCGCGGCCATCTGTTTCATCATCGGTCTCAAGTTCCTCAGCTCTCCCGCGACCGCCCGCACCGGCAATCAGATCGCGATGATCGGCATGGCGCTCGCCGTGGGCACCACGCTGTTCCTGCCCGGGCTCCACAACATGGGCCTGATCGTCGGCGCGATGGTGATCGGCGGTGGTCTCGCCGCCTGGGCCGCGCGGGTGGTGAAGATGACCGACATGCCCCAGGTGGTGGCGATGCTGAACGGTCTCGGGGGCGGTGCCGCCGCGCTGGTGTCGTTGTCGGAGCTGCTGCACGCGAGCCGCTTCGCGGTGTCGCTCACCGGCACCGAGGCGGTCAGCTCGGTGCTCGGCGTCCTGATCGGGGGATTGAGCTTCAGCGGCAGCATGGTCGCGTTCGGCAAGCTGCAGGGTCTGATCAGCGAGAAGCCGCTGGTGTTCGCCGGCCAGAAGGTGGTGAACACCGCGCTGCAGATCGGCATGGTGGCCCTGGCGATCGCGGTCGGGGTCAACCACTCGCCGGCGCTGCTGTTCACCTACCTGGCGTTCGTGATGTTCACCGGCGTGATGCTGGTGATGCCGATCGGCGGCGCCGACATGCCGGTGGTGATCTCGCTCCTCAACTCGTTCACCGGTCTGGCCGCCGCGGCCACCGGGTTCGTGCTGTCGAACAACGCGCTGATCATCAGCGGCACGCTGGTGGGCGCGTCGGGCACCATCCTCACCCAGCTCATGTGCAAGGCCATGAACCGCTCGCTGGCCAACGTCCTGTTCAGCGCGTTCGGCGCGGTCGTCCAGGCACCGGGGTCCGCGGCGGGGGCAGGCGGTAAGCCGGCCAACGTGCGCGACGTGACACCCGAGGACGTTGCGGTGCTGCTCGCCAACGTCCAGTCGCTGATCGTGGTGCCGGGCTACGGCATGGCGGTCGCGCAGGCACAGCACGTGGTGCGTGAGATGTGCGACATGCTGGGGCGTCACGGGGTGTCGGTGAAGTACGCCATCCACCCCGTCGCCGGTCGCATGCCGGGGCACATGAACGTGCTGCTGGCCGAGGCCAACGTGCCCTACGACCAGCTCTACGACATCGACGCCATCAACCCCGAGTTCGAGCACACCGACGTGGCGCTGGTGATCGGCGCCAACGACGTGGTGAACCCGGCGGCGCGCACCGACAAGACCAGCCCCATCTACGGCATGCCGATCCTCGACGTGGACAAGGCCAAGCACATCATCATCGTGAAGCGCAGTCTGAATCCCGGGTTCGCGGGCGTCGACAACCCGATCTACTACGACCCGAAGACGATGATGTTGTTCGCCGATGCCAAGAGCGGCATCCAGAAGGTGGTCGAGGAGCTGAAGAGTCAGCTCGGCTGAGCGCGGCGCCCGCTGCCCGGCTCAAGGCTCCGTCTGCTTCAGCAGCTCGACCAGCCGGTCTTTCCAGAGTGCCGCCCAGGTGTGCGAGCCGTGTCCGTGGGTCTGGTCGCTGGCGGGGATGAGCACGAACTGGCCGTGTTTGACGCGTCCCATCTCGCGCTCCGCGATCTTCAGTTCGGGCGGGTTGATGAAGTCGTCGCCCGAGTTCACGAACATCACCGGGACGACGATGCCCTCGAGCTTCGGTGACGGGTCGTAGTTTCGCGACGCCTCGAGCTGATAGATGAGATCGTTGGCGTCGGTCGTCGCCATGCGGCTCGCGAGCTGGGTCTGCAGGAAGCGGTCGACCGAGTCGCGGGTGGCGAGCGCGTGCTGCATCGCGATCGGCGCGCTGCCGGCGATCATCAGGATATCCACCGCGGCGCGCAGACCGTCCTGCGGCTCGCGCTGGTACTCGCCGCCCTTCCAATCCGGGTCGTTCTTGATCGCATCCACGATCATCTGCCGCCACAGACGATTCCGCCCCACGATCGCCACCGGCTGACACGCGAGCGGCATGAGCGCGTCCATGC
>JBIOKD010000026.1:0-18959 GCA_044451485.1 Candidatus Eiseniibacteriota bacterium | reverse complement strand
TCTCGGCGTCCTCGGTCAGGACCCGTCGTGACGGCACCAGCAGATAGGCGTACGCCCGCTGGTTGGAGCGCCCGACCCGGCCGCGGAGCTGGTAGAGCTGCGCCAGACCCAGCGCGTCGGCGCGGTCCACGATCAGCGTGTTGACGCTCGGCATGTCGATGCCCGACTCGATGATCATGGTGGACACCAGCACGTCGCTCTTGCGGTCGAGGAATTCGAGCATCACGCGCTCGAGGTCGCGCTCGTGCATCTGTCCATGCGCCACCGACACCCGCACCTGGGGCACCAGCTTCTGCAGCTTCAGCGCCGCGTTGTGGATGGTCTCGACCCGGTTGTGCACGAAGAACCCCTGGCCGCCGCGGTCGATCTCGCGCAACACCGCGTCGGTGACCAGCTCGTCGTCGAATTCCACGATCTCGGTATGCACCGGGAGCCGGTCGCGTGGCGGTGTCTCGATGACCGACATGTCGCGCGCGCCGGCCAGACTCAGGTTGAGGGTGCGTGGGATCGGGGTGGCGGTCATCGCCAGCACGTCGACATTGCGGGTGAGCTGGCGCAGCCGCTCCTTCTGCGCCACGCCGAAGCGATGCTCCTCGTCGATTACCACCAGACCGAGGTCACGGAACCGCACGTCGCGGGACAGGATGCGATGGGTGCCGATGACGATATCGACGTCCCCGGAGGCGAGACGCTGCACCACGTCCTTCGACTCGCGCGCGGTGCGGAAGCGGGACAACACCTCGACCTTGACCGGGAAGTCGGCGAGACGCTCGCGGAAGGTGAGAAAGTGCTGTTGCGCGAGAATGGTGGTGGGCACCAGCACCGCGACCTGGCGGCCGTCCTGCACCGCCTTGAACGCGGCCCGCATCGCGACCTCGGTCTTGCCGTAGCCGACGTCGCCGCAGATCAGACGGTCCATCGGTCGCGGCTGCTCCATGTCGCTCTTCACTTCCTCGATGGCGCGCAGCTGATCCGGGGTCTCCTCGTACGGGAAGGCGGCTTCCATCTCGCGCTGCCACACGGTGTCGGGCTTGTATGCGTGCCCCGGGAGCGCGAGACGCGCGGCGTAGGCGCGGATCAGCTCGTCGGCCATCTCGGCGATCGCCCTCTTGGCCCGCGCCTTGGTCTTCTGCCAGCTTGTCGAGCCCAGCCGGTGGAGCGCCGGTCGCGCACCCTCCTCGGCGGCGTAGCGTGAGACCAGCGCCAGCTGCTGGACCGGCACGTAGAGCCGGTCGCGCTCGGCGTAGGCGATCTCGATGCAGTCGGTCTCCTGGCCGTTGAGGGTGAGACGCTGCATGCCGCGATAGGTGCCGATGCCGTGATCCTCGTGGACCACGAAATCACCCGTCTTGAGCGCCGACAGCTCCGCGATGCTCAGCCCGCCGGTGCGCTTGAGCCGCCGTCGCCGGCGCTTGTAGCGGGCGAAGATCTCGTGGTCGGTGAGCACCGCGAGCGAAGCCCCCGGCAGCGTGAAGCCGGCGGTGACGATCCCCACCCCGAGCGTGGCACCGGTGTCGCCCACCAGCTCGAGCATGCGGTCGCGCTGCCCGGCGTTGTCGCACAGCACCACCGCGCGGACGTGCTGCGCGCCCAGCTCGGCGAGATGGTTCTTGAGCCGCTCGATCGAGCGTTGCAGCGGCTCGGCGGGGCGACTGTCCACGAACACCTCCGCCGCGCCGCCGGGGCGGGTGCTGGCGGCGACCACGGCCCCCATCCAATCACAGCCCGGGCGCGTGTCGCCGAGCCGCGTGAATGCCTCACCGGGCAGGAACAGCTCGGTCGGCGGACAGACGAGCGGGTAGGCGTGACGGGTCTCCTCGTAGCCGCGGGTGACCAGCTCGTCGAGCTCCTCGGCGCGCGCGCGGAGACGGTCCGGATCGTCCATGACCACCACCGCGTCGTCGGGGAGGTGATCGAGCAGTGTCCCGAGCGTCGTGTCGTAGCGCGCCGCGAAGCGCTCCATGCCCTCGTGGAACAAGGTGCCGGTCCCGTGCGCGGCCCCCGACTCCGACAGACGCAGGGCGTGCTCGTCCCCGGCTTCACGCAGACGCGCCGCCACCGCCTCGACCTCGCCGGGCTCGATCAGCACCTCGTAACGCGGGAGCACGGTGGCCGCGCCGAGCTGCTCGAGCGAGCGCTGGGTGCCGGCGTCGAATCGGCGCAGCGAGGCGATGGTGTCGCCGTCGAACTCGACACGCAGCGGATCGGCGAGCCCCACCGGATACACGTCGAGGATGCCACCACGCCGCGCGAACTGGCCGACCGTCTCGACCTCGGGGACGCGCTCGTAGCCGAGGAAGGCGAGACGCGCCACGAGCTGTTGTGGATCGGTCTCGTGTCCGACCGCCAGCGCCAGCACCGCGCGCTCGAGCCGGTCGGGCCGCGGCACGCGTTGCAGCGCCCCACGCACCGTGGTGAGCACGATGCCGCGCTCGCCGTGCCCGAGACGCGCCAGCGTCTCGAGACGCTCGGCGGTGATGCCCGGGTGCGGCGAGCTGGGATCGTAGGGCAGCGTGTCGGGCTCGGGCAGCGCGAGCAGCGAGCCGCGTCCGGCGAAGTACTCGAGATCGTCACGCAGCTCCTCGAAGCCCTCGCCATGTGCCGTCACCAGCACCACGGTGCGTCCGCTCGCGCGGGCCAGCCAGGCGGTGAGCAGCCCGCGTGACGAACCGGTGAGCCCGCGCACCATGAGCCGACCGCCCTCGCCACGCGCCGCGGCGAGCAGCGCCGGCGCCTCGGGCAGACGCCCGGCGTCGGCGAGCAGCGACTCGGCGAGCGGATCTCGGAGGTAGGTCTCGGCCATGGATCTCCGGGTGCAGCACGGTGACGTGGCGCGGAACGGCGTCGCGGCGGGGCCCAAACGCGGAAACCCGCCACGAGCGATCCCGGGGCGGTGACGTCTCGACATTCGATGCGTCCGCGACGGCGCGGACGCGGCGGATGACACTATCAGAGCCTCCGGGTGCCGGCGAGCCTGCGCGGTTGACCGGGGTCCGGTGGCGGCGCAGACTCCTCGGTCGAGTCGCCATCCCGCCGTTCACCGGCGCCACGAGGCACCCCCGTGCGCATCCTTCGTGCTCTCCCCGTACTCCTCTTCGTCGCCGCCACGATGCATGCGCCGACCGCCGCCGCCTCGGGTTGGAGCGCGGGTGGCATGCCGATCTCGCCGAGCGACAGCGCCGCCGACACGCCGGTGGTGGCGCCCGACGGCGCCGGCGGTGTCATCGTCGCGTGGATCGATCACCGCGACACGGACTGGCACTTCTATGTCACCCGGCGCACCGCGAGCGGCGATGTCCCGACCGGCTGGGTGGGTGTCGGCTCGGCGCTCGCGGGGGACACGGGTCTGGACCCGGACATCGTCTCCGACGGCGAGGGTGGTGCGTACGTCGGCTGGAAGTACTTCGGCGACGTCGCGATCCAGCACGTCACCGCGTCCGGCGACATTGGCGGCGACTGGTATCGACCGAATGGCGCGAACCTGCCAGGCCGCAACGCGCTCACCGCTTCGATCGGCGAGGCCTCACCGGCGCAGATCGAACACGAGATGGCGCTCCATCCGCAGCTCGTCGCCGATCCCGGTGTCGGCGTGGTGGGCGTGTATCCGAACAACGGCCGCTTCTTCAACAGCGCCTGGGTGTGGAAGGCCTACCGGCCCGGGGCGATCGTTCCACCGTCGAATGACGCCTACGGCCTGGTCGATCCCGGCAGCTACGACCAGCAGCATCCGGTCGCGTGCGGTGACGGATCGAACGGCGTGCTGGTGGCCTACGTCGGCAATCCCGGTCTCCAGATCCGACGCTACGCGGAGGACGGATCGGCGCCTGCGAACTGGCCGGCCGGCCGCGGCGTGACGATCCACACGGGCGGCGAACCCGCCGTGCTCGGCATCTGTCCCGACGGCGACGGCGGCGCCTTCGTGGTGGGCGCCGACTCCGACTCGGGCCGCTTCGATCGCTTCTCCGATCTTCGCCTGCAGCACGTGCGTGGCGACACCACCCGCGCCCCCGGCTGGCCGCCGGACGGGATCCTGCTCACCGCGACCCGTAACGAGGCCGGTCTGGTGCGCGGTGACGACCCGTGGGGCGGGTACCAGCACGAAATCGTCGCCGATGGTGCGGGTGGCGCCATCGTGGTCTGGACCGACCTGCGGACCGATGCCGGTGACGTCTACGCCCTCCGGGTGCGCGGCGACGGATCGTTGGTGCCGGGCTGGTCGACCGGTGGCCGCGCGGTCGCGGCGCTGCACGGCGTCCAGCATTTCGGACAGGTCGCGGCCGATGGTGCGGGGGGCGCCTACGTCGCGTGGGTGGACACCCGTGACGATCCCGACGGCGACCTCTACGCGATCCATCTCGCATCCATCGGATCGCCCGCGCCCGGTTGGCCGGCGGGTGGGCGTCTGGTGGCGGGTGGCGCCGGGGGGATCCAGAATCCACGGATCACGGGTGACGGACAGGGCGGGGCCTACGTGGCGTGGGTCGACACCCGCGGACCGCAACCCGCCATCCGGCTGGCGCGGCTCGAACCCGGAGGATTGACCGGCGTCGGCGCGCCGATCGATCCGGGCGCCATCGGTCCATCGCCGATCGCGGTGCGTCCCGACCCATGGCGCTCCGATCTCGCCGTGGCCTTCACCCTCGATCGCGCGCGGCCGGTGCGGATCGAGCTGCTCGACGTGACCGGGCGACGTTGCGCGCTACGCGAGCTCGGCACGGTCGACGGGGGTGAGCACGAGGTCCGGATCGCCCCCGAGCGCACGTTGCCCGCGGGCGTGTACCTGGTGCGGGTGCGTGCCGGCGACCACGCCTGGACCACACGGACCGTGCACGTGCGTTGACGCGTCGCGAGCGTCGGACTCCGTCCGGAACGAAAGCCTATGGCGTCGCCGTCGTCCTCGGGCCCAGCAGCGGCTCGAGGGCGGCTTCGAGCTCCTGGAACTTCACGTCGCAGCGATGGTGCCGCGGATCGTCGCTCGGGTGATACTCGCCGCCACCGTGCACCCAGCGCACGATCCCGCCGCGGTCGATGAGGAACGACGCCGACACCCAGTTGCGGTCGGGATGTCCGTCCAGCCACCAGCGATCGAGGGTCTTCCAGTCCTGGTCGCAGGCGATCGCTCCGCCGAACCCGAGCGAATCGGCGAGCGCCACGATGCGGGAGTCGGTGCGCTTCTCGTGCGCCTTCGGCGGATGGAACGCGCCGATCACCACCAGGCCGCGGTTGCCGTCACGCTGCCGCAATCGCTCGATCGCCGGCAGGGTCTCGGCGCAGAAGCGGCACTCCTCGGTCCAGAAGCGCACGAGCACCACCTTCCCGCGCAGACCCTGGAGGGTGAGCGGCCCGCCACGCACCCACCGCTGGAAGAGCCACGGGGGCGCCGGACGGCCGATCCACTCGGCGCCGGAGTCGGGGTCGTACGCCGGCGCGTGGTCATGGGCGCCGTCATGCGCCATGGTCTCGTCCAGGGCGGCGACCGGCGTGGTCGGTGTCGGAGCCGCGGCGCTGCCGGTCGGTGACCATGCCGGGAGTACCAGGCTGGCCACCATCGCCGCGGCCCATGCCAGGGCCGGCTGGTGGAGCAAGCGATGCGTGTCCTTGCGCATGCGCGCACCCTAGCGTAGGTGAATCTTCCGTCAAAACGGTGTATCTATCAGCCGTCGCGTCGCCCCGGCGCGACCACCCCTTGCCGTACCGCCCCGTGAACGGGAGGTTGGACGATGCGTCGAAAGCACCTGTTCGGGCTGTCGTGTCTCTTGGTGATGGTGGCTGCGCCGGTCTTCGCCGCACCACCGCAAAGCGCCGCGCATGTCGATCCCCAGGCGCCGTGCTATCGCTGGCCGGCCGTGGACATGGACGGCGACGGTGTGTTCGACCGCGTGGATCACTGCGTGAACACCCCTCCGGGGTGCACGGTGGACGAGTGGGGATGCGAGCACGACGCGGACGGCGATGGCGTGTGTGACGGCGTCGACATCTGCCCCAATACGCCGGAGGGCGTGAAGGTGGACAAGCGCGGCTGCCCTCTGGGCATGGTCGAGGCCTACCGCTCCGCGCCGCCGCCGAGCCCGCCCAAGCCCGAGCCGAAGGAGACCACGCCCGCACCACCGGCGACACCGCCACCGAGCGGCGCCGAGGCGGGGCTGCTCACCGGCGTGATCCGGCTCGACAACGTGTACTTCGAGACCGGCAAGGCGACGCTGCTGCCCGATTCCAGGACCCAGCTCGACGAGCTGGGGCTGGCGCTCAAGAAGCACCCCGAGCTGCGCTGCGAGGTGGACGGTCACACGGATTCGCGGGGCTCGGCGAAGCTGAATCGGCGGCTGAGCCAGGAACGAGCCGACGCGGTGCGTCAGTACCTGATCGACAACGACGGCATCGACCCAAACGGTCTGGTGGCGGTCGGTTACGGCGAGTCGAAGCTGCTCGTGAATCCCGAGCGCAACGACGAGGATCGCGCGCGCAACCGCCGGGTGGAGATCCGGGTGCTCAATCCCGAGGTGCTGCCGAAGGGTGTGAAGATCGAGAAGTGAGAGTGGCGGACGGCGTCTCGTGTCGACGACACGACCGGGGTGCGGCCCGTGGCCATGTTCGGTTCCACAGGGAGGCGCGCCATGTCGTGGGTCCTGGCACTGGTGTTCCTGGCCGCCGCCGACATGACTTCGTCACCGGTGACGTCGATGTCGCTCCCGGCCATCGACCAGTGGGCGCGCGCGGTGACGAACCCGCTGTTCCCGCTCATCCCGGGCTCGATGTACGTCTACGCCGACTCCACCGCGGGCGAGATCGACACGATGCTGGTGGCGCCCGCGACCGAGGAGATCCTCGGCGTGCGAGCCACGATCGTGATCGACCGGTCGTATCGCCAGGGGAAGCTGATCGAGGACACCCGCGACTACTACGCGCAGGACAAGACGGGCAACGTCTGGTATCTCGGTGAGGACACCCGTGAGATCCACGGCGCGAACGTGAGCACCGAGGGGAGCTGGCGCGCGGGGCGTGAGGGCGGTCAGCCGGGCATCGTCATGTGGGCGTCACCGAAGCCGGGCGAGCCCTATCGACAGGAGTATCTCAAGGGCCACGCCGAGGACATGGCGCGAGTGGTCGCGACCGACGCGCGGGTGATGGTGCCGGCGGGGCGGTACAGCAACTGTGTCGCGACCGAGGAGTGGTCCCCGCTCGAGCCGGGCGAACGCGAGCGCAAGGTGTACGCGCGCACCGTCGGGCTGGTGGAGCAACGAAGCTTGACGGGCGGCCACGAACACCTCGTGCTGGTGAGCTGGACGAGACCCGACGGTTCGCCCTGAGCCCGGCGACTAGGAACGCTTGCCGGCCGGAGCGCGCTGCACCAGCGCCACACCGGCGAGCACGATGAGCCCCCCCAGCACCGTGGCGAGACCGACCTCCTCGTGCAGCCACGCGACCGCCGCCGCCAGCGTGACCAGCGGCTCGAGATAGAGGAACGCCGCCACCTTCGAAGCCTCGACTCGCTCGAGCGCGGCGTACCACCAGAGATACGCGAGCCCCGAGCAGCCGAGTCCGAGGAACACCACCGCGATGATCCCGGTCGGTGACAGGTGCACGAGAGGCCGCCACCCCGCGGTGGCGACGTAGAGCGGCAGCAGCATCAGCGTGCCGGCGGCCATCACCGCAGCGGTCGCGCGCGCGCTGCCGATCGCGCGGATCGTGCCGTGACCGAGGACGGTGTAGATCGCCCAGTTGAGCGTGCTGATCAGGATCAGCAGATCGCCCGTGGTGCTCGGCAGCGCGAAGAGGCTCGCGTCGAAGCGCCCGCGGGTCACCACCACCGCGGCGCCGAGGAATCCCAGCGCCAGCCCCACGAGCTTCACCGGTCCCAGCCGCTCGCGCAGGAACACCACCGAGAGCAGCGCCGACCAAATCGGGATCAACCCGATCAGCCAGCCGGTGCGCACCGCGGTGGTGCGGGTGAGTGCATAGCTCTGCAGCAGCATGTGCACGAACACGCCGATGAAGCCCATCAACGCGAGCGAGCGCCAGTACCGGCGCGGTGGTGCCAGTGGCTCGCCACGCGCCGCGAGCATCACGTGCAGCAGCACGGTGCCCATCACGAAGCGGGTCGTGATGAGCGCGATCGGGGGCAGCTCGCGCAACGCGGCCTTGGTGGCCACGAACGAGATGCCCCAGAAGACGATCGCCATCAGCGCCGCGAGCCGCGGCGGCAGACCGCGCGGACGCGTCGCACCCTCGGTCACGAGGCCTTCTCGAGCGGCGCGCCGGCGTCCATGCCCCAGCGGCCGACGACGCTCTCGAGCACCAGGAACGCCAGCGCCAGCACCACGAACCACGCCCACAGCTCGCGCCCGTAGCGCGCCTCGCGCACCCGGCGGGCGAGATCGGCGCCGGGCCGGACCACCTGCGCGCGGCCGCTCGGGAAGCTCGCGACCAGCGCGCCGGCGTCACGCGCGGTGAGATCGGATTCACGGGGATCGGGATTGACCGCGAAGGTCGCGCGTGGCTTGCCGTCCTGGCTCACCCGATAGAGACCGGGCCGCTCGAGCGGATCGGAGACCAGACGGGTCGCCCCCTCGACCGCCTCGAGACGCGCCGGCACGTCACGACCGTCCTCGTCCACGATCCGCCAGACGCCGGTGCCGGCCGGGGCGCGATAACGGTCGCCGGGTGCCAGCGATGCGGCGGCGGTGCCACGGCCGAGCACCTTCACGATCTGGTGGACCAGCGGCAGGAACGCCCCGCTCACCGGGAAATCGCTGGCGGAGAGCTCGAGCGGCGCCGCGAACACCATGGCGTGTGGCGCCTCGACCAGCGCCGGGTGGGCGCGATCGAACTCGAGCAGCGCGCGGCCCCGGCCGACGCCGAGATCGCGGATGGTCTGGAAGCGCGCCGACGACAGTGCCTCCCCGGGACGCGCCGGGAATCCGGCCAGCACCGCGTGCCCCGGCACCACCCGGGTGAGCCGCCACGCGGCGCCGGCCGTCGCGCCGGCGCTGCCGCCGAGTGGACCCACGCCGAGTGCGGTCAGCAGCGAGCCGTTCCACGCCGCGGGATCGGCACGGGTGCCGAGCACCACGAACAACGCGCCGCCGCCCCGGTACCAGTCGAGCAGCGCCTGCGACTCGACCGCGCCGATCCGCTCGAGATCGTCGAGCACCACCACGTCGGCGTCGACCAGCCGCGCCGGCAGCTCGTCGGACGACACCGCCTGCACGTCGAGCCCCGAGCCCTCGCCGCCGGCCTCGAGCGCCAGTCGCAGCGGATGCGGCCCGCCCTCCTCGCGCACCAGCACGCGCAGACGCCCGGTGCGACCGGAGGCGAACGCGCGACGGTCGTCGAGCGGCAGCGCGTCGGCCGGCAACTCGGCGATGCCACCATGCTCGGGGACACGTGTCAGCGGCACCAGCGTGCTCCCGTCGCCACGCTCGGGCATGGGCAGGAAGCCGCGGCCGAGCGAGGTGCCGCCGTCTGCGTCGCGCACCTCGACCGCGAGATCCCCGGCCGGGATGCCCAGGGCGCGCGCGGTGACGCTCAACGCGCCGCCTTCCTCGCTCGGCGCCAGCGCCACGTCGGTGAGCGCCGCGTTGGGCGTGGCGGATGGGGCGAAGGGCATCAGGTAGGCGCGCGCCGCGATCCACGGCGCGCCGGAGAGCTCGAGCGGCGGGGTCGCGCCCTCGGCGGTGACGAAGCCCGCGCCCTGGAAGTCCGAAAGCCAGAACAGCTCGCGGTTGAGCGCGTGGCTCTCCTCGAGCGCCCGGGCGGCGTAGGCGAGTGCCGCGCGGTGATCGGTCGTGCGCGCCCCGGGGGCCAGCGTCTGCAGGGCGGCGCGCAGCCGCGGCACGTCGGCGAGTGGTCGTGGCGAGACCGGATGCGGCGCGTCGTCGTACGGCACCAGCAGCAGCTCGTCCTGGGGGCCGAGTGTCGTGAGCAGGTCCTCGGCCGCGCGACGTGCCTCGGAGAAGCGGGTGCCGTCGCGGGTGGTGGCCGACATGCTGCCGCTCTGGTCGAGCAGCACCACGACGGTGGTGGCGGCGCGGCCACCGGGGGCGGTGCTACCCCGGAGCGCGGGCCGGCTCATCGCCAGCGCCAGCGCCGCGACCGCGAGTGTTCGCAGCAGCAACAGCAGCCATTGCTTGAGACGGAGCCGGCGGATCTCGCTCTGGTTCACCTCGGTGAGGAATTCGAGCGACGGGAAGCGCACCTCGCGCGGGCGCTTGCGTGTGAACAGGTGGATGAGGATCGGGATCGCGGCGGCGGCGAGACCAAACAGGTACAGCGGATTGAGGAAGTTCACGGTCCCACCTCGTGGTAGGCGCCACCCGCGTCATCCCACACCTCGATGCGGGTCACCGGGTGGATCTCCCAGCCCGACAGACGGGGCCAGATCGAGATCGGACCGGCGGGGTGGTACGGCCGCTGGATTCCGTAAAGGTTCCACAGCATGCGCAACGGATCGGTCTGATGCCTGAGCCCGTCGTACTGGAAGTCGTACAGGAGCCAGCCGGTCAGACGCACCCGACGCGTCGGGGCGTCCCATGCGGGACCGATGCCGAGGTTGGGACGGAACGCGTCGTAGAGACGCGGGAACGTCCATCCCGGATGCCGCCGTCGCATCATCAGCGTGATCTCGGCGGTCACGTACACCGTGTCGCGCTCGCCCGGACGGCACGGGTCCGGCGTGACCTCGAGGTGCAGGTCGCCATCGGTGGCGTAGAACATCCGCTGCACGTAGCCCTCGATGCACGCGCCCCGATTCTCGAGCGGCGCATAGCGCCCGAGCGGGAGACCGGACGGCATCGCGATCACGTCACGGTGGTTGATGCGCTCGATGACGGGTGGGGCGGCGACGCGTTCCTTCATGAGACGCAGGTGACGGGTCGCCGGGTTCCCGAACGGACCCTTGCCGGCCAGCTGCAGGTAGCCCAGGAAGGCCGCAGTGCCCAGGACCATCGTCAGGATGCCCGCCACACGCACGCTCACAGCAATCTCGCCCGCTTCTCCAGGTAGGCCAGCAGCGCACGGTCGAACGGCGTGCGGGTGTCCAGACGCACGTAGTCGATGAGCTGCTCCCGGCACACGCGCGCGTAATGGTCGCTCCACGCCGCGAGCCGTTCCCTATAGCGGCGCGCGATCTCCCACGGCTCGGTGGTGAGACGCTCGCCGCTCTCCATGTCCACGAAGGTGGCGGTGTCGGTGTACGGGAACTCGGTCTCGTCGGGATCGAGGATGTGGAACACGACGACCTCGTGGCGCCGGTGTCGGAAGTGCTGGAGTCCGAGCAGCACCTCCTCGGGCCGGTCCATGAGATCGGAGCACAGGATCACCAGCCCGCGGCGCTTGATGCGCTCGGCCAGCTCGTGGAGCGCCGGACCCAGTCGGGTGCGCCCCTGGGGCTCGATGCTGCCGAGGGTCTTGAGCAGCACGTCGAGGTGCGAGCGCACCGCGCGCGCCGGCACGAAACGGAGCGGCCGGTCGGCGAACAGCATCAAGCCGACGGCGTCCTGCTGCTGCAGCATCAGGTACGAGAGCGCCGCCGACAGCGACTGCGCGTACTCGAGCTTGCTCATCACCGCGCGCGCCGAGCGAAACGCCATCGAGCCCGACAGGTCGACGAGGAGGTGACAGCGCAGGTTGGTCTCCTCGGTGTACTGCTTGACCAGCAGCTTGTCGCTGCGTGCCCACACCTTCCAGTCGAGGTTCTTGAGCGGGTCACCGGGCATGTAGGGGCGATGCTCCGCGAACTCCACGCTGAAGCCGTGGAAGGGCGAGCGGTGCATGCCGGCCACGAAGCCCTCGACCACCACCCGCGCCCGCACGTCGAGGTGGGAGAGCCGCGCCACCACCGCCGGATCGAGATAGGCCCGGCGCGCATCGGGCGCGCGTGCCACGCCGCGGTCGGGCTGGGCGCCGCTGCCGGAGGTCGGTCCGCTGGGGGTCATGGCATCAGCTCGTGGAGCTCGTGGCGCGTCGGCGCCACCAGATCCAGTAGACCGGGAAGCCGGTGGCGGCGATGATCACGCCCGCCATGGCGCGCGGGACCGGAGTGCCGGGGATGGCGCCGCTGTTGCTGAAGTCGCTCCAGATGATGACCGCGGTGACGAACAGGAACACGATCGGGGTGATCGGATAGAGCGGCGTGCGATAGCTGGCGGCGTCCTGCTCGCCTTTGGCCTCCCGCCGGCGCTGCACGAAGATCGTCGCCGTGCTGACCGCGTAGAAGAGCCACGACGTGGTCACGAACCAGCCCGACACGTCGTCGAAGCCAGCCGCCGCCTTGAGCCACAGACAGGACAGCACCGCCTGCACCCAGAGCGCGCGCGCCGGGGTCTCGCGCCGGGCATCGAGCAACGCGAGCGGCTTCCACAGCAGCCCGTCGGCCGCCGCGGCCTGGGTGACGCGTGGTCCGGTGAGGATGGCGCCGTTGGTGGTGCCGAAGGTCGAGACCGCCACCAGCACCGCCAGCGCTCGGGCGCCCCAGTCGCCGAGCAGGCGGTGGATGGTCTCCGAGCCCACCGCCTCGTAGCCCGCCACCTCGTTGGGCGTGAGCACGTGGTAATAGGCGAAGTTCGTGAGCACGTACACGGCGATCACCAGCCAGGTGCCACCGAGGATGGCGATCGGCATGTTGCGTTGCGGATTCAGCACCTCGCCCGCCACGTAGGTGGAGTCGGTCCAGCCGTCGTAGGCGAACAGGATGGTGATCATGGACAACGCGAACGCGAGCAGCAGCGGATGCCCGGCGTTGCCGGCGGCGAGCGGATGCTCGAGCACCGTGGCGGGGTGATTCGCCGGAAGCGCGAACGCGAGCACGCACAGCGCCACGATCCCGATCACCTTCGCGGTGGTGAACAGCGACTGCGTGCGCGCACCCTCCTTCACACCGAGCCAGTTGATGAAGGTGAGCAGCACGATCGCGGCACAGCCGACGCCGAATTCGGTGCTCTTGGGCAGGTGCACCGCCTGGCAGAAGTAGAGCGCGAACACGCTGGTGATCGAGGCGATCACGGTGGGCTTGATCACCCACAAGTTCGCCCACCCGAACACGAACGCCCAGGTGTCGCCGAAGCCTTCGCGGATGAACACGTAGAGACCGCCGGTCTTCGGGTGGCGCACCGCCAGCTCGGCCAGCACCAGGGAGCCGCAGATGGAGAGGATGCCGCCGACGATCCAGGCCAGGATCACCGCGCCGAAGCCGTGCAGCTCCTGCGCGACCGAGTGTGGCGAGCGGAAGATCCCCGAGCCGATGATGTTGCCGACGGTGATCGCGGTGGCGGCGTAGAGCCCGATCTGGCGCTTGAGCTGGATCGTGGCGTCGGATGCGACGCGGGCGGCCTGCGACATGCGGGGCTCTCCGGGTTCGGGTCGGACCGGCGTGGCGGGCGCGGCGCGGGCGCCGCGTGCCGCACCGGCGCTCACTCGGTCGGCACGTCCTTCAGCAGGTCCTGGATGATGCGGTCGGGCTTCACACCCTCGGCCTCGGCGGTGAAGTTGGTGACCACGCGATGCCGCAGCACCGCCGGCGCCACCGCGCGCACGTCGTCGATCCCGGGCGCGAAGCGGCCATTCAGCACCGCCCGGGTCTTGGCGCCCAGCACCAGGTACTGCGAGGCGCGCGGACCGGCGCCCCAGCTCACCCACTGCCGCACGAATTCCGGCGCGTCGTCACGGCCGCGGGTGGCACGCGCGAGCCGCACCGCGTAGCGCACCACGTGGTCGGTCACCGGCACCCGGCGGATCAGCTTCTGCAGCGTCACGATGTCGGCACCGCCCAGCACGCGATCGAGCTTGGCCTCGTAGGAGGAGGTGGTGGTGGCGACGATGCGCTCCTCCTCGCTTTGTGACGGGTAGTCGACGAACACGTTGAACATGAACCGGTCGAGCTGGGCCTCGGGCAGCGGATAGGTCCCCTCCAGCTCGATCGGATTCTGGGTGGCGAGCACGAAGAACGGCAGCTCGAGATCGAAGGTCTGGCCACCGGCGGTGACCTGTTTCTCCTGCATCGCCTGCAGCAGCGCCGCCTGGGTCTTGGGCGGCGTGCGGTTGATCTCGTCGGCGAGCACGATGTTGGCGAACACCGGGCCGCGGATGAAGCGGATCTGGCGCCGGCCGGACTGATCCTCCTCGATCACGTCGGTGCCGGTGATGTCGCTGGGCATCAGGTCGGGCGTGAACTGGATGCGGTTGAAGCGCAGATCGAGCACCCGCGCGAGGCTGGAGATGAGCAGCGTCTTGGCGAGCCCGGGCACCCCGACCAGCAGCACGTGGCCGTTCGCGAACAGGGCCATCAGGAGCTGGTCGACCACGTCGTCCTGACCCACGATCACCTTGCGCAGCTCGACGAGGATGCGATCGCGTGCGTTCTTGAGGGCTTCGACGGCCTGCAGATCGGAGGGCGCGGTTTCGGGCGTCAACGGGGACCTCGGGCGGGTTCGGCGCCGTGCGGGCGCGGGTCGTGGGGCGTGCGAATGAACGCATGAGGCTAGCATGCGCGCCGGAGCCGGGCCAGAAGATGACGCGCCGATGCGGCGTGTGGGTGTCCCGGCGCGGGTGCGCCGGGATCGTGGGACTTCCCGGGCGCGGGTCATCGTCAGGCGCGGGTCAAATCGGGTCCCGGGTGACCGTCATCACGGGCGGACGGGCGAGCGTCTGGACCACGACGCAGTGGCGTTCGGTCAGACGCATCAGCGAGTCGATCTGCTCCGCCACGAGAGGCGTCAGCCCACGAGGAGGCGGCTGAGCTCGGTGCGGTAGGTCGTGGCGTCGGGGCCCGACTCGGGGCCCACGGTGTAGCGCTCCCACAGATCATCGGCGGTGGCGTGGCCGTTGGCTTCGATCCACGCGTCGAACTCGCCCCACGCCGCGCCGAGCCCTTCGTAGGCACCGTGGTACACGGTGCGCACCACCCGCGCGGCGCCCAGCTCGCCCGGTCTCACACGCCCGGCCGGTGTCACCGCGCGCTCGACCGGAACGCTGATCTCGAAGTCGAAGACGTCGGGGACCATCCGCAGGTGGTGTGTGAACCACGGTCCGGTCGGCGCGATGCCCTGCGCGGCCAGCGTGGACATCAGCTCCCCGATGCCGGGACCCATGACCTCGCGGATCTTCTCCCGTGGGATGGTGACGTGGATGAAGGCCGTCTTCTGTGCGGCGGTCTGCGCGATCTGCGGGGTCTCGATCATGGCGCGCTCCGGGTCGTTGGGGATACCGATGTCAGGCTGCCGGGATCGGGCCCCCTCCTGGCGGCACGCCGGCAACGGGGGTGGTGGCGTCCGACGAGGCCGGGAACACCGGGCTACTTGAAGATCAGGTGGGCCACGTCGGTCTCGCGATTCCAGTAGATGATCGCCAGCGCGGCCAGATCGAACGCCGCGTGGGCACACATCAGCGGCCAGAGCCGGCGCGTGACCGCATACACCGCTCCGAACACCGATCCGGTGATCAGGGCCTGTGCGGAGCCCGCGAGACCCTGCTCGGGGTAGTGGGCCGCACTGAAGAGGGTCGTGGTGATCAGCACCGTGGCGACACGCGCGGCGGCACCGGTACCCAACAGCTTGCCCAGTCGCTCGAACAGAAAGCCGCGGAACACGGTCTCCTCGCCGATCCCACCCCCGGCGATCATCAAGAGAACCATGAACGGCAGCGCGCTCGTGTTGCCGACCATGAAGTGATAGGCGTGGTTGATCGGGTCGGCACCGAGCAATGGCATCACGACGGCCTTCAGGACGAACTTGAACGCCACGCCGCCGGCCACGCCGACGAGCAGACCACCGATCCAGCTCCGCGGGCGCACGTACCCGATCTCGCGCCACGGCGTGCGGGATCGCCAGGTCCAGAGCAGGGCCGGCACGGCGCGGAGTGGTCCGAGCCATCCACCGACGACGAGGACGACGACGGCCGCGAGGATCCCGACCACCCCGAATCCGCGCAGACTCTCGGCGAACGCGTCGTCGGGTGGGGTCACGCTCGACGGCCCGGGCGAGTCGGGAGCGTACGCGTGGTGGGAAGGCGGCGTCACGACCGACGACTATAACCTCGCCGCCACCGGAAGAGGAGCATGCCGTCACGGCGCGCGGCATCGAGCCCGCGTGTCATTCCAGCCGTACCGCGCGGCCGGTGCCGCCGCTCGAGGCCCGCGCCAGGTAGAGCCCGGAGGGCAGCGCTCGACCGGTGTCGTCGCGACCGTCCCACGCGGCTTCGCCCGCGGAGGAGAGTCGCAACACGCGCACCCGGCGGCCGGTGGTGTCGAACAGCTCGATGGTATCGCCCGGTCGTCCGACCAGTCTCGTGGTGGTTGCAAACGGGTTGGGCACGGCCGCGATACGCGGGGCGCGTGGACCGGCCCCGCTGCCCGGACCGGCCGCGGTCGGCACCGGGTGCACGCGTCCCCACAGCGTGTACGCGATACGGGCCCGCTCCGGTGGCACGGGCAGCCAGAGCTGCATGGTGTCGGTGATCGCGCCCGGGTCGAGACGTGCGTCCTCGATGCGATAGAGCGTGCCGGAAAGGGTGAGCACGTCCGCCGTCAGACTCGTGACGTCGGCCCACGGCGAGACCCACGGTAGCGTGCGCGCCGGCCGCATCGTGGTCGATGCCGCCACCCGCACCCAGGCGCGCACCGGCGCGAGCAGCGAATCGGGCACCGCGATCGTGGCGGTCACGGTGACACGGGCCACCGCGGCGCGACGCCCGAGCGCGTCCATCAGCGGCTGCCCGCTCTCTCCCAGGGCAAGCGTGTCGTGCTCGACCGTGGTCACGATCGGGGCCGCCACGCCGTGTATGCACGCATCACCGGGCGCCAGGTCCGCGAGGGTGCCCCACGCGTCGAGACGCCCCGCGCCGGTGAGCGAATCGGGTCCCGGTGCTCCGATGTCGTCGGCGTTGGCGCGCATGAGGGGCGCGAGGTCCGCCGCGTCCAGATCGGGGCGGAGCGCCAGCATCAGTCCCGCGGTGCCGCTCGCGAACGGTGCCGCGAACGAGGTGCCGGAGTCGGCGGCGTATCGGGCGCCCGGGATGCCGAACGCGTCGGGATGGGTGAGCGCGGTGCTCCAGATGTCCACGCCGGGTGCCACCAGATCGAGCCACGCGCCGTCGCTCGACCACTCGACGCGCCGGTCCCATGCGTCGCTCGCGCCCACGCTCATGCACAGCCCGTCGCCGGCGAGCGCCGCCGGGTACATCGGCAGACCGGGTCGATCGAGCCCGCGATTGCCGGCCGCGCACACCACCAGCGTGCCACGCGCCAGCGCGTCGAGCACGGCGAGACGCTCGAGCGTGCTCGGCGCGGTGGCCGCGAACGACAGGTTGATGACACGCGCACCGTGGTCCACCGCCCACGCGATGCCACGCGCCTCGTCGCTGGCATGGGCCACACCCGAGTGCCCCGGGCAGATGCGCACCGGGATCAGCCGGCAGCCGGGATTCGCGTCGCCGTCGCCGCCACAGACGCCGGCGATCCCCAACGAGTCGTAGTGGGCGCCGTCGCCGGTGCGCGCGGCCATCACCCCAGCCACCCGCGTGCCGTGGCCGAGCGAGTCGTCCGGACCCTGGCCCGGCGTGAGCGTGGCATCGAAGCCGAAGACGATGCGGGGATCGCCGCCGTCGAGCGTGCCGGCCAGGTCGGGGTGCGCCGGATCCACACCGGTGTCGGCCACCGCGAGCCATACGTCGGCGCCGCCGCGTGACCACGACCACGCGCCCGGCGCGTGGATGTCGGCGTGCAGGAGACCGCCCGCGGGGCCATCGGCACCGCGATTGTCGAGCCCCCACTGCCGACCGTCGTCGAGCAGCGGATCGAGGGGCGTGCTCGCGACGCTCGCGTCACCGGTGGTCCCGGTCGCGATTGGCGGCAGCGGATGCGCGGTGCGTGCGCCGCGCCACACGCACGGCTCGCGTGGCTGATCCCGCTCGGCCCAGGCCACCGCGGGGTCACTCGCCAGTGTCGCGAGTGCCACCGTGGTCTCGGCGCTGTCCGCGAGATCGAGCATCCAGACACGGGTGCGGTCGAGCCGCCATGGATTCGGGTCGCCGGGCGAGTCGGTGCTCTCGTCGGGTGATGCCGCGATGGATGGCGGTGAGAGACCTTCGTCGAATCGATGGAGCACGGCGTCCGTGGGCCATCGGGTCTCGAGTGCCGCCGGCAGCCGGCCGTCCTGCGCATGGCCCGGGTGAGCGGCGGGTGCGGGCGCCCGCCCTCCAGCGCCGGCCACGGGCGACACCGGGCGCAGCGCGAACACGATGCGGTCGGCCGTGGCCGATGCGGGGCAGGAGACCGACGCGACGCCGGCCGCCAGGACGATGACCACGAGCCCATGGGCCCGGAGCACACGATCTCACCGGGGGGCGGGAGTTCGGCGGGCTCTGACGTCTGGGATCGCGTTGCCAGAAACGCGCCAGCCGGCACACGCGCCAGGTCGTCCGAATCCAATCCGGCGCCCGCGGCCCACGCCGCGACGAGAGGCCCGGAGTGCACCCCGGCGTCCGACGCGCCCACTTCGAACGCAATCCCCGGATGGAGCGCGGCTGGCGCGGGGGCGCATGTTGTGGGCACGAGGAGGCGCTACCATGAACGCCATGACCCGGCAGCACCCGATCCCCACCGCATCAACCGAGACCCACGACGAGCGCCGCTGGCAGGCGGTGCTCGCCCGTGATGCGTCCCACGACGGACATTTCGTCTACGCCGTGCACAGCACCGGGGTCTATTGCCGCCCCTCGTGCCCGTCACGGCGGCCGCGTCGCGAGCGGGTGAGCTTCTTCGACACCGGAGCCGCCGCGGCGTCGGCGGGATTCCGCGCCTGCCGTCGCTGCGATCCCGATGGCGCCGGCCCGCGTGCCGAGCAGGCCGGGCTGATCGCCGCCGCGTGCCGCTACCTCGAAGCGCATGCCGGCGAGACGGTGACACTCGACCGGCTGGCGAAGCACGTGGGGTACGCGCCGCATCATCTGCACCGCGTGTTCCGCGCCCG
>JBIOKD010000025.1:0-19026 GCA_044451485.1 Candidatus Eiseniibacteriota bacterium | reverse complement strand
GCGGTGCTCGGCGACATCATCCTGCAGATGGCCGCGCAACAGGGTCTGTACGGCGTGATGGTGCAGTCCTACGGACCCCAGATCCGTGGCGGCGAGTCGGCGGTCGTGATGCGCGTGTCGCGTGACGAGGTGCAGTTCGAGGGTGACGAGGCCGATCTGCTGTTGTGCTTCCGCGCCGCCGATCTCAAGCGCTTCCTCGGCGCGGTGCGTCTGCACGCCGGCAGTGTCATGGTGCTCGAGAGTCTGGACGAGGGGCCTCTGCCCGAGTGGCTCGGACGCGACGGCGCCGACGCGTTCCGCTACCCGTTCGCGCGCATGGAAGCCGGGGCCGAGGTGGCGGGCGAGCCCAAGAACATGAAGGCGCTGGCCCTGATCGTGAGACTGCTCGGGTGGTCGCCCGAGCTGGCGCGCGAAACGCTCGGCCGCCGCTTCGGTCACCGCCCGGCGCGTCTGGCCGAGAACCTGGTGGCGTTCGACCACGCGCTTGCCACCGAGGGTGTGCCCACGCTGCCCGCGCTCACCGGTCACGGACGCCCGCTGCACGTCGAGACCGGCAACGAGGCCATCGCCCGCGGCGCCATGGACGCCGGGCTGGGGTTTTTCGCGGGCTACCCGATCACGCCGTCCTCGGAGATCATGGAGACGTTGATCGAGGAGTTCCCGGGCCGCGGTGGCCGGGTGGTGCAGGCGGAGGACGAGATCGCGGCGCTCGGCATGGTCCTGGGGGCGAGCTTCGGCGGTGTGCCGGCCATGACCGCCACCAGTGGTCCGGGTCTGTCGCTCATGACCGAGATGCTCGGGCTTGCGAGCATGGCCGAGCTGCCGGCGGTGATCGTCGACTGTCAGCGCGCGGGGCCGGCCACGGGCATGCCGTCACGCACCGAGCAGTCGGATCTGTTCCACGCCATCTACGGTGGTCACGGCGACTTCCCACGCGCGGTGCTCGGTGTCTTCGACGTGGTGCACGCCAGAGCCGCCATGGCGAAGGCGCTGCACCTGTCCGAGACCTACCAGATGCCGGTGCTGGTGCTGTCCGACGCCTACATCGCGCAGCGACGTCAGATCCTCGAGCCACCCGGCGATCCCGGTCCTCGGCCGTATCGCCGGCGCTGGACCCCGGACGACGGGCCGGCGCGCTTCGACCTGTCGGGGGAGAAGGGTGTCAACGCGTTCCGTGTGCCCGGCACACCGGGTGGCAGCTATCCGGCCGCCGGCATCGAGCACACTCCCGAGGGGCTCCCCACCGCCGACACCACCATGCACCACCGGATGAACACGAAGCGCTTCGCCAAGCTCGACGCGCTGGCCGTGGAGACCGCGGGCTGGTGCCGCACCTTCGGTCGCGCCGACGCGTCTTTCGGTCTGGTGGCGTGGGGCAGCCAGTACGGGCTGCTGCGCGAGTGGGTGAGCGCACATCCCGAGTGGCGTGTGTTCCTGCCCGAGATCCTGCACCCGTTCCCGCTCGCCGCGTTCGAGATGTGGCGGAAGGGTCTCGAGCGTGCCGCGGTTCTGGAGCTCAGCTTCCAGGGACAATTCCATCACCATCTCTCCGGTCTCACCGACGTGCACGACTTCGCCCGGCTCGGCCGCAGCGGCGGCGTGCCCATCACCCTGCGCGAGCTCGCGCGTCTGCTGGAGAACCACTCATGACCACGATCCCGCTCAAGGCCAAGGACTATCGCTCCGGCATCGAGCCGGTGTGGTGCACCGGGTGTGGCGACTACGGCGTGCTGAAGGGTCTCACCCAGGCGCTCGCCGACGTCGAGGTGCCGCCGGACCGGTTGGCGGTGATCTCGGGCATCGGATGCTCGAGCCGGCTCCCCGGCTACACCAGGTCATACGCGTTCAATTCGATCCACGGCCGCGCGCTTCCGATCGCGAGCGGACTCAAGATCGCGCGCCCCGAGATCACCACCATCGTGGTGGGCGGGGACGGCGACGGTTTCAGCATCGGGCTCGGGCATCTGCCCCACGCGATCCGCCGTGACATCGACCTCACCTACGCCGTGCTCGACAATGGCATCTACGGTCTCACCAAGGGCCAGGCCTCGCCCACCACCGCCACCGAATTCAAGCGCGACCGCGGTCTGGCAGGTGTCGACGAGCGCCCCTTGAACCCGGTGTTGCTGGTGCTCAGCGCCGGTTGCGGGTTCGTGGCCCGCACCCACGCCGGCAATCTGCCGCACCTGCGCGCGATGCTGCGCGACGCGATCCGGTATCCGGGATTCGCGTTCGTGCACGTGCTCGCGGCGTGTGTCACGTACCAGACGCCGAGCTACGCCCAGACCATCTACGAGCGGTGTGATCTGCTGCCCGAGGACCACGACCCCGCCGATCTCGACCATGCGATGGCGCTGGCGCGTGACGACCGGTTCAAGCTCGGCGTGCTGTACCGGCGCGAGCCGGGCAGCAGGCCCGACGTGCTCCCCGAGGGCCACGAGGTGGCGCCCGACGTGTGGGCGCCGGAGGCGGAGACACCGGCGTCGCCGCTCGGCGAGGATCGTGGCTCGGACGCCGAGTTCCCGGGCGGCTGAGAGCGCAGCGGAGGGCATCACGGGTCGGGTGTGGCGCCGCGCGGCGACGCTGCGGATCTCTTCGGCGAATAGCTGCTCCCCGCCCGCTCCGGCTCAGCGCCCGCCGCGACGACCGCCACGCGATCGAGCGCGCTCGTAGGCGAGCACCGCCGCGGTGATCGCATGCGCCGTGGCCTGCGCGTCGACCGCGACCGACTCCCGCGGCCGGGTGGCGGCGCGTGTCGAGGCGATCCCGGAGATCGCGCCGAACAGCAGCTTGGCGATGGCCCGGTCGCGCTCGGTGACGGTTCTCCCGTCGCGCGAGATCTGACGCGCCACGGTCTCGAGGTGGTACTCGAACACCCGGCGCAGTCCCGGCCAGTGCGGCTCGTCGAACTTGAGCAGCCCGCGCACCTGGTGGAACACCCGCATCAGGTCGGGATTCTCGTCCAGGAAGACGAGATGCTCGCGCGCGACCCGCTCGATCCGTTCGGCCCGCGTGGTGGCGCCGTGGGTGGCGCGTTGCACGACACCGGCGAGCTCGTCGAAGCCGGAGGTGACCACCGCCTCGATCAGGGCCTCCTTGTCGGCGAAATAACCGTAGAGCGTGCCTTTGGCCACGCCGGCGAGATGGGTGAGGTCCTCGATCCGTGCGTCGTAGATGCCCTTCTCGCTGAACAGCCGCCGCCCGGCGACCAACAGATCGCGACGGGTGATCCGCTTGCGGTGCTCCCGCCGGCCACGCTCCGGAGCCGTGTCTCCCGCCCGCTGGTCGCGCACGATCGCCCTCCCACGCCCCGTCAAGTTTGACCCATCGGTCATTCTAGATACCGCGAGAATCGTGGTCAAAGCGTTGGCGCCGGTCGGGAAGCGGTTCTCCCGGCTGGTAATGGCGCCGTGGCGACATACGCCGCCGGGAGCGACGCGGTGACCCGCGCGCATTCCCAAACTTGACTATGCGGTCAAGTTCGTGGATCATGGTGGTCGTCGCGGTTCACGTGGTATGTCGCTCCCGGTTTCCGCCCTCCAGGGGTGGACGGCATGATGGACCACCACGTCGGATCCACGACCCTCCGGCCGCCGGGTATCCCTCGTATCCCCGGCCCGCCGGAGCTGTCATCGGCGGTGCCGGCCCCGATTCGGCTCGTCCCAGCCCCTCCTGGGCGCGAGCGATGGCGGCACCGCCGATTCTTTTCCCCAGGCGGTTCCCGCGCAACCCGCGCGCCGCTTCGGGTTATAGTCGCCCGCCATGGCCATCGCACCCGGCACCCGTCTGGGCCCCTACGAGATCGTCGCACCGCTCGGCGCGGGGGGGATGGGTGAAGTGTATCGGGCGCGCGACCCGAGGTTGGGGCGCGAGGTGGCGGTCAAGGTGCTGCCCCAGCACCTGAGCTCGAGCCCGGAGGTGCGGGCCCGCTTCGAGCGCGAGGCGAAGACCATCTCCACGCTCAACCATCCGCACATCTGTGTGCTTCACGACATCGGGCGCGAAGCGGACACCGACTTCCTGGTCATGGAGCTGATCGAGGGGGAGACGCTGGCCCAGAGGCTCACGAAGGGGCCGCTGCCGGTGGCCGAAGTGTTGAAGCTCGGCGCCCAGATCGCCGACGCGCTGGATCGGGCGCATCGGGCCGGGGTGATCCACCGGGACTTGAAGCCGGGGAACGTGATGCTGACCCGGTCCGGCGCCAAGCTCATGGACTTCGGGCTCGCGCGGGCGACGGGGCTCGCGGGTCCGGCGGGCGGTAGCGGGGCGACGGTGCTGGCGATGACGCAGTCGCCCACCATGGCGGCGCCACTCACCGCCGAGGGCACCATCGTCGGGACGTTCCAGTACATGGCACCGGAGCAGCTCGAAGGGAAGGACGCCGATGCGCGCAGCGATCTGTGGGCGCTGGGGTGTGTGCTGTACGAGATGACGACCGGGAAGCGCGCGTTCGAGGGTGGGAGCCAGGCGAGTCTGATCGGCGCGATCATGAACGCCACGCCCGCATCGCTGCGTCAGCTCGCGCCGCTGAGTCCGCCGGCGCTCGAGCGGGTGGTGAGCGCGTTGCTCGCCAAGGATCCGGACGAGCGCTGGCAGTCGGCGGGCGACGTGCGCCGCGAGCTCGAGTGGATCGCCGGCGGCGCCTCGTCGTCCGCGGCCGCGACACCGGCGATCGCCACGCGCCGGGCTCCCTCCTCGTTACGGACCGTCGCCGCGCTCGTGGCCGGCGCGGTGCTCGCGAGCGCCGGCTGGTTGTTGCTCGCGCCACATCCACCGCGGCCGCCGGGGGCAGCCATCCTCGACCTGCCCACCGCGCCGGGCTCACGGTTGAGCCCCGAGGAGGACGCGGACATCGCCATCTCGCCCGACGGTCGCTGGCTGGCGTACGCGGGTCTCGACACCGCCAGCGTGACCCACCTCTGGGTGCGCGCTCTCGACTCGCCGAACGCGCGGATGATCCCCGAGACCGATCGCGCCCAGCGACCCTTCTGGTCGCCGGACGGTCGATGGATCGGATACTTCACCACCGGTGATGGCGCCAGTCTGATGAAGGTGCCACTCGCCGACGGGCCACCGGTGAAGCTGTGCGATGTCACTTGGACCCGGGGCGGTACGTGGGGCCGGCACGGCAACATCCTGTTTTCGCCTTCACCCGTCAGCCCCATCATGCGCATCTCCGCGAACGGCGGGCCGGTCACGGCCGCCACCGCGCTCGACTCCACGCGCAGGGAGACCTCGCACCGTCATCCATCGTTCCTTGCGGACGGCGACCACTTCGTGTTCGCCGCCCTTCCGGTGACCCCGCAGGGCTGGACGATCTGTCTGGGATCGCTGCGCTCGCGCGTGATCAAGCGTCTGGGGTACGCGACCAGTGCCGCGACGTGGGCGGCGCCGGGCTACCTGCTATTCGATCGCGACGGTCGATGTGTGGCGCAACGTCTCGACCCCGAGCGGCTGGAGTTGACCGGGGACGTGATCCCGCTGGTCGAGACCCACACCAACGGTCCCGAGGACGCCACCCGCATCGCGACCGCCTCGTCGAATGGGCGGATCGCCCTGCTCCGATCCGAGCGGGCGGTGCGGCACTTCCAGTGGCTCGATCGCTCCGGGGCGCCCGGCGCGCGTCTGCCGATCCCGTCCGACGTGTTCGTGGCCCCGGTGGTCTCCCACGATGGTCGATACGCCGGGGTCTCGCGTCTGGTCAGCCGCGCCGTCGCCCAGGCGCTGCGGATCGATCTCGGGCGCGGCATCGCGAGCGCGCTGACCAACGCCCAGGAGTACAACTACGTGGGATGCTGGTCACCCGACGACCGGACGCTCGCGATGACCACCGCGCGTCAGGGTGGGCACGAGGAGATCAGTCTGATACCCGCCGATGGCAGCCAGCCACCGCGACTGCTGCCGACCACCACCACGCAATTCAAGACCCCGGTCAGCTGGTCCCCCGACGGGCGGAGTCTGGTCGTCGGTCAGATCGCCCCCGGAACTGGACGCGACCTGTTCGTCGTCGATGCCGTGCACGGGGGAGAACCCCGCCCCCTGGCCACCGATCCCGGCGCGCAGTTCATCGCCGACATCTCGCCCGACGGCGCATGGGTGGTCTACGACTCCGACGAGACCGGTGTCCCGCAGATCTTCATCCGGCATTTCCCTGATGGGGGACGCAAGCTCCAGCTGACCACCGTGGGCGGCTCCGAGCCGCACTGGACCCAGGGCGGCCGGGAGGTGGTGTTCATCGGGAACGATCGCCGCAGCTTCTACTCCGTACAGTTCGAACCCGGGCGCGAGCCCGGGCCCGACGCGGCGCGGCTGCTGTTCCGGTCGTCGTACCCGGTGGACGGCTCCGGCTGGAGCGTCACCAGGGACGGGAGACGCTTCCTCGTGCTCGCGCCCGACGCGGCGGCTCCCGAGGCCTCGACGACGGTGATCGACGACTGGCCGGCGTTGCTCGAGAAGCGGTGAGATCCGGGGATCGGTCCGGCACCTCTCGACTCGATCGGGATCCCCTTCAATGCCCGCAGGCCATCTCCGGCCCACGGCATCGGAGTCCCACGGCTCGCAAATTGGCGCATCACGTTGGTCCGTAATCGGTTGCGCCAGTGTCCGGTGGCGGGTGGGGACGCAGATCCAGTCAACTTGACCAACTGGATGGAAACCCGGTAGGTTACAGGTCGAATCTAACCTATACGTGAGGGTTCAGGTGCCATGAGCTCGATGCGTTCCGAAATGGCTTCCGATCGCCCCCAGCTCCTCAGGGTCGGCGACCTGGCGAAGCTCACCGGAAAGACGGTGCGCGCGATCCATCTCTACGAGGAGATCGGTCTGCTGACGCCGTCCACCCGCTCGAGCGGCGGCTTCCGTCTCTACGACGCCGGTGCGGTGGACCGGGTGAAGTGGATCGGGCTGCTCCACACCGCGGGCTTCTCGCTGCAGGAGATGGGCGAGGTGCTGCGCTCGTGGTGGGACGCCGATCTCGGTACCGCCGCCATGGAGCGGTTGCGCACCCTGTTCGAGCGGAAGCTGGCGGAGACCCGCGAGGCCATCGGCCGGCACCAGCAGCTCGAAGGCGAGCTGCTCGAAGGGCTCGCCTATCTGCAGACCTGTCGCGGATGCGGAGTACAGGAGACCACGGTGGGTTGTGTGCACTGCGAGGTGGACCACGGCATGAGCAACGAGCCGGCACTGGTGGCCGGCATCACCTCGCGACCCGAGCGTTCGGTGCGGCCGCGCTCACGACGCAGCGCGTTCGTGCCGCTCCAGGAAGTCGACCGGCCGCGCCGGCCAGGCGTTTGAGACGTCCATCGGGCGGGCCCGAGGGGTCCGCGTCACACGGAGAACAGCACACCATGCAGGAATCGCAGAACGACACGAGCGCGATCGTCGATCTCACCCCGGTGGCCGCCGACAAGGTGCGAGAGCTGCTGGCCCAGCGCGGCACGCCCGGGGCCGGTCTGCGCATCGGAGTGCGTGGCGGCGGGTGCTCCGGGAACTCCTACTTCATGGAGTTCTGCGAGTCGGAGAGCCCTGGCGACGAGGTGGTGGCGAGCCAGGGCATCACGTTGTACGTCGATCTCAAGAGCGCCGTGCTGCTCGGTGGCACCCGTATCGACTACGTCGAGGGGCTGATGGGCGCCGGCTTCAAGTTCGAGAACCCGAACGTGCGGCACAGCTGCGCGTGCGGGGAGAGCTTCTCGGTCTGATCACGAACGGGACCCGCGGCGCGCGCCGGATGCGGCGGCGCCTGGCGGTCCCACAACCGGGCCGCCGACACGCGGCGCCGAAGGAACACGACCAGGACATGAACAACACACCCGAGCTGGTGGTCGAGGACCTGAGGGTCTCCATCGAGGGGAAGGAGATCCTGAAGGGTCTGTCCCTCGAGGTGGCCAAGGGGGAGATCCACGCGCTGATGGGCCCCAACGGGTCCGGCAAGAGCACGTTCGCCAACACCCTGATGGGTCACCCCAAGTACGAGGTCACCGGTGGCGACATCCGCTTCCGCGGCCAGAGCATCCTCGAGATGGAGACCGACGAGCGCTCGCGGCTCGGGCTGTTCATGGCGTTCCAGTACCCGGTCGCGATCCCGGGTGTGACCGTGGCCAACTTCCTGCGCGCCGCCCTCAACGCGCGCATCACTCCGCCGCCGGCCGAGCCGGACGGCCGGGTGCCGCACAAGAAGGGCATCGATCCGAAGACCTTCCGCGCGCTGCTGCGCGAGCAGATGGCGGTGCTCAAGATGGACGAGTCGTTCGCCACCCGATATCTCAACGACGGGTTCTCGGGCGGCGAGAAGAAGCGCGCCGAAATCCTGCAGATGGCGATCCTCAAGCCCGAGATCGCGATCATGGACGAGACCGACTCCGGTCTCGACATCGACGCGCTGCGGGTGGTCTCGGACGGCGTCAACGCGCTGGCCGGACCGGACATCGGGGTGCTCGTCATCACCCACTACAACCGGATCCTGAACTACATCAAGCCGCACAAGGTCCATGTCATGAAGGACGGCCGCATCCAGCTGTCCGGCGGACCGGAGCTCGCGCTCGAACTCGAGACGCGTGGCTACGACTGGGTCCGAGAGGGGAACGAGGAGGCGGTCCGATGAGCTCCACGCCCGGCGTCGACGTCCGCGAGCAGTACGCGGAGAAGTACGGATTCCACGACAGCGACCAGTACGTCTTCCGGATCCGCAAGGGCCTCGACCGGAGCATCGTCGAGGAGATCTCGAAGATGAAGGGCGAGCCACAGTGGATGACCGATTACCGTCTCAACGCGCTTGAGATCTTCGAGAAGAAGACACTTCCGACGTGGGGCGGCGACCTGTCGCAGATCGACTTCCAGGACATCTACTACTACGTCAAGCCAACCTCCGACGAGGCCAAGTCCTGGGAGGACGTGCCGGCCGACATGAAGCGCACGTTCGACAAGCTGGGCATCCCGGAGGCCGAGCAGAAGTTCCTCTCCGGTGTCGGCGCGCAGTACGACTCCGAGGTGGTCTATCACAAGATCAAGGAGAGCCTCGAGAAGCAGGGCGTGATCTTCCTGTCCTGTGACCAGGGTCTGCGCGACCACGAGGAGCTGTTCAAGCAGTACTTCGGCACCGTGATCCCGTCGACCGACAACAAGTTCGCGGCGCTCAACTCGGCGGTGTGGTCGGGCGGCTCGTTCATCTACGTGCCGAAGGGCGTGCACGTCGACGTGCCGCTGCAGGCCTACTTCCGGATCAACACCAGGGACATGGGCCAGTTCGAGCGCACGTTGATCATCGTCGACGAGGGCGCCTACGTGCACTACGTCGAGGGTTGCACGGCGCCGATCTACTCGAGCGACTCGCTGCACTCGGCGGTGGTCGAGATCATCGTCAAGAAGGGTGGTCGCTGCCGCTACACCACCATCCAGAACTGGTCGAACAACGTCTACAACCTGGTGACCAAGAGGGCGGTCGCCTACCGGGACGCCACCATGGAGTGGGTGGACGGCAACCTGGGCTCCAAGCTCACCATGAAGTACCCGGCCATTTACATGATGGAGCCGGGCGCCCACGGCGAGGTGCTGTCCATCGCGTTCGCCGGCAAGGGCCAGCACCAGGACGCCGGCGCCAAGGCGGTGCACTGCGCCCCCGACACCAGCAGCAAGATCGTCTCCAAATCGATCAGCAAGGACGGCGGCCGCGCCGGCTACCGCGGTCTGGTAAAGGTGCAGAAGGGGGCGGTGAACTGCCGCTCGACCGTCAACTGTGACGCGCTGATCCTCGACGAGCACTCGCGCTCCGACACCTACCCGTACATGGAGATCGAGGAGGACCAGGTCACCATCGGTCACGAGGCCACGGTGTCCAAGATCGGTGACGAGCAGCTCTTCTATCTGACCAGTCGCGGCATCGGCAAGGACGAGGCCGCGGCGATGATCGTGTCCGGGTTCATCGAGCCGATCGTCAAGGAGCTGCCGATGGAGTACGCGGTCGAGATGAACCGGCTGATCCAGCTCCAGATGGAGGGATCGGTCGGATGACGACGACGATCGCGAACGACACTCATGCGGCCACGCTGGCGGGCTGGCTCGCCGCCGCCGACACGCGTGCCGCGAAGGCGGGCGAGCCCGATTGGGCGCTCGCCCGCCGCCGACATGCCGCCGCGAACGCGCGGGCGATGGAGTTCCCGAGTCGCGAGGACGAGCTGTGGCGGCGGACCGACTTCCGCTCGCTGCCGCTCGATTCGCTCGATCCCGCGATCGGTGGCGGCCGGGCCCGCAACCTCGACGACCTGCCGCACACGGTGATCGAGCGGCTCGCCCTCGAGCGCGAGAACCTGGCGCTGGTGGTGCAACGTGGCGCCGACACCGCGATCGAGCAGACGCATCCCGCGCTCGAGAAGCAGGGCGTGATCGTGTGCTCGCTCGACCGGGCCATGAAGGAACACGCCAGCAAGCTGAAGCCGTGGCTGGGCGCGCTGCTGACCGCCGACTACGACCGCTACACCGCGATCGGCGAGGCGGTGCGCGCGGGCGGTGCGTTCGTTTGGGTGCCGGACGGCGTGGCGGCGGCCCTCCCGGTGCGGCTCGTGCAGTGGCTCGACCGGGCCGGACAGCTCGCCGCGCCACGCACGGTGATCGTGCTCGGCAGGAACGCGAGCGCGACCGTGATCGAGGAGCAGTTGTCCGACACCGTCGAGGGCGCCGCGTTCTTCGCCGGTGGCACCGAGGTGTTCGTCGGTGACGGTGCCCGGCTGGTCTACGGCTCGTTGCAGGAGTGGGGACGCAACGTCTATCACTACGGCAACTCGCGCGCCCGGCTCGGCCGTGACGCCGAGCTGCAGTGGATCCAGACCATGCTCGGCGGCCGGATGACCAAGGCCAACGCCTATTTCGATCTCGACGGCCCGGGCGCGCAGGCGTTCGTGCACGGCTTCATCTTCGGCGACGGCCGACAGCACTTCCATCTGCACACGCTGCAGCGGCACCTGAAGGACCACGCCACGAGCGATCTGCTCATCAAGTCGTGTCTCAAGGACCACGCGCGCAGTGTGTATCAGGGGCTGATCCAGGTGAGTGTCGACGCGCAGCGGACCGACGCCTATCAGGCCAATCGCAACCTGCTGCTGTCCGAAACCGCGCGCGCCGACAGCATCCCCGGTCTCGAGATCCTGGCCAACGACGTGCGCTGCACGCACGGCGCCACCATCGGACACGTCGACCCGGAGCAGATGTACTATCTCGAGGCGCGCGGTCTGCCCGACAACGAGGCCAAACGGCTCATCGTCGAGGGTTTTTTCGCGCCGGTGCTCGATCGCATCCCGCTCGAGCACGTGCGCGAGCAGCTGCGCGCCGAGATCGAGCGCAAGATCGGATGACCCCATGAGTCCGTCGACCGGCGTGCACGGAGCGGCCGCGGCCGTCCCGGCCGGTTTCGACCCACGCGTGGTGCGCGAGCGCTTCCCGATCTTCCGCGAGCACGGTGCGTCGCTGGCGTATCTGGACAGCGCCGCGACCTCGCAGAAGCCCGACCGTGTGCTCGAGGCGATGGACCGCTACTACCGCACCATCAACTCGAACATCCATCGTGGCATCTACCGGATCGCCGAGGAGGCGACCGCGGCGTACGAGGACGCACGTCGCAAGGTGGCCCGCTTCGTCGGGGTCACACCACGCGAGCTGATCTTCACCCGCAACAGCACCGAGGCGGTGAACCTGGTGTCCAACACCTGGGGTCGTGCCCACCTCCGTACCGGTGACGCGATGGTGCTCACGGTGATGGAGCACCACGCGAATCTCGTGCCCTGGCAGCTGCTCGCCGAGGCGACCGGGGTCGAGCTGCGCTTCGTCCCGATCACCCGTGAGGGCGAGCTGGACCTGGGCGCGCTCCCCGGGCTGCTCGCCGACGGACGCGTGAAGCTGGTGGGCGTCGTGCATCTCTCGAACGTCCTCGGGACCGTGAACCGGGTCGCCGAGATCGCCGCCCAGGCGCACGCGGCCGGAGCGCTGGTGCTGGTGGACGCGTCGCAGAGCGTGCCCCACATGCCGGTCGACGCGCGCGCGCTCGGCGCCGACTTCCTGGTGTTCACCGCGCACAAGATGCTCGGTCCGACCGGGATCGGCGCGCTGGCCGGACGACGCGAGCTGCTCGAGGCGATGCCGCCGTTCCTGGGCGGCGGCGAGATGATCCGCGAGGTCAAGCTCACCGGCTCCAAGTGGAACGAGCTGCCCTGGAAGTTCGAGGCCGGAACCATGCCGATCGCCGAGGCGATCGGCTTCGGCGCCGCGATCGACGAGCTGGAAGCACTCGGCATGAGCGCGGTGTGGGCGCACGACCGGGCGCTGGCGGTCTACGCGCTCGAGCGGCTGGCCGAGGTGCCCGGACTGCGTGTGCTGGGGCCGGCGGCCGACCGGCGCGGCGGCGTCATCGCCTTCACGCTCGAGGGCATCCACCCGCACGACGCGGCGGCGGTGCTCGACCGTCGCGGGGTGTGCGTGCGGGCCGGGCACCATTGCGCGATGCCGCTTCACGACGCGCTCGGGATCCCGGCCAGCGCGCGGGCGTCGTTCCACTGCTACTCGCTCGAGTGGGAGGTGGACGCGATGATCGAGGGTCTGCACGAGACCCGGAAGGTGTTCGCGCGATGACCGGCTGGGACGATCTGTACCGCGAGCACATCCTCGAGCACTACAAGCACCCGCGCTGTCACGGCACGCTCGACGACGCCACGGTGACCTACGAGGACGCCAACCCGCTCTGTGGCGATCGCATCCGCATGGACTTCAAGATCGCCGACGGTCGGATCGAGAAGGTGCGCTTCTCGGGGACCGGCTGCTCGATCAGCCAGGCGTCGGCCTCGATGCTGTGCGAGGCGGTCGAGGGGAAGACGCTCGACGAGGTGCGTGGGATGGGGCGCGAGCAGGTATTGGAGATGATCGGCATCGATCTCGGACCGGTGCGTCTCAAGTGCGCGTTGCTGGCGCTCAAGACGCTCAAGGCCGGCATCTACGGTCTCCCACAGTGGCCGGGGGAAGAAGACGAAGACGCGAGCGGGGGCGGGCGATGAAGCGCTGGATCACGGTGGCGCGCGCGGGCGAGATCCCCGACGGCGGCGCCAAGGTGGTGCGTCTCGACGACCAGCCCGTCGCGGTGTTCCACATCGACGGCGAGTACCACGTCATCGACGACATCTGTACCCACGACGGCGGCGAGCTGGCGAGCGGAACGGTGAGCGGGCACGAGATCGAATGCCCGCGTCACGGCGCGCGCTTCGACATCCGCACCGGCACCGCGCTGAGCATGCCTGCCACCGCACCGGTGGCGCACTATCCGGTCCGGGTCGAAGGGGACCAGATCCAGGTGGAGTGGTCATGAGCGATCGCGACGAGATCAACCCGCACACCGGCAAGCCCTACCCGCCCGATCCGGAGCCCGCGGCGTCGCCGTACGCTCCGGGTGGACAGACGTCCGCCTCGGCCGGGGCGCCCGCCGCTCCCGCACCGGACGCCGCTCCCGCTGCTCCGACATCCGCCGGGGCGCCCGCCGCGACCGGATCGACGCCGGCCGCGGCACCGTCCCAGCAGGAGATGGCGGTGCGCTCGGCGCTCGAGACCGTGATGGATCCCGAGATCGGGCTGTCGGTCATCGATCTCGGTCTCATCCGCGAGATCGCGATCACCCCGGGCAAGACGCTCATCCGCATGATGCTCACCACGCCGTTCTGTCCCTACGCGCCCCAGATGGTGGCGGACGTGAAGGCGGCGGCGCAGAGCGTGGTGCCGCAGGACTGCGACGTCGACCTGATGCCCGATCCGTGGAGTCCGGAGCTGATGCCGGATCCGAGTCTGCTCGGATACTCGTTCTAGATCGGCGTATCTGGTGACGTCGCGCCCGGGATGCCCCAGGCGCCCGGGGCCACCGACCGGAGCCCGATGTCCGCTCGTCGTGGCGAAGTTACCCGGTAACGGTGTCCCCACCGGTGCGCCCCCGCCACAACCTGTTGCACGCCACGGGACGCCCGGGCCGGCACCCTCCGCCGCCGGGTCAAGGTCATGCGAGATCCACGTTCGGGTCTTGCGAAGCGCGACGAAAAGCGCCCCTCCGGGCCCTCCCGGATGTTTCAGATCGGCGCGCACGGCTCGAATCGTCGCGATCTGCGACACCCGCGCCACTCCAGGACGGGTTGGGCACGGCACGTGCAAAGTCCGGGCGGGACTCACGAACCGCCGGGCCATGCGGGCCCGGGCGAACCCCAAGGGAGGACCCCATGAAGACGCGCATCGCCATGACGGCGGCGTTGCTCCTGGCGCTCGCCGCGACCGGTCTCGGCTCGGCCGCTTCCGCCGCCACCTCGGTGAGCATCGGTGTGCAGCTCGGAAACGCCCCGCCACCGCCGGTGGTGGTCTATCGTCACTCGCCGGATTGGGTGTACGTGCCGGGTCCGCAGGTCTACGTGGTGAACGACAATCGCGTGGGCTACGACTACTTCCGGTACGGCGGCATGTTCTACATCTACAACGACGGCTGGTGGTATCGCGCGCGCAGCTATCGCGGTCCGTTCGTAGCGGTCGAGACCCGCTACGTGCCGCGTCCGATTTTCGCCATGAACGATCGCCAGTACCACTGGCGGCATCGTCCGGAAGTGGTCGCGGAACGTGACGACGTGCCTCCGGGCTGGCACCATGGCAAGGCCGCCTGGAAGGATCGCGGCGACGACGACAATCACGACCACGGCCACGGTCACGATCGGCACTGATCCGATTTCCGCGGGATCCGGAGCAAGACGAGCCGGCCGCCATCCCGGCCGGCGCGAACGTTTCAGCCATCGCGGTCCGGGCCCCGCGGCATCACCTCACGTGTGATCTGCCTCCGGCTCAGAACGCGTAGCGGAATCCCCAGTCGAGCTTGAGCTGCGCGCGATCGCCGAGGAAGGCGTATTGCAGCCCGAAGTCGTTGTGCAGGTTCCCGGCCAGCGGCACCGAGATGCCGCCGAGCACACCCAGCGCGCCCTTGGTCAGGGTCTGGCTCTGACTGCCGGTCGCCGGTGTCGTGACCTCGTCGGTCATGAAGTGGATGCCGTAGCTGGCGCCGAGATAGGGCTGGAGCGACACGGTCGAGAACGTATAGCGCGTCTCGAGGCCCAGCGCCGCGTCGGAGCGCTGCGAGCTGATCCCGAACGCCGAGATGTTGTTGCGGTTGCTCCAGTACTGCATCGTGGGGACGAAGCTCATGTCGGGGATCGACGCCGGTCCGGCGACGTGCAGCCGCAGACCGACCCCCGAGAACGAGGTCTGGTCCTTCTGGAACACCGTGTTGAGGGTGGCTTCGATTCCGCGGATGGATCCGGCGGTGGCGATGGCGGGCGCGGCCAGGAAGATGGCCAGCGCGGCGAGCATCCATGCTCGATGCGTCATGCGGTATCTCCTCTGCGGTCGTCGTTCCGTGACGGCCGGAATGGCGTGGGGGGCGCTGGCCGGGACTATAGCCGCTGACCGGGTCCCGCGCCAGGGCCGTCGGGTGGCGTGGGCGTGCGGTCCGCCAACGGCTTCACCCGGTAGTGCAGCAGCCGGTGCTTGAGCCAGCTCACACCCACCAGGTCCACGATGCCGCGCCACAACCGGTTGCCGACGCCGTACTTCGAGACTCCGTGACGCCGCGCGCGGTGTGAGATCGGGACCTCGACCAGCCGGGCGCCGCGAAACACGCACAACGCCGGCAGGAAGCGATGCACGCCGACGAAGTACGGCATGCCCACCAGCGTCTCGCGACGATAGGCCTTGAACGAGCAGCCGATGTCGGTGACCGGATCGCCGAGCACGCGACGACGGGTCCAGTTGGCGATCCGCGACGACAGCAGCCGCAACCACGAGTCGTGACGCCGGGCACGGATCCCCGACACCACGTCGGCGCCGTCCAGCGCGGCGAGCACGCGTGAAAGATCGGCGGGGTCGTTCTGCAGATCGGCGTCGAGGGTGACGATCACCTCGCCACGCGCGCGCTGGATCCCGACCGCGAGTGCCGCGCTCTGACCGGCGTTGCGCTCGAACAGCACCGGCACCAGGTGCGGGTCCTTCGCCACTTCATCGATCAGCACCTGGGCACTGCCGTCGACGCTGCCGTCGTCCACGAGCACGATCTCGTGGCTGCGACCAACGGCGGCCAGCGCCGCCCGCAGCTCGGCGAGCAGCGGGCCCAGGTTGTCGCGCTCGTTGTAGATCGGGATGACGACCGACAGTTCCGGCATGGCTCCTCGTGACCGTGTCGTCCGGGCGCGGCAGTCTCGCAGAGACGGCGGCGCCACGCCAGCGGATCGGGGCACGGCGGGGACGTGGCGCGGACGGCGAGGTGTTGCGGACCTCAACGAGCGGCGGACCGCGACGAGAGTCTTCGGCTCTCAGGCCACGCCGACGCCGGGGCCGCGCATGCAGCCGCGATCGTCACAGCATGGCGGCGTGCCGGTCCGGCCGCATCCACACCAGCGCACCGTCTGGGCGTGGTCCAGATGGACGATCAGCGGCAGGAGACCACTGGCACCGTGCGCGCCGTCGCAATAGGGCACGTGACGCGAGCGCGCGCACCGGCACCAGGCGTAGAACCCGGCGCTCTCGTCGGCCGGCATGGGCCCACCCGCTCGTCGCGGCGCCGCCGGTTCGGGCACCTGGACGGCCTCGCGTGGATCCGGCTCGGACGCTTGCATGCGCGCAGTGTGCGTCTCCGTGCGCGCGCGACGCAAGACGGCGTTGTGCCACGACGCGGGCTGTGCAACCCTACGCTCCGTGGGACGACATGGGCTGGCCACGGAGGTGCCGACCATCGCGAGGGATGCATGAGTCCGATCTCGTCCGCCGCGACGCCGTCGCGTCGCGAGCGCCCCGATCCATTGCGTTCGTCGCGACGCCGCGCGCGTCGCGCCCGCGCGCTCGAACAGCTCGCGCTGGATCTCGGACCCGAGTCCCCGCGCTGGCGCTTCTCGCGTCTGGTCACGAGCTCGCGTCACGCGGCGCGGATCCGCGAGCGTCTCGACTTCGTGCGCGCGTTTTTCCCGGAGCTGGACGGGATCACCGTCCGGGTGGGGCTGGCGCAGAAGCCCGGGGTGCTCGGCTGGGGCTCGCTCGATCCCGATCAGCCCGGCGTGTGGGTGCGACCGCGACGGCTCGATCACTTCACCATCGCCCACGAGCTGACGCATCTGCTGCAGGCGCGTGGTCTGGTGCCACGCGGCGAGCGGGCGTGTGACCTGTGGGCGCTGGCGCGCTCGCCGCTGGTGGTCGATCATCCGCCGAGCTATCTGCGGCTCCCCGCCGGGCTGCGACACAAGCGACGTCTCGACACCGCCGAGGCGACGAGGTTGAGCGCCCTCGCGCGCGAGGCGATCGCCGCCCGCGCCGCGGGGGACCGGCGCTACCTGCAGCGCTTCGAGCGCGCCGCGGCGCGGCTCCCCCGCGGTTGATGCCGGCCGCCGGCGATGCGATGCTGGCGGACGTGACCCGTGTGAGCGCTCCGACCGCCGACACCACACCCCGCCTGCGCGTGGTGGCCGCGGTGGTGTGGCGTGACGGGCGCATGCTCTTCACCCGCCGCCCGCCCGGCGGACCACTCGGACTCCAGTGGGAGATGCCGGGCGGCAAGATCGAGGCGGGCGAGACACCCGAAGCGGCGCTGGTGCGCGAGCTGGCCGAGGAGCTCGGCGTGCGCGCGACCGCGCACGAGACGCTGGCGGTCGAGCGGCACGACTACCCGCACGGCACGCGGGTCGACGTCCATTTCATCCGCGCCACGTTCGAGGGCGAGCCGCGCCCCGCGAGCGAGGCGGTGCACGACCTGCGCTGGTGGACCCCCGACGAGGTGGATCTGGCCTCGGTGCTCGAGGGTGACCGCGCGTTCCTCACCCGACTGGGGGCGAAACCACGATGATCCTCGATACCGCCGGGACGGTGCTGCCGCGGGGGCTGAGCTTTCTCGAGCCGGGATGGTGGCTGCTGCACGCCATGGCGATCCTGTTCACCTACCTCTTTGGCTATCGCAAGGGTCGCGGCGACGAGCAGCGGCTCCAGCGGGCGCGCGACATGGAAGGCCGTCGCACGCCCAAGCCATAGCCCGCTCGCGCCCCGGTCGGATCGGTGCGGCGCCCCCGAGGACGCGGGGGCTCGCCGAGGCGGTCAGAACTGCGTGATCATCCCCAGCAGCGCCTGCGCGGCCGAGAACGTGTCGGCCGGCAGCGCCCGCGCGCCGATCTCCGCGATCCACGCCGCGCCGAGCAGCGCCTGGGGCACCAGCACGCACAGCGCCGGCTGACGCGGATGGTGCCTCAGCTTCTGCCTGAGCCCCATCACCGCCTCACGCGCCGCGGGCGAGTCGCACGCCACCACCACCGCCTTGAGACTCTTGGCGCCGGTGGCCTCCACCAGCTCCGATTGGGACGCGTCGGCGCCCATGTACCGGGCGCTCACCCGCTCGAGCCCGAGCTCGAGTGTCAACTGCATGAGATCGCTCTCGAGCCGGGTGCCGTCGGTGGTCGCGCACAGCACCTGCGGTTGCTGATGCAGCGGGCGCATGCCCTGGAGCACGGCATTCACCCGGGTGCGGGCGAACGACATCAGCAGGTCGGTGGCGGCGAGTCGGGTCGGATCCCCGCTCGAGGCCTCGTCGCGGAGCTGGCGCACCACCGGCAACAGCACCTGGTCGAACGCCTCGCGGACCGAGTAGAGTCCCACCGCGCGTCCGAACAGCTTGTTCAGCGCGTTGGCGTCCTGCGCGAGGGCGGCGCGTCGGATCCGGGCACGGAACGCTTCGACGTCCTCGGGCGAGCTGGCCGACTCGGCCGGTGCCGCGACCGGCGTCTCGGGCTCGAATCCGCGGCGACGTGGACGCGCGGTCTCGTGCGCGCGTGGCGGGCCGAGTCGTTCGGCGACCTGGCCGACCGGCAAACCCTGCTCGAGCAGCGAGTGGATGTCCTTGAGACGCTGCAGATCCTCGGCGGTGTAAAGGCGGTACCCACTCGGTGTTCGTTCGGGTCGCACCAGACCGTATCGGCGCTCCCAGGCACGCAGGGTGTTCGG
>JBIOKD010000024.1:0-19031 GCA_044451485.1 Candidatus Eiseniibacteriota bacterium | reverse complement strand
CTGCCGCCGGCGATCGCGCTGCGCGGGCGCGGCGGGGAGCCGGACCCGCGCTCGTGCTGAGGAGCGTGTGAGCGAGCGCCGGTTCGCGATCGGTTCGGCCGAGGCGGGCGGCGAGCGGCTGCTGGTGATCGCCGGCCCGTGTGTGGTCGAGGACCGCGACATGGTGCTGCGCACCGCCGAGACCCTGGCTCGGGCGTGCGCGTCGCGTGATCTGCCGTTCGTGTTCAAGTCCTCGTATCGGAAGGCCAACCGCTCGAGCGTCCGCTCGTTCACCGGGCTGCCGATGGACCAGGCGCTGGCGGTGCTGGCCGAGGTTCGCGACACGCTCGGAGTGCCGGTGCTCACCGACGTGCACGACACGGACGAGGTCACAGCCGCCGCCCAGGTCGCCGAGTGTCTCCAGATCCCGGCGTTCCTGTCGCGTCAGACCGCCCTGTTGCAGGCGGCGGCGCGCACCGGTCGCGCGGTGAACGTCAAGAAGGGACAGTTCCTGGCCCCCGAGGACATGGCTCAGGCCGCCGCCAAGCTCACCGCCGCCGGATGCGAGCGGGTGCTGCTCACCGAGCGGGGCACCACCTTCGGCTATCACGACCTGGTGGTCGACATGCGTGGTCTCGTGGTCATGGCGAAGACCGGATGGCCGGTCGTGTACGACGCCACCCACAGCCTGCAACGCCCGGGTGGCGAGCAGAGTGGTGGGCAGCGCGAGTTCGCCTTCCCCCTCATGCGCGCCGCGGTGGCGTGCGGGATCGACGGTCTGTTCTTCGAGGCGCACCCCGACCCGGCGGGGGCGCGATCGGACGCCGAGACCCAGCTGCCGCTGGCCGAAGCGCCGCGCTTCCTCGACGAGGCGCGCGCGCTCCATCGGGCCTCCCGAGAGGCGCGTCGTGGCTAGCCGTAGACGCGCGAAGCGCGCGGGTGGGGTGGCGGCCAATCGTCGAGGCACGGCCCGAGCGGCGCGGGCTCCGGTGCCCGGGCCAGTCAAGATCCTGTTCCTCGATCTCGACGGCACGCTGACCGACGGGGTGGTGGGCTTCGACACCCAGGGCGACTTCCGCAACTTCCACGTCCGCGACGGTCTGTCGCTCGAGTGGGCGAAGGGGCTCGGTCTGCTGCCGGTGGTCATCTCCGGGCGGTCGAGCCGCGCCGGCGAGCTGCGCATGCAGGACCTGGGTCTCGAGCACTATCTGGGCGAGCGGGACAAGGTGGCGGTCGCCGAGCGGGTGCGGTCGCGGGTCGGCACCGAGTGGCGCGAGTGCGCCATGATCGGCGACGATCTGCCCGACGTGGCGCTCCTCAAGCGGGTGGGCTGGCGCATCGCGGTGGCCGACGCGGTCGACGAGGTGCGGTCGCTGGCGCACACCGTGACACGCAGCGCGGCCGGCCGGGGCGCGGTGCGCGAGGCGGTGGAGATGCTGCTCCGGCACAACGGGGTCTGGCGCCGCGTGCTCGAACGTTACGAGGTGCTGCCATGAGTGGATCCGACCGCGCCGAGCCCGCCCACCCGGTGACCCGCGCCGACGAGCTGCTGGCCCTGGCGCGCGAGGTGATCCGCACCGAGAGCGCGGCGGTGGCGGGACTCGAGGGCCGGCTCGACGCGTCGTTCGTGGCCGCGGTCGAGACGCTGGCCGCGTGTCGCGGCAAGGTGATCGTGTCCGGTGTGGGCAAGAGCGGACTCATGGCGCACAAGCTCGCCGCCACCCTCACGAGCACCGGCACCCCGGCGGTCTTCCTGCACCCGGCCGACGCGCTGCACGGCGACGCCGGACTCTTCACCCCGGGCGACGCCGCACTGTTCCTCTCGAAGAGCGGCGCCAGCGACGAGCTCCTGGCCTTGCTGCCCTACCTGGAGCGACACGGCATCCCGCTGGTGTCCATCGTCTCGGAGCCGCGCTCCGCGCTGGCGTCGAAGAGCACGGTGACCCTGGTGACCGGTCCGGTGCGGGAGGCCTGTCCGATGGATCTGACCCCGACCACCAGCATCACGCTGGCCCAGGTGATGGGAGACTGTCTGGCGGTGGCGCTGCTCGAGCGGCGCGGCTTCAAGCCCGACGACTTCCGCTTCCTCCACCCCGGCGGGGTCATCGGGCGCGCCGCCTCGCGCCGCGTCGCGGAGCTGATGCACGACGGCGACGCCCTGCCGCGGGTGGGGGAGGCCGCCGCGCTGCGCGAGGTGATGCTCGAGATCATGGACAAGCGGCTCGGCATCACCGCCGTGGTGGACGGTGCCGGACGACTCGCCGGCGTGGTGAGCGACGGCGACTTCAAGCGGATCCTCGTAGCCAACCCCGACCCCTGGTCGCTCACCGCGAAGGACGTGATGAGCCGGGCCCCCAGCACCATCACGCCCGAGGCCCTGGTGGCCGCGGCGGTGCGTCAAATGGAGGAGCGCCCGCAGGGACCGATCACCGCCCTGGTGGTGCTGAACGAGGATCGGCAGCCGATCGGCGTGCTCCATCTGCACGACTGTCTGCGCGCCCGCTGACCCTCGTCGGCATCCCGATGGCCGCCTGAGCGTCGCCTCCCTCCCCCGGCACCCGACCGGCCGTCGCCATGACCGCCGCCGGCGCGTCAAGTTCCTGTAGGTCAGGCCGATAACCCCCAGGAGACGAAATTGGCACAGGGCGTGCTTGCGGGGGCACAGACCGTTTGTTAGCGTCGCCTTCGGAAGCGCGCAAGACTCTCGACGACACGACCGGGACCCTCGCCGCCATGCCCCACACGCTGCCCACACCGCCACGTCCGACACCGGCGCTCGTGTGTCTGGTGCTGATGCTGGCCACCGGCTGTGATCGTCACACGTCGCTGGACGGAAGCGCCCCGGCCGCGGATCTGCCGGACCAGGAGGCGACCGACTTCAACATGTCCGAGACCGATCAGGGCCGCGTCGAGTGGAAGCTCTACGCCCAGCACGCCTCGGTCTACAACGCCCGCAGCGTGGTGGTCGCGCGTGGCGTCCGGGTCGACTTCTACGACGAGCACGGGGAGCGCAGCTCGACCCTCACCTCGCGAGAAGGCGAGCTGAACCAGGTGCGTCGTGACATGTCGGTGCACGGCGACGTGGTGGTGCAGACCCGCGAGGGCGTGCGTCTGACCACCCAGTCCCTCCGTTTCGTCAACGAGACCCAGAAGATCCTCAGCGACGAGTTCGTGCGCATCGATCAGAAGGGCGGGAACGTGCTGACCGGGTACGGGTTCGAGAGCGATCCCGGTCTCGAGCACTACGAGTTCAAGCGCGAGGTACGGGCCACGGTGCGCACCGCGTCCGGCGGGCTCCTCGAGGCGCAGCCCGCGGCCCCGGCCGGGCCCGCGCGTCCGAAGGGGAAGGTCGGCACGACGGGACCGTCGCGATGACCGACACCGCCGCCGCCACCACCGTCGATCGGCCTCTCGAGGCCCCCGCGAAGGACGCCCTGGTCGCCGAGGGGATCGAGCGCTACTACGGCAAGTGGCGCGTGGTGAGCGACGTCAGCATGTACGTGCGTCGTGGCGAGGTGGTGGGCCTGCTGGGACCCAACGGCGCGGGCAAGACCACATCGTTCTACATGGTGGTCGGCCTGCTCAGACCCAGTGCCGGCCGCATCCTGCTCGACGGTCGTGACATCACCGAGGAACCGGTCTACCAGCGGGCGCGGATGGGGCTCGGCTATCTCGCCCAGGAGCCGAGCATCTTCCGCCGGCTCACCGTGCGCGAGAACGTGCTCGCGGTGCTCGAGACCATGGGTCTCGACAAGACCGAGCGCGACCGGCGTCTCGCGACGCTGCTCGAGGACCTCAACCTGACGCACCTCGCCGATCGGCAGTCGCACAAGCTGTCCGGGGGCGAACGACGGCGTGTCGAGATCACCCGCGCGCTGGCGCGGCGCCCGCAGTTCATGCTCCTCGACGAACCGTTCGTGGGCATCGATCCGATCGCGGTGGCCGAGATCCAGGACGTGGTCGCGCGTCTGCGTGACCGTGGGCTCGGCGTGCTGATCACCGACCACAACGTCCGCGAGACCCTGCGGATCACCGATCGGGCTTACATCATGTACGAGGGCCGCATCCTGCTGCAGGGGTCGGCCGAGCAGCTCGCCAACGACCCCAAGGCCCGCCAGATCTATCTGGGCGAACGCTTCACCCTGTGAACGGGAGCCGCTGATGGAGATCAAGCACTCGCTGCAGCTGTCGCAGAGGCCGGCGCTGATCATGACCCAGCGTCTGCAGCAGGCGCTCAAGCTGCTGCAGGTGCCGACCCTGGAGCTGCAGGCGATCCTCAAGCAGGAGATCATGCAGAACCCCATGCTCGAGGAGGTCGACGAGCTCACCGAGAGCGAGGACATCGAGCGCGAGGAGTCGGCCGACGAGAAGAACAACGAGGAGCCGGCCGAGCCCGGTCAGGAGGACGACATCGACTGGTCGGAGTACATGCAGGACGGCGCGTTCGACCGGGCCTACGTGCCCCAGAGCGAGACCAATCCCGAGTTCCTCGAAAAGGTCCAGGTCACCCGTACCACGCTCGCCGAGACCCTGCTCGAGCAGCTCCACTTCCTCGACGTCCCGGGGCGTCGTACGCGGATCGCCGAGTTCCTGATCGGATCGCTCGACGACCGCGGCTATCTGAGCACGCCGGTCGACGTGGTGGCGACGGCGCTCGGCGAGCCGGCCGACGAGGTGCTCCGGGCGCTGCTCGCGATCCAGTCGCTCGAGCCGGCGGGGGTGGGGGCGCGCGACCTGCGCGAGTGTCTGCTCATCCAGCTCGCCGCCCGCGGCGAGAAGGACACCCTGCCGTGGCGCATCATCCACGACCACTTCGACCACATCGTCAACCGACGCTTCCCCGAGATCGCGCGGCAGCTGCGGGTCTCGGTCGAGGAAGTCCAGGCCGCCGCCGACATGATCGCCACCCTCAACCCGCGACCGGGTCTCGAGGTCTCCGAGGAGGACCCCAAGTACGTGGTGCCGGACCTGCTCGTGGAGCGGGTGGACGACGAGTACGTGGTGCTCCTCAATGACCGCAACGTGCCGCGTCTGCGCATCTCCGCCGCCTATGAGAGCGTGCTGCGCGACCGCAAGGGCGCGCCCAAGGACTCCGAGGCGGGCAAGACCCGCGAATACATCCAGGGCAAGCTCAACTCGGCGCGCTGGCTCATCCAGACGATCGAGCAGCGGCGCCGCACCATGATCAAGGTGATGAACTGCATCATCCGCGAGCAACGCGACTTCTTCGACAAAGGCATCGCCGGTCTCAAGCCGCTCACGCTCCAGCAGGTGGCGCGGCAGATCGACATGCACGAATCGACTGTGAGCCGGGTGTGCAGCGGCAAGTACGTGCAGACGCCACGCGGAGTGTTCGAGCTCAAGTTCTTCTTCTCGAGCGGTCTCGAGACCGAGGATGGGGACGACGTCTCGGCGCGCGCCGCCAAGGACATCATCAAGACGCTCATCGACGAGGAGGACAAGAAGGAGCCGCTGTCGGACCAGCGCATCGCCGAGCTCCTGCACGAGAAGGGGCTCAAGATCGCGCGTCGCACCGTCGCCAAGTATCGGGAGCAGCTCAGCATCCTGCCGGCGCGATTCCGTCGTCGCGTGGCCTAGATCCGTCGTCGCCGGACCACGCGACACGAACGGCGGGACTCCACTGCGAATCGCGATCGCGTCACGACCGGCCGGGCCGGCCGGTTCCACGAGCGGAGTGCGAGGAGCCGTCATGAACATCACGACCACCGCCCGTCATTGCACACTCGACATCGACGACAAGCAGTTCGCCCAGGTTCGTCTCGAGAAGCTCGCGCGCTTCCTGCGCGCCCCCGAGCGCGACCGGCTGGAACTCCACCTGGTGATCACCGGGGAGAAGAACCGTCATCAGGTCGAGATCACGCTGCGGGTCAAACGGCACGAGCTGGTGTCCCGCGAGGCCGGGCTCGATGCGCGCGCCGCGATCGACCTGGCGGCCGACCAGCTCGAGCAGCAGATGCGCCGTCTGAAGGACCGGGCCGCCCAGCGTCGACGGGGGGGCCGGCCCCGGGTCGCGGACGGGGCGCCGTCGACCGACGGGGCGTCATCGACGGACGGCGCGGGTGACGACCTCACCGGTCTGTTCGACGGATGGCCGGTAGAGGAGTGAAGTCGAGCGTGGACGGGATCAGCGCGACGCGTCTGTTCGAGGACGAGCGCCAGGAGCTGCAGCTCGACGTGCTCACCGAGTCGCTGCAGTCGCAACGGGAGATCACGGTCAGCGACATCCATCGGCCGGGCATGGCGCTGATGGGATTCGTGGAGAACTTCCTCCCGGAGCGCATCCAGATCCTGGCCCAGACGGAGATGACCTATCTGGCGACGCTCAGCCCCGCACACGTGCGCGAGGCCATCGACCGGCTGTTCCAGTTCGAGATGCCGCTGATCGTGGTGTGCAAGGGTCTCGAGGTGCCGCCCTACCTGCTCCAGCGCGCGAACGAGTGCCACGTGCCCGTGGTCCGGACCCCGCTCAGCACCACGCCATTCATCCATTCGCTCACCGCTTATCTCGACCACCAGTTCGCGCCGGTGACCACCGTGCACGGCTCGCTGGTCGACGTGTACGGGGTCGGGCTGCTGTTCACCGGACGCAGCGCGATCGGAAAGTCCGAGACCGCATTGGATCTGGTGGAGCGTGGACACCGGCTGGTGGCCGACGACGTCGTGACCATCACCCGCCGTCATGGCGACCTGTTGATCGGACGCGGCAACCAGCTCCTGCGGCACCATATGGAGATCCGCGGGCTCGGGATCATCGACGTCCAGGCGATCTTCGGCATCCGCTCGATCCGTCTGCAGAAGCGACTCGAGGTCGAGGTCAACCTGCGCGAGTGGTCGGAGGAGGAGAAATACGAGCGGGTGGGCATCGACGAGAAGAAGACCAGCTATCTCGGGGTCGAGATCCCGTTCGTGGTGGTGCCGATCACGCCGGGCAAGAACATCACCGTCATCGCCGAGGTGATCGCGCTCAACTACCTGGTCAAGGTGACCGGCGGTTATTCGCCCGCCGAGCGTCTCAACCAGCATCTGATCCAGCTCATGAAGCGGAAGAGCGCGGCCAAGGCGTGGGTTCGGGAGGATACCGAGTGAGCCGGGTGCCGGCGCTGGTGGTCATGCACGCCGACCTCGCCGGCGCGCTGTTGCGGGCCGCTGCCACGGTGTACGGACCGGTGGACGACGTCGAGGTCCTGTCCAACGAGGGCATGTCACGGGCCGATCTCGAACGCGCCATCGAGGAGCGCGTGTCGCGCTGGGCCCACGGGGGTCTGGTCCTGACCGACTTCTGGGGCGGCTCGTGTCACATGTGCAGCGCGATCGCGGCACGTGGTCACGGCGAGGTGATGGTGCTCACCGGTCTCAACCTCCCCACCCTGATCGACTTCCTGCACAACCGCGACGCGCTCGACGCGGGCGCGCTCGCCGAACGCCTGCTCAAGAAGGGGCAGGACAGCATCCGGCTGCAACGCAGTCAGACGGTATGACCCCGCGGCCCGGCGGGCCGCGCGCGGCGGCCGCATGAGCTGGACGCTGGTACGGGTGGACGACCGGTTGCTCCACGGCCAGGTGGTGATCGCGTGGGGCGCGCGCCTCGCGCCGCGGCGGATCTGGGTGGTCGACGACGCCTCCGCCGGCAATCCATGGGAGCGCGAGTTGATCGCCTCCGGCGCGCCGGGGGTCGAGGTCCGTGTCGCGACCGTGGCCGAGACCGCGTCCGCCTGGGCCTCCGAGGCGGCCGCCGAGGGCGGCGCGTTCCTACTGGTCCGCGATCTCGCCACCGCGCTCGCGTTGCGCGAGGCGGGCGCCGCGTTCCCGCTGCTCAACCTGGGTGGCCTCCACTACGCGCCCGGCAAGAGCAAGGTGAACGAGTACGTCTTCCTCGACGATCGTGACCGGGAGTCGGCGCGGCGGCTGATGGCGGCGGGGGTGAGACTCGAGGTGCAGGACGTGCCGGCCACGCGCGCGGTGACGCTCGCCGAGCTCGATCCGAGCGTGGCGACGCGATGAGGACCGATCCGTGGGTGTGGACGGTGCTGCTCGGCGGCGTCGCGACACTCGACGCCACGCCGGCCGGTCAGACCCTGTTGTCCCAGCCGCTCGTCACCGCCACCGCGCTCGGATGGCTGTGGGGTGATCTCGGCACCGCGCTGGCGGTGGGGATCGTGCTCCAGATCCTGGCGGCGAGCACGCTGCCGATCGGCGCCCGCACCCCGGAGGACTACGCCGCCGGTGGCGTGGTCGGGACGGCGGTGGCGCTGGCGCTGGCGCGGTCGAACCCGTTCCCGATGGCCCGCGAGGGCGCCGAGCTGCTCGGGGTGTTGTGCGGGATGGTCGTGGCCACACTCGGCGTGCCGCTGCTCAAGTGGCAGCGACGTCACAACGAGGGACTGGCGCGCTGGACCGAGGAGTCGGTGCGGGCCGGCAACGAGCGGGCCCCGGTGGCGGCCCACACCGCCGGCGTTGTCCTCTCGTTCGGGGTCGGTGTAACGTTCACCGCCGTTTCACTCGCGCTTGGGGTGACGCTGCTCGGCGGCCTCGCGGGGCGCGAGTCGCTTCGTCTCGCGCGCGCGTGGGGGCTCGCCGAGCCGCTGTGGCTCGGTCTGGGGATCGCCCAGATGCTGTTCGCGTTCGTCCAGAGACGTCTGGCCCGCGCCGCGGTCTTCGGCGTCTCGCTCACCCTCGCATGGATCTGGCTCGTATTGAGGAACCGCTGACATGCCAGCCCTGACGCGTCACGACCTGTGGCGGGTGGCGTGCCGGACGATGCTGCTCCAGGCCACCTGGAACTACGAGCGCCAGCAGGGGATCGGGTGGGCCTACGCGTTCCAGCCGGTGCTCGAGCGTCTGTATCCCGACGAGGCGACACGACGCGCGCGGCTGGCCGAGCACACCGCCTACTTCAACACCCAGCCGACACTCGCCTCTCTCGCGCTCGGCGCCGCGGCCGGTCTCGAGGAGCAGCGCGCGGCCGGGGCGGGGCCCGACGCCGAGGGGATGGCGCGGGTCAAGGGGGTGCTGGGCTCTGCGCTCGCGGCGCTCGGGGATCGCTTGTTCTGGTTCACGTTACGGCCGTTCGCCGCGGCGCTGGGAGTGCTCCTGGCGGTGGCGGGCAGCCCCTACGGCGCGGTGGCGTTCTGGTTGTGTTACGACTCCCTCCACCTCACCCTCCGCTTCGCGGGGGTCGGGATCGGTTATCGCGCCGGTCCGGCGGTGCTGGGCGGCGCGCTCCGCACCCGGCTCGAGGGCCTGGTGCGGCGTCTGGCGGTGCTTGGTTGCGGGCTGCTCGGCATGCTGGTGGCCATGCTGTTGTTGCCGTCGGAGGTGATGCGGCCGGTGGTGTGGCAGGCCGCGATGCTCGGGGGGCTGCTGTTCGGTTCGATTGCGGCACTGCGCTCGCGTCCGTCGCCCACGCAGTGGGCGCTCGGTCTCGGTGCGCTGTGTCTGGTGGCCGCGTGGCGTCGGTAGACGCGGGGGGCGTCGGCGTTCCATGTGCCGGGGCGGTGGACGCGCATCACGCGCCCGTCGTTCGTTCCCGGACGGAACCCCGGGCCCCGGAGGGCGAGTGACGGAAGCCGACGTCGTCGTGCTCAACGAGTCCGGTCTCCACGTGCGCACGTGCGGCGTCTTCGTGCAGGTGGCGAGTCGCTTCCGCTCGGAGATCTTCGTGCGACACGGTGACGTCGAGGTGAACGGCAAGAGCATCCTCGGTCTGATCGGGCTCGCGGCCGAGAGCGGCGCGTCGCTGCGTCTGCGCGCGGACGGGCCCGACGAGGCGGAGGCGGTAGCGGCGCTGCAGGAGCTGGTGGCGAGCCGTTTCGGAGGGATGAACTAGTGAAGCTCAGCGGGATCGCGGCATCCCCGGGGATCGGCATCGGCCCGGTGTTCGTGGTGGTGTCGGAGGAGCTCGCGGTGCGCGAGTTCCCGATCGCCCCGGCCGGGGTCGAACAGGAGGTGGCGTTCTTCGAGGACGCGGTCGCCCGCTCGCGACGCGACCTGCAGCAGATCCGCAACGGCATCGCCGCCGAGCTCGGGGAGTCGGAGGCCGCGATCTACGACGCCCACCTGATGATGATCGACGACCCGGACCTGCGACGCGCGGTGCTGGATGGCATCCGCGAGCAGAAGCGCAACGCCGGTGTGGTGTTCCGCGATTACATGAGCGGGGTGGCCGCCAAGCTGGCCCGGGTGGAGGATGAATATCTGCGCGAGCGCCGCTCCGACGTGCTCGACGTCGAGCGTCGGGTGCTGCGTTATCTGGTGGGTGGAGGGCAGCGCGGGTTTTCGGGGATCGGTGCGCCGAGCATCCTGGTGGCGCACGAGATCGGGCCGAGCGACGTGGCGCTGCTCGATCGCGAGCGCGTGCTCGGATTCGTGCTCGAGACCGGTGGCCGCACCTCGCACGCCGCGATCGTGGCCCGGGGCCGCGGTATCCCCGCGGTGGTGGGCGTGAAGGGGGCCACCCAGGCGACGCGCGCCGGTGACCTCGCCGTGGTGGACGGCTCGCGCGGCGAGGTCGAGTTCCGCCCCGACGAGGCGGCGCGGGCGCGCATCGAGGCGCGACGCGAGCGGCTCGCCGAGGCCGACCGTGAACTGGGAGGGCTGCGCGCGCTCCCCGCCGAAACCCGTGACGGGCACCGGATCGAGCTGGGCGCCAACATCGAGCTGCCCGCCGAGGCCACGAACGCGGTCGAGGCCGGAGCCGACTCGATCGGGCTCTTCCGGACCGAGTTCTTCTATCTCGACCGCGCCGAGCTGCCGAGCGAGGAGGAGCAGTTCGTCGCCTATCGCGCGGTCGCGGAGCGGATGGCCCCCCGACCGGTCATCTTCCGCACCATGGACCTGGGTGGCGACAAGGTGGCGTCCTATCTCGGCACCAGCCACGAGACCAACCCGTTCCTCGGCTATCGCGGCATCCGTTTCGCCCTGCAGCATCCCGAGGTGTTCCGCGCCCAGCTGCGCGCCATCTACCGCGCCAGCGCCTTCGGTCGGGCACGCATCATGTTCCCGATGATCTCCGACATGGAGGAGCTGCGGCGGGCGGGGGCCCTGTGCGAGGACGTCGCCGCCGAGCTGCGCCGCACCGGCGTGCCCCACGATCCGGCACTCGAGATCGGCATCATGGTCGAGACCCCGAGTGCCGTGTGGGTGGCGGATTTCCTCGCCCGTCAGAGCGCGTTCTTCTCGATCGGCACCAACGACCTGATCCAATACACGCTGGCCATGGATCGCGACAACCAGCGTCTCGCGCATCTGTACCAGCCGCTCCACCCGGCGGTGCTGCGCAGCATCCGGCACGCGGTGGAGGCGGCGCACACGCACGGGAAGTGGGCCGGGGTGTGCGGCGAGATGGCCAGCGATCCACGCACCGCGGTGCTGCTGCTCGGTCTCGGTGTCGACGAGCTGTCGGTGCCGGCGTTCGATCTGCCGCGGGTCAAGGCCGCGATCCGTGGCGTGACCCGCCCCCAGGCCGTGTCGCTGGCCGAGCAGGCGCTGACGCTGCCTTCGCACGAGCTGGTCGCGGAGCTGATCCGCTGCACCCTGGAGCCGCTGCTCCCGACCTCGGTGCTGCACAACCACGCCCACCCATGACCTCGCTCGAGCCGCCGTTCGCGGTCGATCGCGCCGGGATGACCGCACGGATCGACGGCATCCCCGAGCAGATCGACGGACAGATCGCCCGACTCGAGGGGTTCCGGTGGGCGTTTCCGGCGGACCCCACGCTGCTCGCGATCGGTGGGCTGGGCGGCTCGGCGATCGCCGCCGAGCTGACCGGGGCGCTGATCGCCGACCGGGCGCCGCGGCCGTGGCTGGTGGTGCGCGAGTACGGCTGGCCGGCGGCGGTGCGTGCGGGGGCGCTGGCGTTCCTGTGCTCCTACTCGGGTGAGACCGAGGAGACGCTGGCGCTCTACCGCGACGCCGCGTCGCGTGGGGTGGCGCGGGTGGCGCTCACCACCGGCGGCACCCTGGGTGCCTGGTGCGCGCGGGACGGGATCGCCGCAGCGCCGCTCCCCTCGGGCTCGCCACCACGGGCGGCGCTCTACGCCTCGTGGGTCTCGGTCACGCACCTCGCCGGAGCGCTCGGCTGGATGGACGATCCGATCGGCGCGTGGCGGGCCGCGACGGCGCTGTTGCGCGAGCGCCGCGAGACACTGGGCAGCGCCGCACCCGAGCGCGGCAACGCCGCCAAGCAGCTGGCACGGCGTCTGGCCACGCGCCGGGTGTTCGTGTACGCGGGCTCCGAGCGGGTCGGCGCGGTGGCGACGCGCTTCCGGCAGCAGCTCAACGAAAATGCTAAGATGCTCGGCCATTCGGCGACCGCCCCCGAGCTCAATCACAACGAGATCGTGGGCTGGGAGAACCCGGGTGACGCGTGGCGGGACACCGCGATCGTGGTGCTGCGCGACCGCGAGGATCGCCCGGAGGTCGCACGGAGACTGGCGCTGACCGGCGAGTACGTCACGCGGCAGGGCGGCGAGGCGCACGTCATCGAGGCGCCCGACGGGCCGCGTCTGGCGCGCATGGCGGCGCTGGCGCAGTTCGCCGACTATCTCAGCCTGTACCTGGCGGTGGAGCGCGGGATCGATCCCACGCCGATCGCCAGCATCGACGAGTTCAAGCGTCGGCTCGCGGAATCCGCGGCCGCGCGCGGGCACTGACCGGGCCGTCGCCCCGGGCCGTGGCCGCGGATCAACGGCGGGCGCACGCCCACCCCGACACATCACAAGGAGCCCCCATGGCAGCCCGTCATCTGTTCACCTCGGAGTCGGTCACCGAGGGACACCCGGACAAGATCGCCGACCAGATCTCGGACTCGGTGCTCGACGCGCTCATCGGCCAGGACAAGACCAGCCGTGTGGCGTGCGAAACCCTGGTCACCACCGGGCTCGCGATCGTGGCGGGCGAGATCTCGAGCAAGGGCTACGTCGAGATCCCCGAGCTGGTGCGCCGGGTGATCGGCGAGATCGGCTACGACAGCGCCGAGTACGGGTTCGACAGCCACACCTGCGCGGTGATGACCACCATCGACAACCAGTCCCCGGACATCGCGATGGGGGTGGACACCGGTGGGGCGGGTGACCAGGGGCTGATGTTCGGGTTCGCGTGCCGCGAGACGCCACAGCTCATGCCGCTGCCGATCATGCTGGCGCACGCGCTGACGCGACGGCTCGCGGTGGTGCGACGCAAGGGCATCGTTCCGTACCTGCGGCCCGACGGGAAGTCGCAGGTGACCGTGGAGTACGAGGGCGACCGGCCGGTCAAGGTGGACACCATCGTGGTCTCCACGCAGCACGCCGCCGACGTGTCGTCGGCGCGCATCCGCCGCGACATCATCGAGCACGTGATCGAGCCGGTGCTGCCGAAGCGCTACCGGCGCGGGCGCATCACCTACCACATCAACCCGACCGGCTCGTTCGTCAAGGGCGGCCCGATGGCCGACACCGGTCTCACCGGGCGCAAGATCATCGTCGACACCTACGGCGGTGTCGGCAGCCACGGTGGCGGCGCGTTCTCGGGCAAGGACCCGACCAAGGTGGATCGCTCGGCGAGCTACGGCGCGCGGTACGTGGCCAAGAACCTGGTGGCGTCGGGGCTCTGCGACCGGGTCGAGGTGCAGCTCGCCTACGCGATCGGGGTGTCCGAGCCGGTGAGCATCATGGTGGACTCGAACGGCACCGGCAAGGTGAGCGACAAGAAGCTCACCGATCTCGTGCGCCGTCACTTCGATCTCACCCCCAAGGGTCTGATCGAGCACCTGAGGCTGCGCCGGCCGATCTATCGGAGGACCGCCGCGTACGGGCATTTCGGCCGCACCGAGCCGAGCTTCACGTGGGAGAAGACCGACAAGGCGAAGCTGCTCGCGAAGAGCGTTTGAGGGGGGCACGACCCGAGCCGCGGTGCGCCATGAAGCGGGCGCGGGCGGCTCAGATCGTTTCTTTCTCGAAGAACAGCGCCATGAGATCGAGCGGCCAGTCCGTGGAGCGATTCGTCTGTTTGTCGACGTGCGCAACGGTCATCAGACAGCGCGACACCTTGGTCCCGGCGGAGTCGACCATGGCGCACTCGATGAGCGCATCGGGCCCGCGGAACTCGCGCACGAACGACGTGATGGTCACCTCCTGATCGCCTCGAGCGGGCCGAAGAAAGTCGATCTCCATCCTCCGGACCCAGACCATGAACGGCAGCGTCCCGAGAGTCTCGAGATCCCAGCCGACGTGGTCACGCAGCCCCTCCATCCGATGATCGACGAAGTACGTCGCGTACCTCCCCGTGCTCACGTGATTGTAGGGATCGAGCTCGGAGAACTTGATCCGGTGCGTGGTCTTGAAGACGATTGGTGCCCTCGGCATCAGGTTCCCTCGATCCGCGATCGGTGCTCGACCAGCGCTTCCCGCGTCTTCGGCAGCACATTGGATTCTCCAGGGCGGGCGCGGGATCAAACCGAATTCCCCATGCCCGGCCCCGCGTCGATCTGCCCCATCTCCGACCCGTCGCTTGGGTGCCCCCCGGAGCTGTGGGATATTCCGCGGTCGTCCGAACCGTGCCATTGCTCCATCCCACAGGGAGGCGGTATGTCGTGTTTGCGGTTCCAGGGCGGCCGCGCGTCGCTGGCCGCGGCGCTCGTGGCCGTGATGCTGGCCGCGACGGCGCCGGTGGCGTCGGCGCAGGCGAAGGTGCTCGGCCACCCGGCCGGCAAGACCGAGCCCACACCGGCCCAGGCGCCGGTGAAGACGAAGAAGCCGGGCAAGACCGAGGCACCAGGAGCGCCGCAGAAGCCCGTACACACCGGGCTCGAGAACCTCGAGAAACAGGTGCAGACCTTCACGCTCGCGAACGGACTCCGCTTCATCGTGGTCGAGCGTCACCAGGCGCCGGTGTTCAGCTTCTTCACCGTGGTGAACGCGGGCTCGGCCGACGACCAGATCGGCACCACCGGTCTCGCCCACATGATGGAGCACATGGCGTTCAAGGGCACCACGATCGTGGGCACCAACGACTGGGCCGACGAGAAGCCCGCCCTGACGATCGAGGACCGGGACTACGCGGCCCTGCTCGACGAGCAGCGCAAGGGGCTCAAGGCCGACAGCACCCGGCTCGCCGCGCTGATCCAGTCGTTCAAGGACGCCCAGACCGCCTCGGCCAAGTACGTGGTGACCAACGAGTCCACCCGGCTCATCGAGCAGGCCGGCGGCCAGGGCATCAACGCCTTCACCGCGAATGACATCACCGCCTACTTCTATTCGCTGCCGTCCAACCGTCTCGAGTTCTGGGCCGCGATGCACGCGGGCACGTTCGCCGATCCGGTGTTCCGCGAGTTCTACAAGGAGCGCGACGTGGTGTACGAGGAGCGGCGCATGCGCACCGAGTCCTCGCCTTTCGGACGTCTCATCCAGGAGTTCACGAACATCGCCTACGTGGCGCACCCGTACGGTTTCGGCGGCATCGGCTTCCCGTCCGATCTCCACACCTTCAGCCGCGAGGATGGCGAGCGCTTCTTCCGCGATCACTACGTGGCCAAGAACATGGTCATCGCGCTGGTGGGGGACGTGAAGCTCGACGAGGCGAAACGGATCGCCGAGAAGTACTTCGGCCGGTTGTCCGACGCGCCCGCGCCACCACCGGTCGACACGGTCGAGCCGGAGCAGAAGGCCGAGCGTCGGGTGACGCTCGAGGAGTCGTCGCAACCGACGATCCTGATCGGTTGGCACATCCCGGCGGCGTCCGATCCGACCTACGCGGCCTACAAGGCGCTCGCCGATCTGCTCGGCGGCGGCGACTACGCGCGACTCAACAAGGTGCTGGTGAAGGAGCGCAAGGTCGCCACCCAGGTGCAGGTGTTCACCGGCTACCCGGGTGAGAAGTACCCGGGGCTCCTGGGGATGGTGGTGGTGCCGGCCTCGGGGCAGGACCCGCTCGAGGTCGAGAAACAGGTGTACGCGCTGATGGACTCGATCGCCACCCGCCATCCGTTCACGGCCGAGGAGCTGGCGGGCTACCAGACCCGGATCAAGGCCCAGAAGATCGGCGCCGCCGGCGACAACTCGAGTCTCGCCAGCGAGCTCGCGCAGGCCGAGGTCATCTACGGGGGCTGGCGCGAGTTTTTCCGCGAGCAGGAGCGGATCCAGTCGCTCACCCCCGCGCAGGTGATGGCGGCCATGAAGCGGAGCTGCACCCGCAGCAACCGGACGGTGGGGATGATCGTAAATCCCCCGACCGCCGCTCACGAGGAGGGGCGCTGACATGACGCACGCGATTCGCAACCGTCGCGTCGCGCTGGTCGCCGTCGCGGTGGCCGCGCTGCTCGCCATCGGCACGGGTGTGCGCGCCCAGGGTGTCGATCCGCGCACGATTCCGACGCCGGAGTTGAACCCGGTCCGCTCGGTCAAGCCGGAGCGGTACGTGATGCCCAACGGGATCGTGGTCTACCTGCTCGAGGATCACGACCTGCCCCGGGTGTCGTGCACATCGTATTTCAAGATGGGCCCCGCACTGATTCCCGACGACAAGGTCGGACTCGGGGGTCTGACCGGCGAGGTGATGCGCTCGGGGGGCAGCGCCAAGCATGCGGGGGACTGGCTCGACGACCGTCTCGCCGCGATCGGGGCGCGGGTCTCGGCCAGCGTGAGCAACGACCAGGCCGGTGGCGGCTTCTACTGTCTGAGTGACGACCTGCCGGAGGTGCTCGGGCTCTGGGCCGAGGTGTTGCGCGCGCCCGCGTTCCCCGAGGACAAGATCGAGCTCGCCAAGGTCGGTCTGCGGCGCTCGATCGCCGAGCGCAACGACGAGGCCACCGCGCTCCTGTTCCGGCTCGCGCGCGAGACCGTGTACGGCAAGGGAAGCCCCTACGCGCGCAAACCCGAGTACGCCACCGTCGAGGCCATCACACGGGCCGACTGCGTGAAGCTGCACGACGCGGTGTTCGTGCCCAACCGCATGATCGTGGCCGTGTACGGCGACTTCAAGAGCGCCGAGATGAAGAAGCTGCTGTCGGCCAGTCTCGGCTCGTGGGCGAAGAGCGCCACGCCGGCGCCCGTGCTGGGACCGGATCCCAAGCCCCAGACGGCACGGCTGGTGTTCGCGCCCAAGGAGGACGTGACCCAGTCGGGGCTGGTGCTGTGCGAGCCGGGCTCACGCGCCGACGATCCGGACTATGCCGCGATGCAGGTGTTCGAGCAGGCCCTGGGTGGCGGCTTCCAGTCGCGGCTCTTCAGCCGGATCCGGACCCAGCGTGGTCTCGCGTACGCGGCGGGCTGCAACTCGGGGACCGACTTCGCGCGCGCCGGTGTGTTCTACGCCTACACGCTCACCCGCAGCGATTCGACGCTCACGGCGCTCGCCCTGCTGCGTCACGAGGTGGCGGCGACGGTCGAGGAGCCGTTCACCGACGCGGAGCTGACCGCCGCCCGGCAGACGGTGGAAAACGGCTTCGTGTTCAACTTCGAGGATCCGTCCCAGACCCTGTTCCGGAGGGCGTACTACGAGTTTGTGGGCTACCCGGCGGACTTTCTCGAGCGCTACCAGAGCGCACTCCACACCGTGGACGGCGCCCAGGTGCTGGCCGCCGCGCGGCGCAAGATCCATCCCGATCGGCAGGTGGCGGTGGTGGTGGGCAAGGAGTCCGACTTCGACGGCAAGCTCGAGAGCGCCGGTCTGCCGGTCGAGCGCGTGGACATCACGATTCCGCCGCCCTCCTCGCACGCGTCCGCTGCGCGCGCGAGTCCGGAGGCGCTCACTCGCGGCGCCGCACTGCTCGCGGCCGCGGCCGGGAAGGCGGGTGGCAGCGCCGCATGGGCCGGGGTCCGCACCGCGGTGATCGAATCCGACGCCACCGTGACGATGCAGGGTCAAACGATGGCGCTCACCTCGAGCCAGACCTGGGCGTTCCCCGACCGCCAGCTCACGGTGCAGAAGCTGCCCATGGGCGAGCGACGCCAGGGGGTGTCGCCGTCCGGCGCGTGGGTGTCGATGATGGGACAGACCCAGGACAATCCACAGGGCGCCGGACAGCTCCGCAAGGACTACGAGCGCTCGCTGTTCCACCTGTTCTCGAAGCCCGACGCGTTCCAGGTGGAAGCACTCGACGAGCCGGTCACGGTGGACAGCGTTTCGTACCGGGCCGCGCGGGTGCGGAGCGAGCTGGTCGACGACTGGACACTGTTGTTCGCCGCCGACGGTGGTCTCGCCGGCATGCGCTTCACGACGGAGGGTCAGAACGGCCCGTCCACGATGACGGTGACCTACGGCGACTGGCGTCCGGAGGGTCCGATCCGCTACCCGCACGCACTGCGCACGCTCGCCGACGGCAAGCCGTTCCTGGAGGCGAAGGTGACCGTGGTGAAGCTGGACAGCGGCGTCACCGACGACGTGTTCCAGAAGCCGAAATGAGCGTGGCGCGCCGGCGGTCGCGGGAAAGCGCGTGCGGCTGCTGATCCTCGGTGGCACGGTGTTTCTCGGCCGTCACGTGGCCGGGGCCGCGCTCGAGCGCGGGCACCAGGTGACGCTGTTCCACCGCGGGCGGTCGAATCCGGGTGTGTGGCCGGCGGCCGAGCACGTGATCGGCGACCGCGATGGCGGCCTCGACGCGCTCGGCGGCCGGACCTGGGACGCGGTGGTGGACACCAGCGGCTACGTGCCGCGCTTGGTGCGCGCCGCCGCCCGTCGTCTGTCCGGGGTCGTCGGCCACTACGTCTTCGTTTCCAGCGTCTCGGCCTATGCCGAGATCACCCGTCCGCTGGCGGACGAATCCCATCCGCTGGCGGCGCTCGTGGATCCGACCGTCGAGACCGTCACCGGGGAGACCTATGGCGGTCTCAAGGCGGCGTGCGAGCGCGCCGCCGAGGAGGAGATGCCGGGACGCGTGGCGTCGATCCGCGCCGGTCTGCTGGTGGGCCCGCACGACACCAGCGACCGCTTCCCGTACTGGCCGCGACGGATCGCCCGTGGCGGCGAGACCCTGGCACCGGCGCCGCGCGAGCATCCCACTCAGTTCGTGGACGCACGCGATCTCGCCGAATGGATGGTGGGGGTCGCGCAGCAGG
>JBIOKD010000023.1:0-19082 GCA_044451485.1 Candidatus Eiseniibacteriota bacterium | reverse complement strand
CGGCATCGGGGTCTCCTTCGTTCAGTGCGCGAGGATTCCTCGCGCGGTCATCCACGGATGAAGCTCGGGGCGCAGACGTTCGGCGGCGACCAGCGGGTCCGCCGTCGCCCAGCGTCGCGCCTCGGCGGTGTCGGGGGTGTCATAGACGCACCATCCGACCAGTGGATCGGTCTCCTCGAACGCCCCGGCGATCACGATCCGGCCCGCGGGTGCCGCATGGTCGAGATCGGCGAGATGACGCCGCAGCTCGGACCGACTCGCGCGCGCGCTTCCGCCAGTGGCGCCCGGACCCGGCGCCATCAGGGCGAGTGTGTAGTGCTCGAGCGAGTCGGCCCGCGTCGGATCGGCGGCGGCACGACGGTAGACCTCCGAGATCCCCGGTGGCCCGTACCAGCAGCGCAGATCGCACACCATGTGACCGGTGGCGAGGAAAGGATCGCCGTCGAGCCACGGACGGACCTGGGCCACCGAGTCGGCGTCGAAGAGGTAGATGCCCTGCAGCTCGCCGTCGTCGAGGAACGGTCCGGCGCACACCAGCCGGTGGTCGGAGAACATCCTGCGGATGTTGGCCATGTGGCCGGCGCGCAGGGTGTCGAGACGGGCGGACGGGACGGCGACCGAAGCGTGGCCGCTGCGCAGGATCGCGAGCACGTATCGGCGCACCGGTGCGGCGGTCCCGGCGCCGGCGGGAGCCGGTGCCGCGGAGACCCGGGCGATCCCGCACGCGAGGAGCAGCAGCACCAGAGGGACGAAACGGCGAAGCATCAGGACGGGGCTCCGATCGGAACGCGTGGGGATCCCTCGCGGCGCGCCACGGGCGGGCGGCATGGGACGTCTGCAAACGGAGCCTAGCATCGCGGCCTCGCGCTTGTCTCGTCGCGCGCCACTCCCCTATCCTGAGCCCGATTCCGGCCGATCACCCATCGACACATCGGAACCCTTCGGGAGGATCGCGGGCATGAGCATCGCCAAGGTCGGCGTGGTGGGCTGCGGCTTGATGGGCAGCGGCATCGCGCAGGTGAGCGCGCAGGCGGGCTTCGCGACCGTGGTGCGCGAGGTGTCCCCGAACGCGCTCGAAAAGGGACTCGGCGCCATCCGCCGCTTCCTCGAAAACGGGGTGTCCCGGGGCAAGGTCACGACCGCCGACATGGAGACCACGCTCACGCATCTCCGCGGCACCCTCGAGCTGCGCGATCTCGCCGACTGTGACCTGGTGATCGAGGCGGTGACCGAAGATCTCGCGCTCAAACGCGACATCCTGACCACGCTCGACGCCGCGTGCGGACCGGGGACCATCCTGGCCTCGAACACCTCGAGTCTCTCCATCACCGAGATGAGCACGTTCGTGAAGCGGCCGTCGCGCGTCATCGGTCTCCACTTCTTCAATCCGGTCCCGCTGATGAAGCTGGTCGAGGTGGTCCGCACGATCCGCAGCGATCCGACGGCGCTCGAGGACGCGGTGTCGTGGTGTGTGGCGATCGGCAAGACCCCGGTGCGTTGTGGGGACTCCACCGGCTTCGTGGTCAACCGTCTGCTGGTGCCCTACATGCTCGACGCCATCCGCGTGTTCGAGCAGGGTCTCGCCAGCCGCGACGACATCGACGCGGCGATGAAGCTCGGCTGTGGTCACCCGATGGGGCCGCTGCTGCTCGGCGACTTCGTCGGCCTCGACACCACGTTCTACATCTCGGAGATCATGTTCGACGAATTCAAGGAGCCGCGCTTCGCCGCGCCCACGCTGCTGCGTCGCATGGTGATGGCGGGACTCACCGGTCGCAAGAGCGGCCGCGGCTTCTACGACTGGAGCACCAACCCGCCGAGCTGAACGGACCGCCGCCCCCGGGGACACCGGTGGCGCCCCGTCCTGCCCGGCGTCCTGCGAGGGTTCCGATGTCCTCCACCGTCCAACGCCCCGCGACCACGGATCGGCTCGCCGTGCTCGGCGCCGGCCAGCTCGGCGAGACCCTGATCCGCGGTCTGCTCGACGCCGGTCTGGTCCGGGCCGTCGACGTGTCGGTCACCACCGCGCACCCGACCCGCGCCGCCGATCTCGCGCGCCGGCTCTCGGTGCGCGCCGCGTCCTCCAACGCCGAGGCGGTCATCGGCGCGTCGCTGGTGCTGCTCACCGTCAAGCCACAGCAGGTGCTGTCGGTGCTCGACCAGATCGCCCCGGTGCTCGAACCCGGTCAGCTGCTCGTCTCGGCGGCGTCCTCGGTGACGCTCGCGCTGCTCGAGCAGCGGCTGCCGCCACGCGTTCCAGTGGTGCGCGCCATGCCCAACACACCGGCGCTGGTGCGTCGTGGGATGACCGCGCTGTCCCCCGGCACCCACGCCGACGACACGCACCTCGCCCGGGCGAAGGCGGTGTTCGACGCGGTGGGACGCACGATCGTGCTCGACGAGCGTCATCTGGACGCGGTGACCGGTTTGTCGGCGAGCGGACCCGCGTTCCTCTACATCGTGATCGAGTCCCTGGCCGACGGCGGCGTGAAGGTCGGTCTGCCACGCGACGTGGCGATCGAGCTGGCGGCCCAGACCGTGCTCGGCGCCGGTGCGATGGTGCTGGAGACCGGCGAGCACCCGGCCCGTCTCAAGGACGCGGTGACCACGCCGAGCGGCACCACCATCGACGGCATCCTCGAGCTGGAGGACGGCGGTCTGCGCGTGGCGCTCATCAAGGCGGTGGTGCGCGCCACCCGTCGCGCCGGCGAGCGCACTCACGAGCTGTTCGGCGGTCCCACGCGCGGCGCATGAGCGGGTCGGGCCAGCTGCCGCCCTTCGAGCCGCTCGCCGCGCTGGTGGCGACGCTCGAGCGGGCCGGGATCGCGTGCGCGCTGGGTGGCAGCGGGCTCCTCCACGCGCTCGGTCTGGCGGACCAGGTGAACGACTGGGACCTGCAGACCGACGCCACGCACGACGCGGTGCGTGTGGCGCTCTCGGATCGGCAGGCCATACTCAAGGGCCGCGACACGCTGCACGCCGACCACAAGCTCACACTCCCCGACGCGCGCATCGAGGTGATCTGCCGCTTCGCGTTCGAGGTTCCGGGCGGGGTGGTGCACCTGCCGCCATGTCCCGATGGCGGCTGGCGCGGGATCCCGCTCGCCGGCGCCGAGGTCTGGGCGATCGCCTATAGCCTGCTCGCCGAGGGCGAAGGCTCGGCGCGCCGCCGGGAGCGTGCGGAGCGTCTGTTCGAACACCTCGCCCGTCGCGGCGCGCGCACGGACGTGTGTCGGGCGCTGCGCGCCGAGCCACTGCCGGCGGCGCTGGCCGCGCGTCTCGACGCCCTGCCCCGCCGCGTGTCCTAGACTTCGTTTGAGAACCTACGGCGAGCGCGTTGTGGGCGCTCAGCCTGCGCCGGCCGCCAGCTTCCGCATCCCGTCCGCATCCATCGCGTACATCAACCAGCCGGGATTCGCGTGGCGCGCCCCGAGACGCTCGTAGAATCCGATCGCCGGTGCGTTCCAGTCGAGCACTTCCCACGCCAGGCGGCCAAAGCCCCGCTCGAGCGCGATCCGGGCGACCTCGGCCAGGAGCGCACGACCGGCTCCCGAACCGCGCTCGGTGGGCTCGACGAACAGATCCTCGAGCCACATCTCGGGGACGGTGCGGAACGACGAGTAGGTGGGGAAGAACAACGCGTAGCCGATCAGCCGCTGCCCGAGTTCGGCGACCCGGCATTCGACGACTGGCTGCCCCGCGAACAGGTGCGCGGCCAGCGACTCGGCCGATCCGGAGACCTCGGGCTCGAGACGCTCGTAGCGGGCCAGCGCTAGCAGCATCTCCCACACCCGGGGGATCTCGTCGCGCCGGGGAGCACGCACGATCACCTTCATTCGCCGATCACCTTGATGAGCACGCGCTTCCTTCGGCGACCGTCGAACTCGCCGTAGAACACCTGCTCCCACGGACCGAAGTCGAGCCTGCCCCCGGTCACCGCCAGCACCACCTCGCGGCCCATGACCTGGCGCTTGAGATGCGCGTCGGCGTTGTCCTCGCCGGTGTCATTGTGACGGTACTGGCGGACGGGGGCATGGGGCGCGAGTCGCTCGAGCCACGCCTCGAAGTCGTGGTGCAGACCGCTCTCGTCGTCGTTCACGAACACGCTGGCCGAGATGTGCATGGCGTTCACCAGCACCAGCCCCTCGCGCACACCGCTCTCGCGCACCACCCGTTCCACCTCCGGGGTGATGTTGACGAAGCCGCGTCGCGTCGGCAGCTCCATCCACAGGTATTCGGTGCGGGCCCGCATGCGCGGACGATAACAGAGGGGTCCGGCCGCTTGAGGCATCCCGGTGGGTTTGTTAGCGTGCCGGATCGACCCGCGACACGGTGGTCGTCAAGACCCGCCGTGGGTTCGGCCGCGCTTCCACCACCGTCTCAGCCGAACGGAGCAATACCATGGCGCAAAAGGGAATGCCCGATGTGGTGATCGTGGCCGGGGCGCGCACGCCGATGGCCGAGTGGATCGGCGGCAAGCGCGGGGACGGGCAGCCGGGTGGGGCGCTGGCGAGCGTCTCGGCGATCGATCTGGGGGCGGTCGCGTCACGCGCCGCGATCGAGCGCGCCCAGGTGCCGGCGGCCCGCTTCGACCACGTGGTGTTCGGCAACGCGCTGCAGACCTCCGCGGACGCGCTCTATGGCGCCCGTCACGTAGCGCTCAAGAGCGGTCTCGACCAGTCGGTGCCGGCGCTCACGGTGAACCGGCTCTGCGGCTCCGGTCTCCAGTCGGTGGTGAGCGCCGCGCACCTGCTCATGCTCGGCGAGGCGCGCTGGGTGCTGGCGGGCGGCATGGAGAACATGAGCCAGGCCCCCCACGTGCTGCGTGGAGCGCGCGCCGGTCTCAAGCTCGGTCCAGGTCCGGTGCTCGAGGACTCGCTGTTCGTGGCGCTCAAGGACAGCATCTGCGGCCTGTTCATGGCGCAGACCTCCGACAACCTGGCGCGCCGTCACGGCATCACCCGCGAGCAGCAGGACGAATTCGCGCTTCGCTCGCACCAACGCGCCAACACCGCCGGCTCGAGCGGCCGCTTCGCCGAGGAGGTGGTGCCGGTCGAGGTCAAGCTGGGCAAGAAGACCGTGATCGTGGACAAGGACGACCACCTGTTCCCCGGCACCTCGCTCGAGAAGCTCGCCGCACTGCCATCGGCGTTCGGACCCGAGTCGATGGTGACCGCCGGCAACGCGTCCGGGGTGGTGGATGGTGCGGCGGCGTTGGTGGTGACCACCGCCGACGAGGCGCGTGACGCCGGACGGAGCCCGATGGGATTCGTGCGCGCCTGGTCCGCGGTGGGTGTCGATCCCACCCTCATGGGCATCGGCCCCGCTCCCGCCATCCGCAAGGTGCTCGAGCGCGCCGGACTCGCACTCGACGCGATCGACCTGTTCGAGATCAACGAGGCGTTCGCCGGCCAGTACCTGGCGGTGGAAAAGGATCTCGGGCTCGATCGCGAGAAGGTGAACGTGAACGGCGGCGCGATCGGTCTCGGTCATCCGCTCGGCGCGACCGGCACGCGTCTCATCCTGACCCTGCTCGTCGAGATGGGGAAGCGTCGCAAGCGTTACGGGATCGCCTCGGCGTGTATCGGCGGCGGGCAGGGCATGGCGGTCCTGCTCGAGCGTGTCTAGCCGGCGGCCGCGGCCTTCGCGACCACGAGAAGCCCGGGAGACACGGGTTACTTGAGGTCGGTGATCGGTGCCGGTCGGGTCACGTCCGGCCCGGCGGCCAGCTCGAACGCCCCGATGTCCGGCGCGCCGCCCTGGAACCCGTCGTTGATACCGGGCAGACGCACCCCGGCGTCGATGCCCGGGCTGCCATTCCTGAGACGGTAGTCGCCACCGGCGGCGTTCACGAACAGCGGATCACCGGCCCGGCCGTTCATCTCGAACCCGGTGGCGGTGCGCAGCGCCGCGATGGTCGAGTAGTTGGTGCCCTTCCAGCGGAACAGCGCCGGATAGTTCGTCCAGATCACGTCGTAGTCGAAGTCGTTACCGGTCTGGCTCTCGCCCGCGTCGTCGCTCACCGACGCGGCGCCATAGCCCACCAGCACGTTGTTGCGGAAGTGGATGTTGGAGTAGGGCCCGCTCGGGTGCACCGCCGGCGTTCCCGAGACGTCGCCGGTCAGCGTGTTGTGACAGATCCAGGTCTCGCCGGTGCCGGAGAGCGAGAACTTGAAGCCGCCACGACCGGTGTTGGTGATGACGTTGTAGAGGATGTACTCCGGGCCCTGGTAGTTGGGCGCCACCGAGAACCCGCTGAACACCCGGTCCACGCGGTTGTGGAACACGCGAAGGTTGATGCCCGCGGTCAGATCGGTCTCGATCGCGTCGTCACCGAGATCGTGCAGGGTGTTGTCGTGGAGATCGCAGTCGGCGCCGACGTTCTCGTCGGTCTCGCCGCTGGTGACGTCGATGCCGTTCGAGGTGCCGTAACCGGTGTTGTACCGGATCACGTTGCCCCGCTCGCCCCGGTTGGAGATGGCGTTGTTCTCCTCGTCGTGCGCCTTGACCGCCGCCCACGGCCAGGTGCTGATGCGGCCGTCGCGCGCCGTGTTGCGCTCGATCAGCGCGTTGCTGGTGCCGGGTCGCATGAAGATCCCGGCCTTGCCACCGAAGGTGTGGACGTCGTTGTCGGACACCACGCACCCGTCGGCGCCGAAGAGCACGATGCCGCCACCGCTGGTGTTGAGCCCGAAGTAGCGCACCTCGAAGCCGGTCACGCGCCAGAACGAGTTGCCGACGTAGATGCCCTGGTTGTAACGCCCGACGTGGACGGTGTGACCGACCGGGCTCGAGCCATCCTCGAGCCGCACGTACAACCGCCCCCCGGCGATGGTGTACCCCTGTGGGACGCCGTTGGCGCCCGACTGCAGCGATGCCACGTCGGCCTGGTGATAGAGCCGCTGCAGGCTGTCCACCGCCACCAGCATGGTCGTGGCGGTGAACGGCACGCTGAAGATCCCACCGCCCTCGCTCACCCAGTCGCTGCGATGCAGATAGGCGGGGTCCGAGCCGTCGAGGATCACCCCGGGCGCATCGGCCACCAGGTGGATCAGGGCGGTGGCGGTGCCCGCGCGCGGCGTGTTGAAGGTCTGGTAGTAGATCCCGGGTCGCACCCGGATCTGGTCGCCGGGCGAGGCTTTTCCGGCCGCCGCGGTGAGGGTCGCGAGCGGCGCGCCGCTGGTGCCGGCATTGGCATCGTTGCCGTTCACCGCCACCCACCACGTGCTCCCGGTCGCGGTGGTCGGCGGGTTGGCGCGGGTGCGCGTGGAGCCGGTCACGGTGCCGCCACCGTCCGGATCGTCGATCACCGCGCGAAGGTCGTACGGCGTGTCGGGTGTGAGCCACAGGACGCTTCCCGCCCACCGGCCGTTGGTGATGCGTGTCATGGCCACGCCGGCGGTCCAGTTCGGGGCGCCCTGTGGCCGCCACTCGAGGTGGGCGGTGGCGTTGGCGTTGGCGTCGCCGGTGTAGGCGAGACGGACCCCGACCGACTGGAAGGTGGGGTACAGCTCGATGGCCCCGGGGGTCGAGGCGTTCTGCGCGGCAGCCCCGACGACCCATACCGGGATCGCGGCCATGGCGAGAAGGGAGACACGAAGTCCGAAGCGCATGCGGGTCCTGTCCCACCGCCGGCCGTGCAAGCTGCAATGCACCAGCGGGCGGACGGAATGGATGGGTCGGTACGGCGGCCCGTCCGGGGCCGTCACGGGAATGCGGGGACGGGGCGCAGTCTAACCCCGGACCGCATGGATGCAAGCCACTCCGCCACCCGAGGCCCTGGACGCCCGTCGCGGGCGCGTTCCGGGCTGGCGGATCGCGTGCGAGGGTTCAAGACCCGTGCCGCTGCGAGCCTTCCCGGTCCCGCGGCTTTGCGATAGTTTGGTAGCGCTCACCCATCATGTTGCAGCCCGCCCGGCCTCGCCACGCGGTGCCCCCGGGGATCCGATGGACTCGAACGATCTCATCTACGACTGGAACGAACAGGGTGGGCGCTGGCCCCGTCCCCGCTTTCCGATCGCGCTCGACGACGAGACCCTCCGCGACGGTCTTCAATCGCCCTCGGTGAAGACCCCTTCGATCGAGGACAAGCTCCGGCTCCTGCACCTCATGAGCCGTCTCGGGATCGACACCGCGGACATCGGCTTGCCCGGGGCCGGCGCGCACGTGGTGGCGGACGTGACCCGGCTCGCCCGCGAGATCGCCGACCAGCGTCTCCCGATCCTCGCCAACTGCGCGGCGCGCACGCTCGAGACCGACATCACGCCGGTGGTCGAGATCTCCCAGAAGACCGGCATCCCGATCGAGGTGTGCACGTTCATCGGCTCGTCGCCCATCCGCCAGTACGCCGAGGACTGGACGCTGGACGCGATGCTGCGTCACACCGAGCGTGCGGTGGGCTTCGCGATCGGTCATGGGCTGCCGGTGATGTACGTCACCGAGGACACCGTGCGCGCGCATCCCGACACCCTGCGGCGTCTGTTCCTGGCCGCGATCCGCGCCGGCGCCACACGTCTGTGTCTGTGTGACACGGTCGGTCACGCCACCCCCGCCGGCGCCGCCAGTCTGGTCCGCTTCGCGCGTCAGGTGGTGCTCGAGTGCGGCGCCCCCCACGTGGGGATCGACTGGCATGGTCACAGCGATCGTGGGCTGGCGGTGATCAACACCCTGGCCGCGATCCGCGCCGGTGCGACCCGCGTGCACGGCTGCGCCATCGGTCTCGGGGAACGCGTCGGCAACACTCCGATGGACCAGCTGCTGGTCAACCTCCGTCTGCTCGGCTGGATCGACCACGATCTCGCCGCGCTGACCGAGTACTGCGAGGTGGCAAGTGCCGCCACCGGGGTCCCGATTCCGCCGAACTACCCCGCGGTGGGGCGTGACGCGTTCCGCACCGGAACCGGCGTGCACGCGGCGGCGGTGATCAAGGCATATCGCAAGGGCGAGGACTGGCTCGCCGACCGGGTGTACTCGGGGGTGCCGGCATCGATGATCGGGCGGCGTCAGGAGATCGAGGTGGGCCCGATGAGCGGCCGCAGCAACGTGGAGCACTGGCTTCGCAGCCACGGCATCGAGCCGACTCCGGAGCGCGTGGACGCCGTGTTCGCGCGCGCCAAGACCGTCGATCGCGTGCTGTCGGACGACGAGATCCGGGTGGTGGTCGAGATGCGCGACGCGAGCCGGACCGGCGGATGAGGGCTCGTGTCGTCGGACCGGCCCCGGTGCGTCCGGTGGCGCGGATCGGAGCGCGATGGACGCCGTCCTGGCCAGTGTCCCTGCTGGTCGCGATCGCCGCGCTCGGGTTTGCGTCCCCCCTGCTCGCGGCCGCTCCAGCCACTCCGCCCAAGCCACACACCACCACCCAGCCACACGACGCGACAAAGCCCGTGTCCGGCGCGCACCCGGCCGCGACCAAGGGACATCCCACCCCGGTCGAGGAGCTCGCCACCCAGGCCCGTCTCATCGAGGAGGTGGGCGGCTGGCCACGCGTCGCCGAGCTGCTGCGACAGCTGCGTGGCCGCACCGCGCCCGATGCCGATCTCGAGCTGATGCTGGCGTGGTGCGAGGCCCGCACCGGTCAGCTCGACTCGGCGGCGGCGCGACTCGCCTCGCCGCCGCTCGCCGGCGCCGGTGACGACAGCATGCCGCCCCAGCGTTGGACCACGTACCCGTGGCAGCACGAGGGTGCCTGGCTCGACGGCCGCTTCGACGGCTGGCACTGGTACGTGTGGCGCACCCGCGTCGAGGTCGCGGCGGCGCTCGGCCGATGGGACGAGGCGCTCGCCGCCGCACGTCGCGCGGTGGCGGCGCGACGGCTCGCCGGACCGGAGTGGTACGTTCGAGGGCTGTGTGCCGCGCACCTCGGACTGTGGGACGAGGCACGTTCGTGCGTCGAGGAGGCGCTCGAGCTCGATCCCGCGCTGCCCGAGAGCCACTATCTCGCCGGTCTCATGGCGTGGCGGGAGGGTCGCCGCACCGAGGCCCGTGAGCGCTTCCGTGAGGCGATCGGGCTCGATTCGAGCTACACGCGTCCGGCGCTCGGGTTGCTCCGGCTGCGGCTGCCCGCCGCGCCCCCCGACACCCTGCCGGGCGAGCTGCTCGAGGGTGTGAGACGGGCCGGTCTGCTCACCGCCGCCGAGGGACCGCGTCCCGAGGTGTTCACACAGAACGAGTCCGCGCCCCTGCTGATCCGGCGTGTCACCACGCCGGACATGGACACCACCGGAGTGGTGTCCCGCGACGTGCGCCGGGTGCGTCTCACGCTCATGATCCTGGTGGATGCGCACGGTCGCGCGGCGTTGACCGATGTCCCCGAATTCACCGAGGTCGACATCGCGCCGGCCAAGCTCTCCCGCATCATCGCCACGCTGCCCGGGTGGCGGTTCCGACCCGCCGTGCGTGGCGGGCGGCCCGCCGCGAGCTGGGTCGGCTACGAGTTCGTCATCATTCCGTGATCCGCGCGGCGCTCCCGCCGCGTATCCGCGAGGAGGAACGATGTCCAGCACCCACAGGATCGCCGTCATCCCCGGTGACGGCATCGGCCCCGAGGTGGTGCGCGAGGGGCTGCGCGTGCTCGAGCGCGTGGCCGCGATCGAGGGCTTCCGGATCGAGTGCACGCGCTTCCCGTTCGGTGCCGAGCACTACCTGAAGACAGGCGAGGTGTTCCCGGACGCCGCGTTCGAGGAGGTGAAGCGTCACGACGCGATCCTGCTGGGCGCCATCGGCGACCCACGTATCGAAGTCGGTCTGCTGGAGTTCGGCATCATCGCCAAGATGCGATTCGAGCTCGACCTGTTCGTGAACCTGCGTCCGGTCCGCCTCCACGCCGAGCACCTCTGTCCCCTCAAGGACACCCGTCCGGAGGACGTGGATTTCGTGGTGGTGCGCGAGAACACCGAGGACGCCTACGCCGGGATGCGTGGCTTCTTCAAGAAGGGTACCCCCGACGAGGTGGCGACCCAGGAGATCATCTTCACCCGCAAGGGGGTCGAACGGGTGGTGCGTTACGCGTTCGAGCTGGCGCGGCGGCGGGCGCGGCGGCGCAAGCTGACCCTCATCGACAAGGCGAACGCGGTGCGGGCGATGGACCTGTGGACGCGGGTGTTCGCCGAGGTCGGCGCCGAGTATCCCGACATCGAGCGGGACCACCAGTACATCGATGCGGCGTGCATGTATCTGGTGCGTGATCCGGGTGGTTACGACACGGTGGTGACGAGCAACATGTTCGGCGACATCTTCACCGACCTGGCGGCGATGATCCAGGGTGGGCTGGGCATCGCCGCGAGCGGAAACATCCACCCCGGCCGGGTCAGTCTGTTCGAGCCCATTCACGGCTCGGCACCGAAGTACGCCGGCCGCGACGTGGCGAATCCGATCGCCACCGTGATGGCCGTGCAGATGATGCTCGACTACCTCGGGGAAGCCGCGGCGGCGACGCGCGTCGAGGCGGCGGTGACGCGACTCCTGGCCTCCCGCCGTCTGCCATCCCTGGGCACCGACTCGGGCTTCACCACCACCCAGGTGGGCGATCTGGTGCTGTCCGAGCTGGAGGAGGCGACCGCCCGCGGCTGAGCGGCGGGTGGTGGCCGGGGCGCACAGCGGGCCACCGAGGTCACGCACGCCGAGCACGCCTCGGTGCGCCGCACGGCGCGGCTATCGGCGCTGGAAGCTCGCGGGGCGCTTCTCGAGGAACGCGCGGAGTCCCTCGTGCGTATCCTGGCTCGCCGCCAGGAGACCGAAGAAGCCGCTCTCGAGACGCAACCCGGAATCGAGATCCACCTGGAGGCCGCGGTCGACCACCTCGAGAACCGCCGCCACCGCGAGCGGACCGTTCTTGAGGATGGCGAGCGCGAGCTTCTCCGTCTCGTCGAGCAGCTGGGCGGACGGCACGACGCGGTTCACGAGCCCGATCCGATCGGCCTCGTCGGCCTTGACCCGGCGTCCGGTCAGCATCAGCTCCAGGGCGCGGCCCGTTCCAATCAGCCGTGGCAGCCGCTGGGTGCCGCCATAGCCCGGAATGATGCCGAGCCCCACCTCGGGCAGACCCAGCACCGCGTTCTCGGACGCGATCCGGAAATGACACGCGAGCGCCAGCTCGCAACCACCCCCGAAGGCATAGCCGTTCACGGCCGCGATCACCGGCTTGAGGGAGCGCTCGAGGATCCGGAAGACGCGCTGGCCGAAACGCGAGGCCTCCTCGGCGCCACGCGCGTCCAGCGCCGACAGCTCGTTGATGTCGGCGCCCGAGACGAAGCTCTTGTCGCCGCTCCCGGTCACGATCAGCGCACCGGGTGTGGGATCGGCCGTGAACCGGGTCGCGAAGTCCTCCATCTCGCCGAGGGTCTCGCGATTGAGCGCGTTGAGGACCTCCGGGCGGTGGACCGACATCACGGTGACCGGCCCGCGGCGCTCGATCTTCAGGTTCTGGTAGGTGGCTTCCAAGGCGGTGCTCATGGGTGTGGGGTGGTCGTCTGGCCGAAGGTGGGCGCGTCGCGGCACGCGATGACCGGCGGAGTATAGGAACCACCCGACCACCCGACAAGCGGCCGACCGTTTCGTGACCGCATCGGGCCGGCTTCGGCGCGACGCGTGACCGCGCGACACGATGTCGCGGTGGTCGCGCAAAGCGCCAGTGCCAGGCGATTGCGCGTGAGCGTGGACCCGCGCCACCCGCGTCCAGGCCATGCTTGTGGGCGTGGGAGACGCTGCCTACAATGGACCGGTCGTCACCACCCCCCCCAATGGAGTCCGCCATGAGCGACGTCCCCGGGATCGCCATCCCACCGGCCGACCCCAAGCTGCTGGTGGCCGCGCTCCGCCTGCTGACCGAGCTGGGTGGTGTGGTCGCCTCCACGACCCAGCTCACCCCGGTCCTCGAGACGGTGGTGCAGAAGAGCACGGCCCTGCTGGGTGCCGACGAGGGGTCCATCAAGCTCATGGACGCGGGTGAGACCGGGGCGCGAACCGTGGTACGCAAGAATCGCGACCTCGGGTTCGGCTCCTGGCCGCAGGCCATCACCATGAGCGTCATGGGCTATCTCCTCGCCAAGAGGAAGCCGGTGGTCACCGCCGATCTGCTCGACGATCCCGAGTTCGGCGGGCTGCGGAACGTCGAGAGTCACGTGCGCGCGACCCTCGCGGTGCCGTTGATCGTGGAGAACCGCGTCACCGGATTCCTGGCGGTCACCAACCGAACGCCGGGCCGACGATGGACCCCGGACGAGGTCCAGCTCATGGGTATCGTGGCGCAGAACTCGGCGGTGATGATCGAGCAGGCGCGGCTGCGCGCCGAGGCCGAGGAGAAGAGGCGTTTCGAGGAGGAGAACAAGCGGCTCGAAGGCGAGCTGGTGCTGGCCCGTGAGATCCAGATGGGGCTGGTCCCGTCCACCCCGATGACCTTCGGACCCTGGGACGTGCAGGGCCAGGTCGTGCCCGCGCGTCAGGTCGGCGGGGACTACTTCGACTACTTCCCACTCGGCGAGGACCGCATCGGCGTCGCGATCGCCGACGTGTCCGGTAAGGGCGTCCCGGCGGCGCTGCTGATGTCGAACCTCGAGGCCACGCTGCGCGCCTACGGCACCGGCGACCGGCCCATCCCCGAGATGATCCGGGCGGTCAACATGCGCATGTCGCTCACCTCGAGCGCCGGGAAGTTCATCACCCTCTTCTACGCCGAGATCGACCGCGCCGCCGAGGTGATCCGGTTCACCAACGCCGGTCACAACTACCCGCTGTTGCGCCGGGCGGATGGCACGCTCGAGGAGCTCAAGGCCGGAGGTCTGCTGCTCGGGTTGTTCTCCGACGCGAAGTACGAGATGGGCGAGGTCCCGTTCGGCCCCGGGGATGCGTTGCTGATGTACAGCGATGGCATCTCCGAGGCGTTCGACGAACGGGGCGACCAGTACGGCGAGGTGCGGCTCATGGAGCTGTGGACCTCGCTCGCCTCGTCGACCGCGGCCGAGGCCGTCACGCGTCTGTTCGCGGAGCTCGAGCGCTTCCGCGGACGCGCCCCGCAGAGCGACGACATGACGGTCGTGATGATCAGCCCGCGTCGCGACCGCTGAGCCCCCGGTGCGCCGCGTCCTGATCGCGGCGGGTGTGCTCGCCGCCCTGGTGGTGGCCGGCTGGGCGGTGGTCATCGCCGTGGCCGCCGGTCTGCCGAACCCGGGGGACCTCGCGACCCGTGCACCCGACCGCACCGAGCTCATGCGCGAGCGTCTGCGCGAGGCCGCCGAGCACGATCGGCGTCTGCACATCGATCGCCGCTGGGTGCCCTACGAGCGCATCTCGGCCGATCTGCGACGGGCGGTGCTGATCGCCGAGGACGATGCGTTCTTCTCGCACGACGGACTGGACTGGGACGAGATCGGCGAGTCGGCGCGGGCCAATCTGCGCGCCGGGCGGGTGGTGCGCGGGGGCAGCACGATCACGCAACAGCTCGCCAAGAACCTGTGGCTGGGCGATCGGCGGACTCTCACCCGCAAGCTCGCGGAGATGATCCTCGCCTACCGGCTCGAGCGCGCACTGACCAAGCGACGCATCTTCGAGCTGTATCTGAACGAGATCGAGTGGGGCGACGGCGTGTTCGGGATCGAGGCCGCGGCGCGTCACTGGTTCGGTACCACCGCCGCCGCGCTCACTCCGCGCCAGTCGGCGTTCCTCGCCGCGGTCATCATCAACCCCCGGCGTTATTCCCCGGTCGAGCCGAGCCACCGGATCGAGCGCCGAGCCACGATCATCCTGGTCCGCATGCACCAGCGCGGCTTCCTGGACGACACGCGTTACCGGGAGGCGATGGGGCTCGCGCCGGTCGACACGGTCCGCGACACGCTGCCGGTTCCGGTCCCGTCGCCCGCCGACAGTCTCAGCCGCCCAACGCCTCCCTGACCAGACGCGAGACCTGCGAGCCCTCGGCGCGACCCTTGACCTGGGGCATGACCACGCCGATCACCTTGCCCATCTCCTTGGGTCCGGTCGCGCCGGTCGAGGCGACCGCCGCCTTCACCAGCGCGCGCAGCTCGTCCTCGCCGATCGCCTGGGGCAGGAAGCGCTGGGTCACGACGATCTCGGCCTCCTCCTTGGCGACCAGGTCGTCGCGCCCGAGCCGACGAAACTCCTCGATCGCCTCGCGACGCTTCTTGGCGTAGCGCTGAAGGATCTCGATTTCCTGGTCGCGGCCGAGCACCGCCTCCTTGGCCAGCTTGGTCTTGGCCTCCATCAGCGCGCTCTTGAGCATGCGCAGGGTGCTGAGGGTGTCGGCCTCCTTGGACTTCATCGCCGCCACCAGGTCCTGCTGGATGCGGTCGAGGATGCTGGGCTCGCTCATCCGTCCTCCGACGTTGGGGGTCACGTACGGACCGAGCATAGCACCGCCGCGCGTCGCTAATGCTTCGGGAACGGTGTCTCGAATCCAACGGTGAAGATCAGGTTGTCCACGTCGGTGAAGTCGTAGCGGCTGTTGCGCTCGATCCCCAGACGCAGCGCCCGCCACTTGCCGTCGGCCGACCATCCCAGGGTCCGCTCGGTGGTGGGGGTCAGCGTGAGCTGCACCCAGTCGTTCGATTCGGTCGCCAGACGAACCCGCATTGGGAACGACCACAGCCCACCCGATCGCGGATCGCGGATGATCCCCGCCGAGGCGAAATGATACGAACCCCAGTAGTAGTCCGCCCCGGCCAGCACCACCACCTGGATCGAGTCGGTCCACACGATCGGGTCGGCCTCGACGCGGCCCACCCAGTGTGGGACGAGCATCTGTTCGGTGCTGAACATGAAGCGCTGACGATGGTATTCGCCCCGCCAGCCGATGTCGTAGCCCGAACGCCGCCGGTCCCGGCTGCGCCAGTGCAACTCGGGGCGGAACTGGTCGTGGCTGTCCGGCGCGAGATAGTTCCAGTATTCGAGCTGCACCACCCACGGGCCGCCGATCCAGTAGACGATCGGGTCGCGCAGGTCGTTGTGGTCGTCGAACACCCAGTAGCGGAACGCGCCGCCCAGAACCGGCGCCGGCCACGTGGTCGCGGCGCTCAGCGGACCGGCCGTGACGGACACGACGAGTGCGGCCAGCATCGTCGCCAGACGAAGGGTTCGGTTCATGCGATGCGGTCCCCGGGCCCGCGGCGTGGCCGCATGGTCCCCGTCACGCCGCGCGACCAGGCCCAGCTCAGCACCGCCAGGGTGCGCAGCAGGGTGTTGATCGCGCCGTACACCGGATAGAAGAGCAGCACGGACAGCGGTGCCCGCCGCCGGCTGCCCGGCAGACGGATCACCCACCATGGATGGATCTCGAACGCCAGATACGTGAGGTACATCGCCAGCGCCCACCATCGCAGACCCGGGGTGATGGCGAACAGCACGATCGACCAGGTCTTCAACGGGTCGCTCACGGTGGTGTAGAGGTTGTACATCATCTCGTAGCGTAGCCGCCACGCCACCCCGCTGCGGAACAGCAGCCGGATGAAGTTCGCCAGCTCGTGGTAGAGACCCGGGTACCAGCCCCACAGCCGCTGACGCAGCCAGTGTCCGACGTGGCTCGGCGCCACGGTCCACACCGGCTCGTTCGCGAACACGACGCGCCGTCCGTGCAGGAGCAGGATCAGGGTGCGTTGCAGGTCCTCGCCCGGGAACACACCGGTGTGCTCGTGGTGGAAGGCGTCGAGGTCGGAGGTCCGGAACAACCCGATCGCCCCGGACACACACGCCACCGAGAGCGACTGGTCGTGGAAGCGCTTGCCGATTTCCATGCTCTTGCCGTACTCGTAGCGCTGCAGCCAGCCCATGAAGTGATTGCCGTGCGCGCCGGCACGGTCTCGCCGGTCGGGGAGCACATGGAACGCCACCGCGTCGTAGCCATCCTCGGTCACCAGCGAGGTCGGGATGCGCGCCCCACCCAGCCGGGTGTCGTCATCGAGCAGCAGGGTCAGCGGCGTGGTCACGCGGTGCACCGCCCAGTGGATCGCCGCGGCCTTGCCCTTGGAGCGCTCAAAGCGGTGCACCCGAACTCCGAACCCGGACGCCACCGCCGAGGTCTCGTCGCGGCTGCCGTCGTCCACCACCAGCACGTTGCCGGCCGGGAGCACCCGCAGCAGGTCGGAGAGGGTGCCGGGCAGCTCGCCGGCGCCGTCCTTGCACGGGATCACCGCGGTGACCGCGGCGGGGTCGCTGGTGAACTGGCGCTCGGCGTTACGGCCGAGCAGCTCGATCAGCATCTTCACGAAGTCCACCAACGCGCAGAACAGCACGACGAACACCAGCGGGTGATGCCAGCCGGCGGGTGGCCATGCGAAACCGTCGCCGGCGGCGGTGAGCCACGCGGTCCACGGCCAGACACCGCTCACGCGGCCCTCCCCCTGCTCCCGGCGGACACGCGCGTCACCGCACGCTTGACCGTCCCCCGGCGCGCCCCTAGGCTCCCCCGCGCCTCGCCCAACGACAGGAGGACGTCGTGAATCGCGAACAACGGCTCGCCGAGCTGCGCCGGCGTCGTGAACAGGCGCTCGCCGGCGGTGGCGCCGAGCGGGTCGCACGGATCCACGCCAAGGGCTGTCTCACCGCACGCGAGCGACTGACCCTGCTGCTCGACCCCGGCTCGTTCGTGGAGTTCGGCGGCTTCATCACCCACCGCTCCCACGACTTCGGCATGGATGCGCGTCGCATCACCGGCGACGGCGTGATCGCCGGCTGGGGCCGGGTGGACGGACGACTGGTCTACGTGTTCGCGCAGGACTTCACCGTGTTCGGCGGCACCATGAGCGAGGCGAACGGGCGCAAGATCTGCGCGCTGATGGATCTCGCCATGGACAACGGCGCGCCGATCATCGGGCTCAACGACTCCGGCGGCGCCCGCATCCAGGAAGGCGTGTCGTCGCTCGGCGCCTACGCCGACGTGTTCCTGCGCAACACGCTCGCCTCGGGGGTGGTGCCACAGATCTCCGCGATCATGGGTCCCTGCGCCGGCGGCGCCGTGTACTCGCCGGCGATCACCGATTTCACGATCATGGTCGAGGGCACCAGCCACATGTTCGTGACCGGGCCCGAGGTGATCAAGGCGGTGACCTCCGAGGAGGTGTCGTTCGAGGACCTTGGTGGGGCGATGACCCACAACTCGAAGAGCGGGGTGGCCCACTTCGCGGTGCGTGACGACGCCGACTGCATCCGTCACATCCGCCGTCTGCTCGGATTCCTGCCCGCCAACAACGCCGAGGAGCCGCCACGCCGGCCATGCAACGACCCGGTCGACCGCCGCGATCCGGCGCTGGCGACAGTGGTGCCCGATTCGCCCGACAAGCCCTACGACATCAAGGACGTCATCCGAGCGATCGTGGACGAAGGTGATTTCTTCGAGGTGCAGGAGCATTTCGCCCAGAACATCGTGGTCGGCTTCGCGCGTCTCAACGGTGCGCCGGTCGGCATCGTGGGGAACCAGCCCCGGGTGCTCGCCGGGGTTCTCGACATCGACTCCTCGGTGAAGGGGGCCCGTTTCGTGCGCTTCTGTGACGCGTTCAACGTTCCGCTCGTGACCTTCGAGGACGTCCCGGGCTTCCTTCCCGGCACCCGGCAGGAGTGGGGCGGCATCATCCGTCACGGCGCCAAGCTGTTGTACGCATACTGCGAGGCGACGGTACCCAAACTCACGGTCGTCACACGCAAGGCGTATGGCGGCGCGTACGACGTCATGTCGAGCAAGCACATCCGTGGCGACTTCAACGTGGCGTGGCCGAGCGCCGAGATGGCGGTGATGGGCGCCGACGGCGCGGTGAACATCCTCTATCGCGACGAGATCGCGAAGGCCAAGGATCCGGCCGCCGAGCGCAAGCGGCTCATCGCCGAGTACAACGAGAAGTTCGCGAGCCCGTGGGTGGCGGCCGAGCTGGGCTACCTCGACGACGTCATCGAGCCGCAGGATACGCGACCGAGGCTCATTGCGGCGCTGGAGATGTTGCGCAACAAGCGACAGACGATGCCCTTCAAGAAGCACGGTAATCCGCCGCTGTAACTCGTTGCCCGGTAAAGGAACGGGCCGGCCCGTAAACCATGGGCCGACCCCCCTACCCGCGAACATGGATTATATCGCGTCGCTCGGG
>JBIOKD010000022.1:0-19150 GCA_044451485.1 Candidatus Eiseniibacteriota bacterium | reverse complement strand
GCACTGGCGTGGCCCCGGGGGAGCGCCGGTCACCGCGTCCGGCCGTTTCGGGTATCCTCGCGCTCGTGGAACGCTCCCGAACCCCGTTCAATCCTCATCTCGCGGCGCTCGAATGCCCCGCCTGTGGCGGGCGTTTCGATCTGTCCCGTCCACGCTCGACCTGCACGACCTGCGCTCAGCCGCTGATCGCGCGTTACGACCTGGCGGCGATCCGGGCCGAAGTCCCACGTGACGGTCTCGGTCACTTCGGCTCCGACCTGTGGCGCTACCGCGCGGTGCTGCCATTCGCGCCCGATTTCGCGGCGGTGCGGCTGGGCGAGGGCGGGACGCCGCTGCTTCCCTGTCCGCGAACCGCCGCGACACTGGGGGTGCGCGAGCTGTGGCTCAAGGACGAGTCCGCCAATCCGACGCAGTCCTTCAAGGCACGGGGTCTGGCCCTGGCCGTCAACGGGGCGCTGGCGTTCGGACAGACCGGTATCGCGCTGCCCTCGGCGGGAAACGCCGGCAGCGCCGCGGCCGCGTACGCCGCCGCCGCCGGGCTGCGCTGCCGGGTGACGGTGCCCGAGGACACCCCCGAGCCCTTCCTGGTCGAGCTGCTCGCCTTCGGCGCCGAAGTGGAACGGGTGCCCGGCACGATCGCCGATGCGGGGCGACGGATCGCGCAGTGGGCGCCGGCCACGGAATGGTGGAACGTCGCCACCTTCAAGGAGCCGTTCCGGCTGGAGGGCAAGAAGACCCTCGGATACGAGATCGCCGAGCAGCTCGGGTGGCGGCTCCCCGACGTGATCCTGTACCCGACCGGCGGGGGCACCGGGCTCGTGGGCATGTGGCGGGCGTTCCTCGAGATGGCGGAGCTGGGCTGGATCCACGGCCCGATGCCGCGTCTGGTCTCGGTGCAGACCGTCGGTTGCGCGCCGATCGTGCGCGCGTTCGAGACCGGCGCCGATCACGCCGAGCCGTGGGCGGAGGCGCGCACGGTGGCGAGCGGACTCCGGGTGCCGAGTCCGTTCGCGGACCGCCTGATCCTGCGCGCGGTGCGCGAATCGCGTGGCACCGCGGTCGCGGTGAGCGAGGAGGACATGCTCGACGGGATGAACGAGCTGGCGCTCGGCGAGGGCTGCTTCGCCTGCCCCGAGGGCGGCGCGACGCTGGCGGCGCTGCACCGGCTGCGGGTCAGCGGCGAGGTGAAGCCGGACGAACGGGTGGTGATCTACAACACCGGCAGCGGTCTCAAGTACCTCGAGGCATGGCGTGACGCACGCGCCCGTCGCGAGGCGGCCGCGGCCGGAGCGAGGAGCTGAACCATGGACCGGTCGCGAGGTCGGAGCGAGCGGGGTCCGCTCGTCTTTCTGCCGGTGTTGGGTCGTCCCCGCCGGATCCTGGCGGCGGCGTTGGCGGTGGCGGCGCTGATCGTCATCGCGCTGCTCATCGTCCGCGTGGCCCACGCCGCGCACCGGCCCTCGGCCGTCGCCGGCACGGCCGCCACAACCCGGCCGGGTACCGGCCAGGTGCTGGTGGTGCGGCTCGATGGACCGGTGTCACCGGTCACCGCCGAGGCGATCGGCTCGGCGCTCAGCCGCGCCGAGGATTCGGGCTACGCCGCGTTGGTGCTCGAGGTGGACACACCGGGCGGGCTGGAGTCCAGCATGCGCGACATCGTCAAGCGCTTCCTCGCCGCCAAGGTTCCGGTGATCGCGTGGGTGACGCCCTCGGGCGCGCGGGCCGCGTCGGCGGGGGTATTCATCGTGATGGCCACCGACTACGCGGCGATGTCCCCGGGAACCAACATCGGCGCCGCCACCCCGATCAGCCTGCAGGGTCCGATGGACTCGACCCTGGCGCGCAAGGCCACCAACGACGCCGCCGCGTTCGCGCGCACCGTGGCGCTTCAGCGTCACCGCAACGCCCAGTGGGCCGAGAAGGCGGTGCGCGAGGCGGTGGCGGTGGACGAGGTCGAAGCGGTGCGTCTCGGCGTGGTGGACACGCTGGCCTCGTCGCTGCCCGAGCTGCTGGCACTCGCCGACGGCCACGAGTGGCATCGTGGCGACGAGCGTCACCGGATCGCCACCCGCGGGCTCACCGTGGTGCGCATCGAGCCCGGCTTCCGCCAGCGTCTGCTGGCGCTGGTGGCGGACCCCAACGTGGCCTACCTGCTGATGCTGATCGGGTTCTATGGCATCCTGTTCGAATTGCAGAACCCGGGTGCCATCCTGCCCGGGATCATCGGGGGCATCTCGCTGATCCTGGCGCTTCTGGCACTCAGCGTGATGCCGATCAACGTGGCCGGCATCGCGCTGATCCTGCTCTCGATGGTGTTCTTCATCGCCGAGATCAAGGTCGCCAGTCACGGTCTCCTCGCGGCGGGTGGAGTGCTGTCGCTGCTGCTCGGTTCGGCGCTGTTGTTCCGCGTCGGCAGCGGGATCGGGGTGGCGTGGCCGGTGATCCTCGGCGCCACCGCGGCCACGACCGCGTTCTTCCTCGCGGTGGTGGGCGCCGGGCTTCGGGCGCAGCGTCGCCACGTGGTGACCGGTGCCGCCGGTCTGGTCGGACGTCGCGCGGTGGTGGTGGAGCGGCTCGCGCCCGATGGCCGGGTGCGGATCGGCGGGGAGCTGTGGAGCGCGGTCGGTGACGCGACCGTGGAGGTGGGTCGTGAAGTGGAGATCACGGCGATCGAGGGACTGACGGTTCGCGTCCGTCCCGTGAGCCAGGAGGCAAGACCATGATGGGCTTCGGCGTGGCGTTGCTGTTCTTCCTGCTCGTGTTCGGGCTGGTGCTGCTCGCGAACGCGATCCGGGTGGTGCGTGAATACGAGCGTCTGGTGGTATTCCGGCTCGGGCGGCTGATGGGCGTGCGTGGCCCCGGTCTGGTGCTGCTCATCCCGGTCGTCGATCGCGCGCTCAAGGTCGGGCTCCGTACCGTGACCATGGACGTGCCACCGCAGGACATCATCACCCGTGACAACGTCTCGGTGAAGGTGAACGCGGTCATCTACTTCCGGGTGATCGACGCGGCGCAGGCGGTGGTGCAGGTCGAGAACTTCCTGTACGCGACGTCGCAGATCGCGCAGACCACCCTGCGCTCGATCCTCGGCCAGCAGGAACTGGACGAGCTGCTGTCGGAGCGCGAGAAGCTCAACCAGGCGCTACAGCAGGTCATCGACCGCCAGACCGAGCCGTGGGGAATCAAGGTCACCACGGTCGAGGTCAAGAACGTCGACCTGCCGCAGGAGATGCAGCGCGCCATCGCGCGTCAGGCCGAGGCGGAGCGCGAGCGCCGCGCCAAGGTCATCAACGCCGAGGGCGAGTACCAGGCGTCGGCGCGGCTGGCGGAGGCGGCGGCGGTGATCGGCCGCGAGCCGGCGGCGATGCAGCTGCGCTACCTCCAGACCCTTGCCGAGATCGCCACCGAGAACAACTCCACCACCGTGTTCCCGGTCCCGATCGATCTGCTCGCGGCGCTGACCAAGGTGCTCGAGAAGAAGGCGGCCGCGAGCTAGGCTCCGTTTGAAGACGTACGACGAGCGCACGATGAGCGCGCGTGGCCGTGTCGTGCTGGCCGGGGCGAGCGGTCTGATCGGGAGCGCGCTCGCCGGCCATCTGACGGCCGAGGGTTACGAGGTCGTGCGACTGGTGCGACACGTCGCGCGTGACGTGTCGGAGCGGTCCTGGGATCCGGCGCGTGGCGAGCTCGACCCGGTGACGCTGGACCGGGCGGACGCGGTCGTCCACCTGGGTGGCGAGAGCCTGGCCCGGGGCCGGTGGAACGCTTCGCGCCGGCGCCTGCTCCACGACAGCCGGGTGACGAGCACGGCGCTGCTCGCGCGCGTCATCGCCACGCGAAAGGACCGGCCGGCCGTATTCGTGTCGGGCTCCGCGGTCGGCATTTACGGCGATCGTGGCGAGACACCGCTCGACGAGACCAGTGCGCCGGGGAGGGGCTTTCTCGCCGAGCTGGCGGTCGCCTGGGAGGCGGCGGCCGGCCCGGCCGCTCGGACCGGGGTGCGCGTGGTGCACCCGCGGCTCGGTGTCGTCCTCACGCCGCGGGGCGGCGCACTGGTGCCGCTGTTGCGCGCCGCGCGTCTCGGCGCCGGTGGTCCACTCGGCTCGGGGCGGCAGTGGTGGTCGTGGGTGACGCTCGACGACGCGGTGCGGGCGCTGGCATTCGCGATCGCACGCGAATCGATCGCCGGGCCGTGCGTGGTGGCGGCGGGCTCGGTGCGCCAGCGTGAGCTGGCGGCGGCGATCGGCCGCGTGCTCGGCCGGCCGGCGGTTCTACCCGCGCCCGCGTTCGCGCTGCGTCTGCTGCTCGGCGGCATGGCGGACGAGATGCTGCTCGCCGGTCAGCGGGTGCGTCCGGTCGTGCTCGAGCGCGCCGGTTTCCGCTTCCACGATCCGGAGCTGGAGCCGGCCTTGCGTGCGATGCTTGTACGAACATGAGCCGGCACGACCGGAACGCCCGGCGGCGGGTCGCCACGCCAGGATCGTGGGCCCCGTCGCCCGCACCCGACCGGACGCTTGCATTCGGAAGTCGCGCGCCGGTAGTCTTCCGCTCATGAACCCGCGTCGCGTGACGGTCGCTCTCGCGCTCAGCGTCGCAGTCGCCGGTTGTGCGGCCGGCACCGGGCCGCACGTCCACTCCACGTCACCGAGCAGTGGAACCGAGGAAGCCATCCCCGCGCCGCCCAAACCGTCGGGGGATACCGGTTTCACACGCATCGTGGCGGGCGCCGGCTTGGACACGGTGAGCGCGGTGCCGGGCACGCCGGGTGCCGCCTACCGGATCCGCTTCAAGCAGACCGTTCCGGCCAGCTCCGGCTTCACGTACTACGACCGCGACCTCTCCTTCTACTTCCGCCCGTCGCCGTACGTGTTGCAGTTCCAGGTCCAGAACAAGCAGAACAAGCCGGTGTGGATCGACTGGGACCGCTCGGTGTTCTACACCCCGTCCGGGGTCACCTCGAAGGTGGCCAGCAGCAGCACGCGGTACGACCAGCGCTTCTCCACCCAGGCGATGACCCAGATCGCCGGGCTGCAGACGTACAGCGACTACGTGCTGCCGATGACGTCCCTGGTGGATCCGACGGGCAGCGGTCAGCAGCTGCACCGGATGTTGCTGCCCGAGGACGAGCAGGCGATGCAGTTCACCGGGCGTGACTTCGGTGTCGACCTGGTGATCATGGTCGACGACAAGCCGGTGACCTACCCGTTCCGCTTCCAGGTCGTCAGCGTCCTCAAGAATCCGTGACCTCGCCGGCCCGCTCCGCGCGGCGCCGCAGCCGGCCGATTCTCCTGATGCTGCTCGCCGCGTCGGTGCTCACCGCGTCACCGGCGCCCGACACCACCCTCACGCTCCAGCCACCGCGATTCACGCACGCCCGGATGACCGCGGCGATGTCGGCGGGCGAGCGCTTCCGATGCGTGTACGGGACCCGCGACCCCGGTACGGCCTCGGCGCTCCACGCACGCGCGGTGACGCTGGCGCGGATCCTGTTCGGCGGTGACTCGACGCTGGCCGTAGCCGACCGGGACATCGACGCGACCTCGCTGGTCTCGGGGCCGGTGCTGCTCCTCGGCGGACCGCGTGAGAACTCGTGGACCGCGCGTCTGGCGCCGGCGCTTCCGGTTCGTTTCGACACCCGGGGCTTCGAGTGGTTCGGCCGTCGCTACGACCAGCCCGGGGACGCGCTGGCGCTGGCCTACCCGAATCCGCTCGACCCCATGCGCTACCTGCTGCTCGTCGCCGGTAACACCGCGACCGCCGGTTCGGGTCTGGGCGGCATGTTGTTCGGGGACGAGGACTGGCGTATCGAGCGGGACGGCGATCGGCTGTGCTCCGGTCGCTTTGCCGACACGCCGCGCCCGTGGAGTCACGACCCCGCGCTCGACCACGACCTCGAACGCGACCGCGAACGCTTTGTCGCCGGTCTCGTGGCCGGCTCCCCGAGCCGCCGCGGGGTTGCGGTGCGCGCGAGCCCCGATCAGGCGGTGCTGCGTGCCCGGGTGGGTCCGTTGGCCGATGCCGCGCTCGAGCCGCTCGACCGGCTGGGGACGCTGCCGGCCGCTCGCACGACGATCACCGTCACCCTCTACCACTCGCTGGAGGAGAAGGGGCTGCTCGCACGCGACACCCGACCCGAGCACCTGGACCCGCGCGGCGATCCGCAGGTGGCGCTGCCCGCGGGTCACGACCAACCCGACCTGTGGTCGGTTCCGGCGGCGCGTCTGGTACGCGCGGGCGCCACCCGCGACTCGCGATTCCTCGAGCCCGCCGGGGTGTGGTGCGCGCGGCGCTTCGCCGGCGAGGCGCTCGAGGTCCCGGTGAGCCGGCTCTACTTCGGGCGTCTGTGGCCGCGTGCGCGTGAGGCCGCCGCCCGTCCGGGGGCGTGGCGGTCCCCGCTGGTCGTCGTGCCGGCGCGCGCGACGCTGTTCGCGGCGATGACCGAGACGGCGGGACCACGAGGCGCGACGGTCGCGATGACGCTGCTCGGCGCGGACCCGCCGGGGGATCTCGACAGCCTGTGCCGGCTCGCCCGGATCGATCCGGCGCGGGTGGAGCAGCGCTACGCCGAGCTCGGCGACTCGCTGGCGCGGGCCGGACAGGCCGCGGCCCGTGCGCGCGCCCCGCGGCCGTGGCGCCCGGCGGACGGCTTCCAGCGCGGCGTGTGTCTGGCGCACGCGGTGGGTCTCGAGCGGGGCTACCTCTCGGCGGCGTGCGCGCGGCAGCTCGACACGCTGCGCGCCATGGGGGCCGACTGGGTCTCGCTCACGCCGTTCGGCTATCTGTCGCCCGACGACACGCCCGAGATCCGGCCCACGGCCGACGCCGGTCCGGAGGGGGAGAGCGACGAGTCGATCACCGAGGCGGCGGCCGAGGCGCACGCGCGTGGCATGAAGGTGTGGCTGACGCCGCGTCTGTGGAGCCGCGGATGGGTGGGAGGTCTGCGTTACGCGCCGGCCGGCTGGACCCGCTTTTTCGAGCGCTACCGCGACTTCATCCTGCACCAGGCGCTCCTGGCCCAGCGCGAGCGCATCGAGGGGCTGCTGGTCGGGCAGGATCTGGCCAGCGCGACGGCCGCGGACCCGGCGCGCTGGCGCGCGCTCATCGCCGATGTGCGCCGGGTGTACGACGGCACGCTGTGCTACGGCGCCTACGGCGGGGACGAGACCCGGGCGGTGGACTTCTGGGACGCGCTCGACCTGATCGGTGTCTCGTTCGACGATCCACTGGCCGGCTCACCGACGACCGATCCGGGGGTGTTGCGCGCCGGGGCCGCGCGCTCGCTGGCGGCGCTGCAGACGGTCGCCGGTCGCTGGAGGCGTCCGGTGCTCATCACCCGGGCCGGCTATCCCGCGGTGGTCGACGCTCCGGTGCGCCCGTGGCAGGACGGGTCCGGCGGCGTGGACCTCGACAGCCAGCAGGCGTGTTACCGGGCGCTGGTGTCGGAGCTCGATCCCCATACGTGGGTGGCGGGGGTGTACTGGTGGAAGTGGTCGAGCTCCGACCGCGACGGCGGACCGCTCGACCCGGGTGTGACCCCGCGCGGCAAGCCGGCGGAGGCGGTGCTGCGGGCGGCACTCGGCGATTGGAAGGGACGGCCGGTCACGGTGCCGGCGGGGCGCTGAGACTCCGTTCCGGTCACGACGCGGCCGCCGCGGATCCACGCGGAGCTCAGCCGCGTCTCGGCTCGCTCTCGATCAGCGTGAGCCCGGCGCGTCTGAGCCGCAGCCATCGCCATGCCGCGTCGAAGCCGGCCGCCGAGAGCAGCGCGAGGAACGGCTCCGCCGGGATACGGGTGCGCAGCGCCCCCCAGTAGACCACGGCCAGCAGCATGAAATAGAACACCGAGAGCGGCACCAACGCCTGGTAGAAGCGACGCGCGCCACGCAGCATGAGGGCGAGCCCGGCGATGGCGAACGGCCAAGTGACGAGTGACCACACGAGCAGCGGGTCGGCCAGACGCACCAGCGTGTCGAGCGGGCCGCCGGAGCGGCGCCAGCTGCCGCTCACCGCGGTCTCGGAGTGGATCCGCCAGAAACGACCCAGCTTGGCGGCCGCCATGAGCGGCCACTCCGCCACGTGCGAGGCGAGGAACTCACGCGCCATGCGCGCGCACGCCCGGTCCGCGGCGGGCTCGGCGAGTCCGCGCAGACGCGACGCGTAGGGCTCGAGCGTCACCACCGACAACGCGCCGCCGCGCAGCGCCCGGTCGTTCCACACCACGTCGTTGTTCGAATCGAGCAGGGCCTTGCCACCCCCGGTGGTGACGGGCACGACCGCGTGCAGCACCAGCGCGTTGCGCACCGACCACGGCGCGATGGCGATCGCCACCCCGGCGAGCAGCAGCACCACCTGCCGCACTCGGTCGCGTGGCGTGACGATGAGCCCGAGCGGCGCCCACGCCCACAACGCCACGAGCGGTGGCAACAACAGGGCGGTGGGCCGGGTCAGGGTCGCGACCCCCCACAGCAGTCCGGCCCCCACCGCGCGCGCCGGTCGCGGGGTCTTGATCCACGACACGGTCGACAGCATGGCGATCAGGACGGTGGCGACGAAGGTGGTCTCGGTGAGCAGATAGCCGGAGAAGAACACCAGCAGCGGGTGCACCGCCGCGAGCCAGCCGGCGATGACGCCGACACCACGCGAGAAGAGGTGGCGGCCGAGCTCGACGAGCAGCAAGGGCACCAGGGCGCCGATCACGCACTGCAGCAGCACCCCGGCGAAGAAGCGGTGACCCATCACCGCGTACACCAGACTGGTGAGCCACGGCAGTACCGGTGGACGGAATGCGGTGGGATAGGGCGCGGCGTCGGTGCCGAGCGAGAAGCCGTGCCCGGTGGCGATCCGCCAGGCGAGCGTGTCGTAGTCCACCGCGTCGCCGTAGGGCAGCGCGTGTGGTCCGGTCGCCAGCCAGGCGTAGCCGACACGCAGCCCGAGCGCCACCGCGAACATGGCGATCCAGGTGCGATCGGCCCCGGCGCGACGCGTCCGGGCCGGGCGGTGGTTGGGCGGGCGTTCCATCGGCGGGAGTATAGCAACCGCGACACGACGCGCGGCTCGCTCCGGGGACTCCGGTGTGAGGCGTCCAGTGACGCCCGGCAGCGGATGCCGGATCGCATCCCTTGCCGGGGCCACGCGGCAACGTGCAGCGACGATCCGGGGCGGGCGATGCGAATTGCACGGTCGTGTCCCGACCCGACGCCGCTCTGGGACGCGATCCCGACGCCGCCCGGACCGACGGGTCGCGCCGGAGCGGCCAAACACGCCGTGGCGGCGATCCCGGGGACGGCGGCCCGGCCCTCCTGGTGGAACGGCCGCGGACTTGCATCGCAGAACCGGCCACCCGGTCCCACGACCGGCGCCGACGGTCGGCGGCGGTCGAGCGACTCGGCCCCGCGGCAGGCGAAGCAGGAAGGAGCCTCGCGATGGATCACTACATCCCGAAGCGCCGGATCCCAGTCACCCTGTGGTCCGGTCATCTGCAGGGCGTCCAGGGCGTCGTCTTCCTGGATCTCGACGCCGCCGGCAATCGTCACCAGACGGTGCTCGAGAAGCTCAACGAGTCGGAGCGATTCCTGCCCGTCGCCCTGGGCAACGACGGCCGCATCCATCTCTTCAACAAGCACCGTCTGTCCCGGGTGACCAGCAATCGCCAGGTCATCCAGAGCGACGTGTTCGCCCGCGGGTTCCTGCCGTGGCGCGAAGAGGAGGCCGTGGTCCGTCTCGACGACGGCACCACCCTCACCGGACGGATCTGGATGCCGCTGCAACGCGAGACCCAGCGCATCTCCGATTTCCTCAACCAGCATGGCTGGGAGTTCTTCCCGCTGATCACGCCGATCGCGGTGCATCTGATCCACACCGCCGCGGTGGTGGATGTCGAGCTGACCGAGAGCGCCGGCGCACCGCTCGCGCCGCTCGATGAATCGGAGACCCAGGCCACCGCTTGAGCCGCGACGACCGAACCGCTAGGTTCGGCGTCGTGAGCGTCTTCCGGGTGGTCTTCGTGCAGGGCCGGCCGCACTTCGGCGAGCCGGCCGGCAATCTTGAGCGCGCTCTGGCGCTGGCCGCCGACACGCCGGCCGATCTGGTGGTGCTCCCCGAGCTGTGGGCTTCCGGCTACGTGTTCTCCACCCACGCCGAGGTGGCCGCACTGGCCGAGGACGCGACCCGGGGGCCGACGGCGCGGGCGCTCACCGCGGCGGCGCGACGCGAGCGTCGTCACTACATCGGCGGGTTCGCCGAGCGGCATCGTGGCCGCTTCTACAACAGCGCGATGCTGGTCGGCTCGTCGGGTGTCCGGACCGTCTATCGCAAGCTCCACCTGTTCGAGCGCGAGCAGGAGTGGTTCGAGCCCGGCGACCTGCCGTTGTCGGTCACCCGGGTGGGACCGGCGCGGGTGGGAATCCTGATCTGTTTCGACTGGCGCTTTCCGGAGGCCGCCCGTGTCCTGGCGCTGGCTGGGGCGGACGTGATCGCGCACCCGTCCAATCTCGTCTTCCCCGACGCGCAGCGCATCATGCTCGGCCGCGCGTTCGAGAACCGTGTCTACGTGGTCACCGCCAACCGCACGGGGGTGGACGACCGGCCGGGCGGTCGGGTGCGATTCACCGGACGCAGCCAGGTCGCCGATCCGGACGGACGCGTGCTCGCGCGCGCCGGCGCCGCCGAAACCTGCGCACGTGGCGCCGACTGTGATCTGGCCCGATCGCGCGACAAGTCGTTGACCGCCCTCACGCATCTGTTCACGAGCCGCCGCCCCGAGCACTACCGGCCGGTGACCACGATGCCGGCGTGGGGCCTCACCGCTCCCCGTGCGCCGCGGGTGAGGGGCCGGTGGCGTCCGCGTTGAGCGAAACGACACCCGGCCGGTGCGTGGTCCCGTCCCGGGACCGCTTCCCCCCGGCCGCGACGGGTTGAGACGCCGACGAACCCTCCGATAGACTCCGCGACGTCCCTCGATTCCGAGCTTTCGTCCGCATCCCGGAGAGTGCCGTGTCGAGCCCCAACACGTCCGAACGCGAACGCACGCTGGCGGCCTTCATCACCGCCCTCGAGCAGCGTTACGTCCCGCTGCACGTCGCCTACAACGAAGCCGCCTGGATGCTGAACGTGACCGGCGAGGAGCGCTGGGGGCAGGAGGCCGAGCGTCACAAGCTCGCCCTGCACGACGTGCTGTCACGACCCGAGGATCTGCGCTTCCTGACCGAGTGCCGGACGTCGGGTGAGGTGCGAGATCCACGTCTCGCCCGACAGCTCACGCTGCTGATCAACGAATTCACCCCGCACCAGATCGCGCGCGACCTGCACGAGCGGATGGTGCGCATCGAGACCCGGCTCGAGAGCGCGTTCAACAATTTCCGCGCCGAGCTGGACGGCGAGCGGGTGAGTGACAACGTCCTGCGTCAGATCCTCAAGGAGTCGGGCGACGTCCCGAGACGGCGCCGGGCCTGGGAGGCCGCCAAGCAGATCGGGACCACGGTGGCGTCCGACCTGCTCGAGCTGGTCGGGCTTCGCAACCAGGCGGCGCGCTCGCTCGGCTACACCGACTACTACGCCATGACGCTGGCACTCGACGAGCTCGACGAGGTCGAGCTGTTCGCGCTGCTGGACCGGGTCGAGCGCGAGACCCGGCCGCTGTGGGAGATCTACAAGACCGCGCTCGACGACGGTCTGACGCGCCGCTACGGGTGCCGCGCCGACGCGCTGCGCCCGTGGCACTACGGCGACCCGTTCTTCCAGGAGGCGCCGGCGGCCGAGGTGGATCTCGACGGGTACTTCACGGGTCGAGCGTTGGAGCAGGTGGCCGAGCGTTTCTTCGGCGCGGTCGGTTTCGAGATCCGTGACCTGCTGGCGCGGGCCGATCTGTACGAGAAGCCCGGCAAGAGCCAGCACGCCTTCTGCATGTCGGTGGATCGCAAGGACGACATCCGGGTGCTGTGCAACCTGCGGCCGAACGAGTACTGGATGGGCACCCTGCTCCACGAGTTCGGACACGCGGTGTACGACTACAGCATCGACCGATCGCTGCCGTTCCTGCTGCGCGCCCATGCCCACATCCTCACCACCGAGGCGTCGGCGATGCTGTTCGGCCGTCTCAGCAAGAACGCCGCATGGCTCACCGCCTGGGCCGGCGCGCCGGCCGCCGAGGCCGCGGCGCGGGCCCAGGCGATGGCACGCGCCACCCGCGCGCAGCTCCTGGTGCAGACGCGCTGGAACCTGGTGATGTGCGCGATGGAACGGGCGCTGTACGCCGATCCCGGTCAGGATCTCGAGACGCTGTGGTGGGACCTGGTCGAGCGCCATCAGTGGGTGCGACGCCCGGAGGGACGCCGCGCCCCGGACTGGGCGAGCAAGATCCACTTCAGCGTGGCGCCGGTCTACTACCACAACTATCTGCTGGGAGAGATCATGGCCTCCCAGTTGCAAGCGCACCTGCTCGGTGACGTGCTCGGTGGCGGTGCCGGTGCCTGGCCGCGCTACGTCTCGGATCCCGCGGTCGGCGCCTATCTGCGCGAGCGCGTGTACGCCGGCGGACGCACCCGCGACTGGCGTGACACGCTGATCGGGGCCACCGGGAGCGCCCTCGATCCGGGTGCGTTCGTGGACGAGCTGGCGGGCCGCGTGTGACCGCGGAGACGGATCCGGCCCCGCTACCGCTCACCGGTCTCACCGTGCTCGATCTGTCCCGGGTGCTGGCCGGACCCTACGCCACCCAGATGCTCGGCGATCTGGGCGCCGAGGTGTGGAAGATCGAGCGTCCCGGCTCCGGTGACGAGACCCGCGCGTGGGGGCCGCCGTTCGTCGGCGGCGAATCCGCCTACTTCCTGTCGGTCAACCGCAACAAGAAGAGTGCCGCCCTCGACTTCACCGACGCGGACCAGCGTGCCTCGGTGCAGACCGCCGCTGCCGCCGCCGACGTGGTGGTCGAGAACTTCCTCCCCGGCGAGCTCGCACACTTCGGTCTGGACGCGCCGCGTCTGCGACGCGACCACCCGGAGCTGATCGTGTGCTCGATCACCGGCTTCGGACAGGACGGGCCCTACGCCGCGCTCCCCGGCTACGATGCCGTGCTCCAGGGCTTCACCGGGTTGATGAGCATCACCGGCGAGGAGCATGGACCGCCACTCAAGGTCGGGGTCGCGGTGGTGGACGTCATGACGGGCGCTCACGCCGCGGCGGCGATCCTCGCCGCCTTGGTCGGGCGTCTCCGTCACGGCCGCGGGACCCATCTCGACCTGGCGCTGCTCGAGGTGGGGGTGGCCTCGCTGGTCAACGTTTCCCAGGCGGCGCTCGTCACCGGACGGCCCGCCCGCCGGCACGGCAACGCCCATCCGCATATCGTGCCCTATCAGACCTTCGCGGCCGCCGACGGCGGGCTGGTGATCGCGGTCGGGAACGACGCTCAATGGTCACGTCTGTGCGCCGCGCTCGACGCCCCGGAATGGGGCATGCGAGCCGAGTGGGGCACCAACCCCGGTCGTGTGCTCCATCGCGCCGACGTGATCGCCGCCATCGCGGCTCGTCTGGCGACGAAGTCGCGAGCCAACTGGCTCGAGCGTCTGCGTGACGCGCGGGTGCCCGCGGGTCCGCTGCGAGAGCTGGACGAAGTGGTTGCCGACCCGGCTCTGACCGGCCGCGGCATGATCCAGGAAGCCGTTGTCGGCGAAGGCGCTAGGGTGTCCCTCTTCAACCTTCCGTGGAAGCTCAACGGGATACGCCCCCCGCTGCGCCACGCGCCACCCCGATTGGGTCAGCACACGGCCGAGTTTCGCGCCCGGTTCGGGTGACCGGAGACGGGCGCGACCGACTCCGGCGGCGACCGGCGCTCGCGCTGCCCGGCCGGGCTCTCGGGGGGGGTGCTTGGCCAGACGCGCGCGACTCGCGCTAGAATGCGTTCGACTCCCGTGGCCGGCCCCGCCGGGCCGTCACGGTTCCGACCGCGTTTCGACGGACCGCCGTGCCCTCCGGGGACGCCCCCGACCGGATGCCATGGGACCACGTGTGGCCGTTCTCGCCGTACGCATGATCCGGGTGTCTCGCGCCGGCTTCCGCCGCGCGACGCCCATACAGGAGGAATCCAGTGTCCACACAGACCGCGAACCCGGCGACCGGGACCGCGACACTCACCTACGACGGGGGCACCGTGACCCTGCCCGTGGTCCGGGGCAGTGAGAACGAGACCGCCGTCGTGATCGAGACCCTGCGCGCCAAGACCGGAATGATCACTCTCGACCCGGGCTTCGGGAACACCGGATCGTGTCGCAGCGCGATCACCTTCATCGACGGTGACAAGGGCATCCTGCGCTACCGGGGCTACGACATCGCCGAGTTGGCGGAGAAGAGCTCGTTCCTCGAGGTGGCGTGGCTGCTCATTACCGGCGAGCTGCCGACCCGGACCCAGTACGAGGGTTTCGTCCGGAACGTCACCCACCACTCGCTGCTGCACGAGAACTTCCGCAACTTCTTCGACGCGCTGCCCAAGGACGCCCATCCGATGCCGGTGTGCGCGTCGGCGGTCGCCACACTGGCGGCGTTCTACCAGGCGCCCGAGAGCGACGAGGTCACCCGCGAGAACGTGGAGCGTCTGATCGCCAAGATGCCCACCATCGCGGCCTACACGTACAAGCACCTCATCGGCCAGCCGTTCATCTACCCGCGCAACGACCTCGACTACTCGGCCAACTTCCTGCACATGATGTTCGCCACCCCGGCCGAGGCGTATCACGTCGATCCGGTCCTCGCGAAGGCGGTCGACCTGATGTTCATCCTCCACGCCGATCACGAGCAGAACTGCTCGACCAGCACGGTGCGGGTGGTGGGCAGCTCGCGCGCCAACATCTTCGCCAGCGTCGCGGCCGGCATCAGCGCGTTGTGGGGACCGCTGCACGGCGGCGCCAACCAGCAGGTGATCGAGATGCTGGAGCGCATCCAGGCCGAGGGCGGCGACGTGCAGAAGTTCGTCGACCGCGCCAAGGACAAGAAGGACAACAGCCGTCTCATGGGTTTCGGACACCGGGTGTACAAGAACTACGATCCGCGCGCGGAGCTGTGCAAGAAGACCTGTCGCGAGGTGCTCGGCAAGCTCGGCATCAACGATCGACTGCTCGAGATCGCGATGAAGCTCGAGGACATCGCGCTCAAGGACGACTACTTCATCACCCACAAGCTGTACCCGAACGTCGACTTCTACTCCGGCATCATCTTCAAGGCGATCGGGATCCCGATGAACAAGTTCACGGTGATGTTCACCATCGGTCGTCTGCCGGGCTGGATCGCGCACTTCCTGGAGATGCGCAAGGATCCGGACACCCGGATCGCGCGCCCGCGTCAGATCTACACCGGGGCCACGCTCCGCTCGTACCAGCCGATCGAGCGTCGCTAGACCCGATCACGGCACGGCTTCACCGGCCGCCCGGCTCCGCGCGAGCCCGGGCGGCCGTGTGTTTGCCGGGTGCGTGGCCCGGATGCGATAGTCCCGGTCGCCCTGGACGCGTCGACCTTCCACCGAGGAGCCCGCATGTCGTCATCCACCGGTCCGGTCGTGGCGCGCGGTCTCGAGGGGGTGGTGGCGGCCGAGACCCGTCTCTCACACGTCGACGGTCAGGCGGGTCGTCTGCTCATCGGTGGCTACGAGCTGGGGGAGATCGCCGGTCGCATCCGGTTCGAGCAGGCCGCGCATCTGTTGTGGCGTGGCGCGCTGCCCGGCCCGGTGGAGCTGGCCGACCTGACCCGCGAGATGGCGGCCATGCGCCGGCTGCCGCCGGCCACCCTCTCGGTGCTGAGGGCGGCCGCCGCCGCGTCACCCATCGACGCGCTGCGGATGGGCGCCGCCACCCTGTCGCTCGATCTGCCCGACCCGGACGACATCGCTCCGGCGGCCGACCTGGCGCGTGCCGAGATGCTGGCGGCGCGTTTTCCGACCATGGTCGCGGCGCACCTCCGTCTGGCACGAGGCGACGAGCCGCTGCCGCCACGCGCCGACCTGCCGCACGCCGCCAACTTCCTGTGGATGGTGCACGGTCGCGAGCTCGATCCGATCGCGGCTCGCTCGCTCGACACCTACTGGGTGGCGGTGATCGATCACGGCATGAACGCCTCGACCTTCACCGCCCGGGTGATCGCCAGCACCCGCTCCGACATGGTGAGCGCGGTGACCGGCGCGGTCGGTGCGCTCAAGGGGCCGCTCCACGGCGGCGCCCCGGGCCCGGTGCTCGACATGTTGCAGCACATCGGCACCGCGGAGAACGCCGAACCGTGGCTCGAGACCGAGCTGGCCGCGGGCCGGCGCATCATGGGGTTCGGTCACCGCGTCTACAAGGTGCGTGACCCGCGTGCCGAGGTGCTGAGCCGGGTGGCCGACGAGATGGCGGGAGCGGCGCTCGAGGACCGCCGGCTGTTCGATCTCGCGCGCGAAGTGGAGCAGACCGCCGTCCGGGTGCTCGAGCGGCACAAGCCGGGTCGCCAGCTCCGGACCAACGTCGAGTTCTACACCGCGCTGGTGCTGCAGTCGCTCGGTCTTCCGCCCCGCGCGTTCGTGGCCCTGTTCGCGTGCGGGCGGGTGGCCGGCTGGGCGGCGCACGTGATCGAGCAGCACGCCGAGGACCGGCTCATCCGGCCGCAGTCGCTCTACGTCGGCCCGCAGGGGCTGCGGCTGCCGGTCTGAGCGGGGGCGATCGATGAGCGCGCGGGTCCTGCTCGGCACCCAGGGGTTCTCCTACCCGGACTGGATCGGCAGCTTCTATCCACCCGGATCGCGTCAGGAGGACTACCTGCCGTTCTACGCGCAGGTGTTCGACACGGTCGAGCTGGACACCACCTTCTATCACCCGCCACGCGCCTCGGTGGTGCGCTCGTGGGCGCGTCACACCCCCGAGACGTTCCGCTTCGCGGCCAAGGTGCCGCAACGCATCACCCACGACGCGCGTCTGTCCCAGATGGGCGAGCACCTGGACGAGTTCTTCAAGGCCCTCGAGCCGCTCGGTCCGCGACTCGGCCCGCTGCTGGTGCAGATGCCGGCCGAATTCCTGCGCGACCCCGACACGGTCGGGCTGCTCGACCGCTTCCTGAGCGTCACCCCGGCGGGTGCCCGGCTGGCGGTGGAGTTCCGGCACGCGTCGTGGCACACCGAGGCGACTGTCGAGCTGTTGCGTCGTCATGGCGCGGCGCTGGCATGGACCGAGTGGCGCGAGCTGCCGCGATTCGTCCACGTGACCGCCGACTTCCTGTATCTGCGTCTTCTCGGCGACCGCCGCGAGATCCTGCGCTACGACCGCGTGCAGATCGACCGGGCGGCCTCGTTCGAGACCTGGCATGCGGCCATCACACGGGCGCTGCCCGAGGTGCGCGAGGTCTACGGCTATTTCAACAACCACTGGGCCGGGCACTCCCCGGCGAGCGCCAACGAGATGAAACGGCGGCTGGGTCTCACGCCGGTGGAGCCGCGTGACTGGTGGCCGCAGCGGGAGCTGTTCTAGTCTCGCACGGGACAAGTGTCCTTCTCATTCGCCGCTCGGCTGCCCGATGTGTGGCTTGCTCGCGCTTGCCGCGCATGAACGCCTCGCCGAACGCGCGCTCGGCCTCGAACTGATTGTGCGCCCGGCATCGGAGCCGCATGCGCTCCACCGTCGCTTCACCCCCGCGCGCCACCGGGTCCACGTGGTCGAACTCGAGCCGCGTGCGTGCCTCGCACCGGTGCCCGCTGTCGCTCACGAACGTGCACTGACCTCCGTCGCGCTGCCACACCGCCCGCCGCACGTGCGCCGGTATGCAGCGGGCCCGCTTCGAGCGGCGTCCGGGCCGCGTCCGAGCGGTGGCGGCGAATCGGCGCTGCTCGAGCTTTACGATCAGCGTGTCCAACGCGCGGTCGAACAGCTCGGCAAGGTCCCCGCCCGGAACGGCGTGACCCAGCAGCTGCTGTGCGTAACGAAGCTTCTCGCGAGTCTGCTCCGCGATCGTGAACTGCACCGCGAAGCGCTCCGGTGCCAGCGGCCTGACCTTCGGCTGGGCCTCGTGCGGGGCAACATGCCCCGGGGCATGTTGTATTCGTGTTTCACAAACAGCTTCCGAACATGTCGGGCCGCTGGGAGCGGGGATCGGCTCGACCGAAGCCGCCAGGTCGGGCTGCGGAAAGCGCCGCGCCAGTAGAAGCTCGATCTCGGCCTTGGTCTTGTGGATGGCCGCTTCGATGAGGTCGTCGGCGTTCTCCGGCGTGAGATTCGGTGCCAGCAGACACACCGCGGCCAGATGCAGCCGGCCTTCAGCCAGCGCTGGGAAGATGGCCGGGAAGCGCCGGGCGACGCGTGCTGCTTGAATGCGTTTGGCGGCGGCGTCCTCGGAGAGGTGCAGCTCGCCCACGCAGTAGGCGTACATCGAGGGATAGGCGGCCGGCAGGTAGAGCTTGCGTGCGTCCACCTCGGCCAGATGCGCCAGCATCGAGGCGGTCGTGTGACACTCCTGGGCGACGAGCGTGGCCAGGTCATTCAGCAGAGCCTGGTCGGCGAGGTGCGACAGCGAGTACGACTTCATGACGGGACTCCGCGGGGGCGTGTCCCGGGGGCGGCGTCATTTCTATCACGCGTGTTTCGGACGCTCGTGGATACCCGCAGGTCGCGCGATACCCGGCGGCACGAGATTCTCGCACGGACGCCGGCGATGAGCGACCCGCGCCGATCTCTGCGCGCCCAGCCACGCGACATGCGTGCGAGTCGCGCGCCGCGCGCGATCAAACCCGAAAACACGTCAAGTCAAATCGACGTCATGGCTGTCGCGGACCATCGACGCAGCGCGGCGTCAACGGCGACCCCGTTGGCATCGCGGATCGTCATCGCGGCGCGCCACCAACGCGGCGGCGCGCCATCATGGCATGACGCCAACGCCGTAGACCGCGTGCCTCGAGATCCGTCGCACGGCGAGACGAGAGCGCGCGCGCTCAGCCGCCCTGGCCCTTTGGCGCCTCGCGTCCGGTGACGTGATCGATCGCCCGGATCGCGGCTTCGCGCGCGGCGTCGATCTGGGCTTCGGGGCCGGAGAGATACAGACGCCCGTAGGCGCCGAACAACGACGCGTCGATCAGCTTCACCCGTGCCGCCTTGAGCGCCTCGTTGCACGCGAACGCGATGTAACCGGCCGGCTCCGTCTCGAGGATGAGCAG
>JBIOKD010000021.1:0-19229 GCA_044451485.1 Candidatus Eiseniibacteriota bacterium | reverse complement strand
GAGAGGTCGCACACACCAGGTGAGACGAATCCCCACGTTCCGATCGATCGGGGCCCGGAAGGCGTGGGCTTCGCGACCGGTACTGTCGCGCACCAGGACCCAGCGGGTCGGGATCGCCTGGCCGTCGAGGGTCAGCTCGACCTGGGCGTTGCCGATCCATCCGAAGCCGATGTCGTCGTCCTCGGCGGTGAACACCACCGAGCAGGGCGAGGGTTGGCCCGGCCGCTCCCAGACCTCGGCATGCGAGAACAGCAGACCGGTGAGCGCGTGATGGAGGAGGGTCGGAATGGGCTGGGTGCCGCGTGGCCCGCGTGAGGCTTCGATCGCCACGCCGGCGACGTCGTGGAGCCAGCCTCTGACTTCCGATTCGGTGGTGCCCCGGGGAACCCCCAGCAGCCACAATTCGAGGCCGGGTGCGTGTTCCTGGGCGGCGGAGACTTCACCACCGCGCTGCGCAGCGATTTCCCACCGTTGAACGAGGCCGGTGCCGGCGGTCATCGAGGTTCGCCTTCCGTGTGCGGACACAGCGCCGTATTGGTGCCTGGCCAACGACATACGGCACCGTAACGAACGTGGACGCGGGTGTCAACGCCTAGCGCGCAAATGGCATATGGCTTGCGTTCTTTTCTGACCGTGCACGAGGGCATGGCCCTGGCGGCGTTCAGCCCCTGTCAGAAATGCATTCCGACGCCGTGGAGGGTTGCATGTTGCATGGTCGCCCCCTACCCTTCGCGGGTTCACTCCGCCCCGTGAACGCCCAGCGACAGGAGATCCGAATGCCGGTTCGCGCCCTCCTCATGGCGGCGTTGTTGGCCGTCACGAGCGCCTTCCCATGTCTCGCCGGCGCGGACGATTCGGTCTTCGGGCCGCCTTTGCCGCCCCCTTACGCGACCTCGGATTCACCCGACTCCAATACCACCGACCCCGCCGCCGTGCTGTCCCGGGCCAAGGTGGCCTACGACCAGGCCTGGCAGCTCCGTCGCTCGGGCGACGCGGCCGGCGCGGTGCAGGTCCTCGACGCCGCGCTCACCGACATGCACGCGGCCCTCAAGGGCAATCCCGACCTGTCGTTGCGGCAGCTCCTCAACGACCTCCAGTCGCGGATGAGCGGTCTGCGCGACGAGGCCGCACACGACCTTGCGAACGGTGGCAAAGCCGCGGCGGACTCCAGCGACGCGCCGGTGCTGGACCAGCCGGCCGCCGACGTCATCCAGCCGCAGATGAACGCCGACGTCTACCGCTACATCGAGTTCTTCACCGGCGCCGGGCGCTCCACCTTCGAACGCTGGCTCAAGCGCTCGGGTCGCTACATGGACCTGTTCCGCGAGGTGTTGCGACGCGAAGGGCTGCCCTCCGACCTCGTGCACCTGGTGTTCGTCGAGAGCGGGTTCAACCTCAACGCCCGCTCGGTGTCGGCGGCGGTGGGTCCGTGGCAGTTCCTGCGTTCGACGGCGCGTCTTTGGGGACTCACGGTCAACCAGTGGGTCGACGAGCGTCGCGATCCCGAGAAGTCCACCGTCGCGGCGGCGCGTTATCTCAAGCACCTGTACTCGGTGTTCGGCGACTGGCCGCTGGTGCTGGCGTCCTACAACGCCGGCGAAGGCACGATCCTGCGCGCGATCAAGGCCCAGGGCACGACCAACTACTGGGATCTGCGTCTGCCCCGGCAGACCGAGGAGTACGTGCCCCAATTCATGGCGGTGCTCGCGATCACCCGTGACCCGCAGAAGTACGGCTTCGACCAGCTCGAGCTGGACGAGCCCATGGACTTCGACGAGCTGGCGCTCAAGGGCACGGTGGATCTGCGGCAGATCGCCAGGCTCGCCGGGTGCAGCATCGAAGATCTGAAGACGCTGAACCCGGCGCTGCTGCGTCACGCCGCACCGCCGCGTGACGGCGTGACCACGATCCGCGTCCCACGCGGCAAGGCCGAGGCGGTGCTGCGCGAGATCGGCGACGGCTCGGTGTCGATGCCGGCGGTCGATCTCACCGTGCGGCACCGGGTCACGCGTGGCGAGACGCTGAACTCGATCGCGGCGCAGTACGGCGTGGATCCCGCGACGCTGGCGCGTCAGAATGGCGTCAGCCGGCATCATCCGCTCACCCGCGGCATGACCCTCACCGTGCGCGCCGGCGCCAAGACCGGTCGGCTGCAGGCCGCCGATCTCGAGCCCAACGATCCGCGTCGTTCGACCGCCTACGTCCCACCCCGCACCGTGAGGCCCCCGGCCCAGCTCTCCGGTCACTCGGAGGCCGACGGTCGTGCCACGATCACCGTGCACAAGGGCGAGACGTTGTCCATGATCGCGACCCGCTACGACGTGGACGTCGACGATCTGCGCTCCTGGAACCGGCTCAAGACCGACCACCTTCACCGCGGACAGCGGCTCAAGGTGCGGACCGGTGACGCGGCAACGCCCACACCCGAGATGGCCGCGGCCGACAGCGCCACCGCGGCCGGGCTGCCGACGCTGCCGTCGCGTCGTCATCACAGGGGCTCGCACTATGTCGCGGACGACGGCACGCACCGCGTCGTCACGGTGCGCTCGGGCGACACGCTCGGCGGCATCGCGCGGGAGAACGGCGTCTCGGTGTCGCGGATCAAGGAGATGAACGGGCTGGGCTCGAATCTCATCCGCGCGGGACAGAGGCTGCGACTCCCCGCCTAGCTCGTGACGCGCGGCGGTGGCCATCCGCGCCCTCGACGACCCGCGGCGCGACACGGCGACGGGTCGCTGCGCGGTGACCCTCCTTCGCGGCACGCTCCGCCTCGCATCCTGCTCGGCTTCACTGCAGACGCGTTCGCGCCCGGCATCCCTGCCTCTGACGCGCGAACGCGATGCACCGCGAATGAGGTCACCGCTCCGCGCCCCCTCGGACATGCGCCCGAGGAGGTCGTCCCCTGGGGCGACGCGTGCCGGGGACCAGCCGCAAGGAGGACGCGAAGCCGCGAGCGAGACTGTATCCCCGTGGATACGTCGCAGCGATGCGTCGAGCGTTCGACGCCGCGGATGGTCACCGCCGAGCGTCGCAACAACGCCGCGGAGGGCCGCCGCCGGGTGTCGTCTAGTGCTCGGGCTCCGGGCCGTGGATGACACCCCCGGAGACGATATCCTCCGTGATGTCGCGCTCGAGCACGCCCGCCCCGATCCGCACGTTGCGTCCCACCGTGAGTCCCTCGGGGATGCGCGCCCCCTTGCCCACCAGGGTGATGCCGCTCTTCAGGTGATCGGGGCAGGCCCGGTTGGGGGTCAGATCTTCGCCGAACCCGAGACGGGTGCCACGCCCGACCTGCACCTCCTTGTCCAGGATCGCCCGGTCGAGCTGCACCATCTCGGCGACGCGGCAGTCGTGCATGACGATGCTGTCGCGCACCACCGCCCCCGCCGCCACCGAGACGCCCGGGAAGAGCACCGAGCGCACCACCTCTCCCTCCACGCGGCAGCCGTTGGCCACGATGCTGCGCTCGACCCGGCAACCGGCCTCGAAGCGCACCGGCGGCCGGTCGGCGCTCTGGGTGTGCATGACCCAACCGGGGTCGTTCAGCTCCATCGGCGGCTGATCGTCGAGCAACACCATGTTGGTGCCGAAATAGGAGTCGAGCGTGCCGACGTCCTGCCAGTATCCGCCGTAGCGGTAGGCGTACACGCCCTCGCCACGCGCCACCAGACGCGGCAGCAGATCCTTGCCGAAGTCGTGGCTCGAGGACGGCATCTGCACGTCCTCGATCAGCCAGCGCACCAGCGCGTCGCGGTCGAACAGATAGACCCCCATCGAGGCGAGACGCGACGTCGCTTCACGCGGCTTCTCCTTGAACTCCACCACCCGCCCACGCGGATCGGTCTCGAGGATGCCGAACGACGAGATCGAGTCCTCCGGCACCTCGATCACCGCCACCGTCAACGTCGCGTTGTTGGCGCGGTGGAACGCGTACATCACGTCGTAGTTCATCTTGTAGACGTGGTCGCCCGAGAGCACCAGCACGTGCTCCACGCGGCGGCGCCGCAGGTGGACGAGGTTGCGATAGATGGCATCGGCCGTGCCCTGGTACCACTCCCCGGTCAGGGTCCCGAGCGACGGCTGCAGCAGCTGGACGCCGCCACGCGTGCGGTCGAGATCCCACGGCCGTCCGATCCCGACGTGCTGGTGCAGCGAGGTCGGCCGGTACTGGGTCAGGACTCCGATGTCGTAGATGCCGGAGTTCACGCAGTTCGACAACGTGAAGTCGATGATGCGGTACTTGCCCGCGAACGGCACCGCCGGCTTGGCGCGGCGCTCCGACAGCAGACACAGCCGCGAACCGAGACCGCCCGCGAGGATGAACGCATAGCGATCGTCGTTCATGACATGCCCGCGAGCACCAGGCGGTCCGGGATGCGCGTCCCCGCGGTGACCACGTTGTCGTGGAAGTCGAGTGGCCCGGCGCCCACGCCGAGCACCGCCTCGCGTCCGATCCGTGCTCCCGCCGGCACCTCGACGTCCTTGCCGAGCAGGGTGAGTCCCTCGAGCCACGACAGCTCGGCGCGGCCGGCCGGCGCACCGTCCCCCACGGCCGCGCCGTCGCCGATCCGGGTGTACTTGTCGACGATCGCGTGATCGACCCGCGCGCCCGCACCGATCACCACGTCCTGCATGATGACCGAGTCCACCACGGTGGCGCCGCGCATCACGGTGACCCCGGGGAACAGCACCGAGTTGCGCACCGTTCCCTCGATGAGCCCGCCGTTGGCGACCATGCTGCCGTCGAGCACCGCGTCGCTCAGGATCTTGACCGGCGGTCGCTCCTCGTCGCGGGTCAGGATCGGCCACCGGCCGTCGTTGAGCACCAGACGTGGATCGCGTCCCAGGAGCTCGAGATTGGCGCGGTAATAGGTGGACAGCGTGCCGACGTCCTCCCAGTAGCCCGTCACCTCGTGGGCCATCACCCGCTCGCCGGCCTCGATCAGCGGGCGCACCACGTCCAGCACCAGGTTCACCGGCTGCCGGCGCAACGCGTCGAGCAGGACCTCGTTGTCGAAGAGATAGATGCCCATCGAAGCCAGCCGCGCGTTCGAGCTCTGCGGCTTTTCCTCCAGGTCGCGCACCCGGCCGTTGCGATCCACGGTGACCATGCCGAAGCGCCAGGTGTCGGCTGCGGTCACCGTGGTCACCGCCAGGGTCGCGACCGAGCCGCTGCGCTCGTGGGTGTCGAGCAGCGCGCGGTAGTCCATCTTGTAGACCTGGTCACCCGACAGCACCAGCACACGGGCCGCGCCGCTGTCGGTGATGGTGTCGATGTTCTTGGCCAGCGCGTCACCAGTGCCGCGGTACCACCCGGCGTGCTCGCGGGTGAGATAGGGCTGCAGGAGCTGCACACCCCCGCCGCGGCGGTCGAGATCCCAGACCCGACCCGAGCCGATGTGGTCGTGGAGCGAGGTGGGTGCGTGCTGGGTGAGCACCGCCACCTTCTGGACCCCGGAATGGCAGCAGTTGCTGAGGACGAAGTCGATGATCCGGTACTTGCCGCCGAACGGGACCGCGCTCACCGCGCGTTCCGCGGTGAGGACGCTCAGGCGCTCCCCACCGCCGCCCGACAGCACCAGCGCCAGCACCGAACGCACAGCCGCCCTCCGTGATCCGCGGGCACACCGCTCGAAGCGGTGAAACTACGGAGGGGCATCGGGCAAGTCAAGACGACCGGGCGGCGCGTGCGCGCCGCAGCTACCAGGAGTACGACGCCGAGACGAGCTGCGTGGCCTCGAGGTTCTGGTCGTTGGGGAACGCCGGAGAATCGCTGGCGAAGAAGCGGTCGAGCTGGGCCGCGTAGTCGACCCCGATGTGCTTGTAGCGAAGCCCGGCGCCGAACGCGAGGTCCTTGCCGTTGATTCCGGTGCGCAGCGCGAGGGTGCTGCGGTACCAGTACTCGATCCCGGTGCGCAGGTCGGCGGTGACCGTGCCGAGCACGATGTTCGACGCCGTCTGCCGGTTCTCGAACTGCCAGCCGAAATCCGCCGCCACGGTGATCGCGTGCCGCTCGGCGGGATAGAAGTTGAACGACACGCCGGTGTCGACGGTCGGAACCACCAGCTCGCGGGTGCCGTTGCTCCACGACAGATAGGTGGTGGTGAGATCGTGGGCCACCACACCGATGGTCACCGCGTCGCTCGGCATGTAGACCATCCCGGCCTCGAGACCGGCGCCAAAGCTGGTGACGTGCTGCCCGGGAATGGTGTCGGGGATGCTCTGTCGCACGAACTTGAGGGTGCCGCCAAACGCCCAGCGCATGCCCTTGTGCCGCGCGTACGACAGCAACACCGCGAGATCGCTGCTGCTGGCCTTGTAGAGGTTGAGGTCGAGCAGCCGCTCCCCCGGCTCCCAGACACCGTCGAGGTTTCCGGGGTCGTTGGTGCTGATGTCGCCATCCGCGCCGCCATCCACGAAGTCGATGCCGGGTTTGAGATCGCCGGGCCGGGGCGTGATCGGGATGTCGTCCACCGCCGAGCGGATGATGCCCACCCCGAGCGCCTGCTCGTGACCCTTGGCCCCGCCGAGCGGCACCACCGCGCCCAGATAGTCCTGGTTGACGAGGCTGCCGAAACGCTCGGTGTGCTGCGGCAGGATCTCCTTGTATGGCAGATAGACCATGCCCGCCGGGTTCCAGTACGGGGCGGTGGCGTCGTCCGCGACCGCCACGAACGCCCCACCCATGCCGATCGCGCGCGCGCCCACCTGCGACTTGAGGAACTCGGCCGCGTACTTGGTGGCGGACGCGGGCGTGGCGGCGACGAGCAGCGCAAGCGCCGCCAGAAGCGGCGCGCGGTGCGATGCGGGCATGACGGGGTGCCTCGACGATGGGAGCATCGTGCGCGCCAGCCTATGGGCGCGCCGTTTCAGCTGTCAACCGGCCGCGGAATGGGCTCCGGGTCCGGCATGCTGACCTCGCCGACCGGACGCGTGATCCGCCACTCACCACCCGCACGCACCAACTCGTCACCGGTGCGGAAGCTGCGCAACTCGCTGAGCCCGTGTGGCACGTAGCGAACCTCGTACGTGACGATCACGCGCCCGGCGGTCACCGGCATCATGCGGATTTCGGCGATCTCGAGACGATCGGTGGGCGGCAGGAACCAAAGCTGCCCGGGTACCGGCAGGTCGTCGCGCCCCTCGGTGAAGCACGCCCACACGATCTCGGCATCCCCCCGCCGCATCGCCTGCCAGTAGGTGCGCAGTGTGGCGTCGGGGCTGCGAAAACGCGCGTCGATGAGACAGCGCTCGCCTTGTCCGAGCAACCCGAAGCAGCCGAGCATCAGCCCCAGCGCTCCCAGCACGCCGACGACGGACGACCCACGCTTCGCGCGCGGGCCACCCACGACGGACGGTCCAGGGCTTGGTACACCGGAGCGGGGGGGTTCCGTTCCCGCAAGTGCGTCGGCGTCGGGGCTCGTGAGCGCCGGGTCGGACGCCGGGGTCACGTCGACGCCGTCGGATGCGGCAACGGGTCGCGCGGCCGGGATGGGCGGGTCGGGGGACATTCGGGGGATCTCCGGCGAAACGGGCCCACCGTCGTCCGTGACGGACAGAGGCGACCGGCGGGTCATGACCCGCGCGGTGGCGCCGATCGAACACTCAGAAGCGCACGAAGCATTCCCAATGGGTTGGCGCGGCCTGGGCTTCCACCGGAACCTTCGACGACACCCCCAATTCTATGCCAGATAATGGGTTCGAAGTCAGCGCGAAAATCGACCTCGACCGCGCGGTCCGGGCTTTCCGCCCGCGCGCGCCGGTCTCGCACGGCCCCGCGATGGAGCGCGTGCGCGCCCCTTCCCAGCCCGATCGGGTCTTTGCCCCATTCCGCCACGCGTCCTCCCGCCCATTCGACCGCCGGAGACCCGGTCGCGAGCCCCGGCCCCACCACGCGTCCGCGCTCCAGTGACACCGGCGCGAGCCCCGGCGCCGCCACGAGTCCGCCCTCCGCCAGCGAACACCCGGTCGCCGCCGCGACCCGCCCGGCCGCCCGCGACGCGTCCACGTCTCCCGGAGCTGCCCCGGGACTCCCCCGCGCGGAGCCCTCGAGCGTTGCGAGTGAGCGGGCGAGAACCCGGTCGGCTCGTGCGGCGCCTCGGACCGGGGCTCTCGAATGCCGGCCCCACCGGCCAGCCCATGGCGTCCCCAATCGCCGGCACTTCCGGTGTCGAGCCCTGGGCGCGTTTCTCGAGACGCCGACGCGTGGCCTCGATCCTGGCCCGCGCGCCACCCGGCCGCGCCGACTCCTCGCGCAGACGCCCGACCTCGAAGGCGGTGAGCGCGCGCGCCTCGCCGCGCTGGAGCGGCCCCAGCCGGAGCGGACCATAGGCCGAGCGATGCAGACGGCGCACCTCGAGCCCGACCGCCTCGCACATCCGGCGCACCTGTCGATAGCGCCCCTCGTGCAGGACGATCTCGATCTCGCTGCGACCGGGGCGGGCGTTGCGCACCTTCACCTCGGCCGGGGCGGTGACCACGCCCGGCTCGATGCGCACCCCCTCGCGCAGCCGGCGCACCTGGTCGGCGCCGGGCGGGAAGTCGAGACGCACGCGATAGACCTTCTGCACCCCGTAGCGGGGATGCATGAGCTTGTGCGCCAGCCCGCCGTCGTTGGTGAGCAGAAGCAGCCCGCTGGTGTCGGCGTCGAGACGGCCCACAGGGAACAGACGCGGCCCCGACGGCAGGAACTCGCGCACCGTGCGCCGGCCCTCGGGGTCGTCGAGCGTGGTGAGCACGCCGACCGGCTTGTGGAGCATGTAGTAGAGCGGGCGTGGGGCGCCGGGGATCGGCCGGCCGTGGACCCGCACCTGGTCATGCTCGGGATCCACCTTGGTACCGGGCTCGCGCACCACGGTGCCATTGACCCGCACCGAGCCACCCTCGATCAGCGCATCACACGCGCGTCGCGCGCCGATCCCACGCGAGGCCAGCAGCTTGTTGAGTCGGACGCCGCTCAGGAGCGCTCCCGGGTCGTCTCGATCGTCTCGCGTGGCCGTGACCGGCCCGGAGCCGGGTCCGCCGTCGTGTTCACCGGCTCGTCGTCCTCGGCGTCCTCGTCCTCGGCGTCCTCGTCGTCGAGCGCCTCATCCTCGTCGTCCTCGTCGTCACCGTCGTCCTCGAACTCGTCCTCGTCGTCGCCCTCGAATTCGTCCTCGTCCCCGTCGCCGTTCTCTTCCTTCGCCGCCCCCGGGCCGGACCCGCCACCGGATTCGAGCACGGTCGCGGCGTCGGCCATCACCTCGAGCTCCGACATCTCGAGTTGCTCCGGCTCGCGCGCGGCGACCAGCGCCCGCAGCTCCTCGGGGCGCGGCAGCTCGCCGAGGTCGCGGAGTCCGAAATAGTCCAGGAACTCGGGGGTGGTGCCGTAGAGCAGCGGTCGGCCCACCACCTTCGAGCGGCCGCGGATCGTGACCAGATTGCGCTCGAGCAGCGTGGCCAGCACCCCGGTGGTGTCGACGCCGCGAATCGCCTCAACCTCGGACTTGGTCACCGGCTGCTTGTAGGCGATGATCGCCAGCGCTTCGAGCGCCGCGCGCGACAGACGCATCTTCCGCTTGCCGCGCAACAGCCGCCCCACCCATTCGGCGTGCTCGGGGGCGGTCACCAGCATCCAGCCACCGGCGATCTCACGCAGCTGGACCCCGGCCTCGCGTGCGCGATAGTCGCGCTCGAGCGCGACCAGCGTCTCGCTCACCACCGCGGGCTCGGCGTCCAGCGCCTCGGCCAGCAACGACAGCGGCAGGGGTTGATCGGAGGAGAAGAGCAGCGCTTCAAGCGCCGCTTGCAGACGGAGCGGTGGCATGGATGTCACTCCCTCCCGGTTCGCGGGCGACGATCGAGATCTCGCCGAACACCTCGGACTGCACGACCGCGACGCCACCCAGCTTGATCAGCTCGAGCAGCGCCATGAACGTCACGATGATCTCGCCCCGCGCGTGACACCGCGTCATCAGCGTCGAGAACAGGATCGAGCCCTCCTCGGCCAGGACCCGGCCGATGAGCGCCATCTTGTCCTCCATGTCGTACACCTCGCCACGCACGTCGTAGACGGGCGGCTGGGCGGTGCGGGCGAGCACGCGGTTCAGCGCATCGAGCAGATCGAACAGTGTGGCGGAGGCGAGCGGCAACGGTCCGGCCTCGTCCTCGCCCGGCAGCATGCCGCGCTCGAACAGGCGGCGTCGGATCTCCTCCTGCTGTTTGAGCGTGCCCGCGGCCTCCTTGAACTGGCGGTACTCGACCAGCCGCTGCACCAGCTCCTCGCGCGGATCGCCCTCCTCCTCCTCCTCGCCGACCGCCGGCAGGGGCAGCAGCATCTTGGCCTTGATCCGCATCAGCGTCGCCGCCATCACCAGGAACTCTCCCGCCACCTCGAGGTCGAACGAGCGCATGAGGTCGAGGTAGCCGAGATACTGCTGGGTGATGTGGGCGATCGGGATGTCGTAGATGTCGATCTCGTCGCGCTTGATGAGGTGGAGCAGGAGATCGAGTGGCCCCTCGAAGCGCTCGAGTCGCACCATCACCGGTGGCCGGCCCTCGCGCCGGGGTAGCGCCGTGCGCACCGAATCCGCGGCGGTGGCGGGCGTCGTCCCGCCGGCCGCGCCGGTCCCGGTGACGGCATCGGGCCCGGGTCCTCCGCGCTCGTGCCGATCCTCGCTCATACGCCTCCCCCCCGCGCGTCCTTCAGCGCCATCTCGGACAGACCCATCGCGGACCGCGCCTCGTCCATGGTCGCGACCGCCACCTCACGGGCGCGGCGGTCACCGTCGGCGATCACGTCGCGCACCGCGTCGGGATCCGACGCCCAGCGCTCGCGCCGGTCCCGGATCGGGGCCAGCACCGCGCTCAACACCTCGGCCAGGTGCCGCTTGTCGGGCACGCACGCCAGCGTACCCGCCCGGCAGCGGGCGGCGATGTCGTCGGCCTCGGCCGGGTTGAACTTGCGGTGATATTCCCACACCACGCAGCCCGGGTGTCCATCGGATTCGTCGGCTTCGGGCCGTCCGGGATCGGTGGCACGGATCTTCTTCGGGTCGGTGTAGGCCTGCCGGACCTTCTCCGTGATCTGCTCCGGGGACTCCGCGAGCATGATGGTGTTGCCCATCGACTTGCTCATCCGGGTGCCATCCAGGCCACGCAGACGCGCGAAGGCGGTGAGCTGGGCCTCCGGCTCGGGAAACACCGGTGACCGGTCCTTGCAGTAGACGAAGTTGAAACGCCGCGCGATCTCGCGGGTCAGCTCGACGTGCGGGACCTGGTCCTCGCCCACCGGAACGTGGGTGGCCTGGTAGAGCAGGATGTCGGCGGCCTGCAACACCGAGTATCCGAGATGGCCATAGGAGATGGTCGCCTCGTCCATCCCGAGGTCACGGATCTGCTCCTTGAGCGTCGGGATGCGCTCGAGCCGCGCCTTGCTCACCAGCATCGAGAACAACAGGTGCAGCTCGGCGTGCTCCTTCACGTGCGATTGCACGAAGATCACGCTCCGCGCCGGATCGACCCCGGCGGCGAGCCAGTCGAGCACCATCTCGTGCGTGTATTCGCCGAGACGCGCGGTGTCCTCGTAGGCGGTGGTGAGCATGTGCCAGTCGGCCACCATGTGGAAGTTCGACCACCCGGCATCCTGGAGATGGACCCAGTTCTCGAGCGCACCCACGTAGTTGCCCAGGTGCAGACGTCCGGTCGGGCGCATTCCCGAGAGGATCCGGCGTGGGAAGCGTCGCGCGGGCGCGGCGGCAGTGGCGGGGTCGCTCACCGGGCCTCCCTCACAGACCCTGCGGGGTCTGCACCCCGAACAGACCGAGACAACCCGACACCGCGGCGCGTAGCGGCACGCCGAGCACCACGTTCGAGACCCGCGGGACACTGAGCAGCAGCATCACGAGCAGGATGCCCACCATGCGGAACTGCTGGAGCACGATGATGTCCCGGAGTCTGAGAAAGCGCATGAGCACCCACGACCCGTCCAGAGGCGGGATGGGAAGCAGGTTGAACAAGCCGAGGGCGCAGTTGATGAACACCCCGTAGATCCCGGCCAGACCGAGTGGCGCGAAGAATCCGTGCTCCGGCGACACCCGCGCCAGCGCCGCGAACGCGATCGCCAAAAGGGCGTTCGAGACCGGGCCGGCGAGCGCCACCTTGAGCTGGTCGTTTCGCGGGTGACGCAGGTTCGCCCACTCGATCGGGACCGGCTTGGCCCAGCCGAACAGGAACGGCGAGTGGGTGAGGAACAGGATCCCGGGCAGCAGAATCGAGCCCACCGGGTCCACGTGCGGCAGCGGGTTGAGCGTCAGCCGGCCGCGGTCCCGCGCCGTCGTGTCTCCGCACCACAGCGCCACCAGCCCGTGGGCGCATTCGTGCACCACGATGCTCAGCACGAACACCGGGAACAGCACGAAGAAGGACGGGTCGAAGTGCATGCGAGGGGCTCCGGACGCGGGTCATACGACCGAATCCGGCCAGACTACGCGGCACGTCGTGACCGGTCAAGCCACGAGGCGTGCGGAAGCCGCGTGGAACGCGGTCGCGGCGGTTGTCCGGTGCGTCGGCGGGTGCCATGATGGGGCATGGACGAGACACGCGGCGTGACCGAACTCATCGACCAACCGCTGCCCGATCTGACCTTCCCCTCGACCCACGGCGACTTCGCGCTCCGCGGCCACGTCGGGGTCCGGCCGATGGTGCTGTTCTTCTACGTGCGGAACGGAACCGCCACCTGAGTGCGGGAGCTTCGCGAGTTTCGCGAACGCCACGACGACTTCCGCGACGACGGCATCCTGGTGGCCGGGGTGAGTTCCGACACGCTGGCGAGCCACCAGCAGTGGACCGAGCGTCTGCACATCCCCTACCCGTTGGTTTCCGACACCGCACGTGTCGCCGCGCACGCCCTCGGGCTGGTGATGACCCTCGGAATCGGCGGCTGGAACATCGAACTCTTTCGCCGCACCACGCTGCTGGTCGGTCGTGACGGGCGGGTGGCGGCGGTCTGGGGCAAGGTGAAGGTGCGCGGGCACGCCCGTACGGTGCTGGAGGCGGCACGCGCGTTGGGGCCCCGCGACTGACACACGTTGCGTCGCGTGCCGGCCTGCGTCCCGGCCGAGGGCGCGACCCGGCGGACGACGTGATCAGCGCGCGGCGACCGAACGCCGCGGAGCCTCGTCGAGCACCCGGATCACCATCAGCGTCAGGTCGTCGCCGAGACCCCTCTCGCCGCACCAATCGATGACGGTGTGCACGATCGCGTCGAGGATGGACGCGGCGTCACGGTCGGCGAGACGCACGATGCTCTGCTCGAGACGGGTCTGGCCGAACTGCTCGCCACTCGGGGATTCCGCCTCGGTCACCCCGTCGGTGTACAGCACCAGCACGTCGCCGGCGCGGAGCGCGATCGGCCGCTCCTCGTAATGCGCGTCGGGGAGCACCCCGAGGGCCACGCCGCCCTCGAGCAGGTACTCGATGCGCCCGTCGGCGCGCAGCAGGATGGGCGGGTTGTGACCGGCATTCGAGAAGAGCAGCACGCGGTTCTTGTGGTCCAGCACGCCGTAGAACGCGGTCACGAACTTGTCGCGGTCGGTGCTCTCGTGGAGCAGGGAGTTGACCTTGCGCATCACGGCGCGAATGGCGAAGTCGTTGCGAATCTCGGCCAGGAGACTCATGCGGAACCCGGCCATGATGAGCGCCGCGGGGATGCCCTTCCCCGACACGTCGGCGATCGCCAGACCGATCCGGTTGTCCGAGACCCGGATCCAGTCGTAGTAGTCGCCACCGACCTGCGCGTGGGCACGCATGGTGCCCGCCAGCTCGAATCCCGGCACCCGTGGCGCGTGCTTGGGCAGGAACGACTCCTGGATCTCGCGCGCGATCGCCAGCTCCTTCTCGAGCCGGCGCTGTTCGACCATCTCGCCCATCATGCGCGCGCGCTCGACCGCGATCCCGGCCTGCACCGCAAACGCCGAGAGCAGTTCCAGATGCCCCTCGTGATACGCGTCCTCGAGATCGCTCTCGAGGTTGAACACGCCGATGGTCCGGCCGTGGAACACCAGCGGCGCGGCGACCTCGCTGCGCGTGGTCGGACGCGCCGCCACGTAACGCGGATCGGTGGCCACGTCCGACACGATCACCGGCTCGCCGGTCTTGGCCACCCAGCCCACCAGGCCGACGCCGACCCGCAACCCGAACGCCTCGTCGGAGCCGGGTGGGTAGCCCACCTCGATCACCCGCTCCAGCGCCGAGGTCGACCGGTTGACCAGGTAGACCGCCGCGGCGTCGTACTGCACCACCTCACGCAACGCACTCAGGATCGTCGACAACACCTCGTCCAGGTCGAGGGGCTCCGACAGCGCCTTGGCGACCTCGAGGAGCACCTCCTTCTCGAGCGCCCGGCGTTCGGTCTCCTCGTAGAGCAGCGCGTGATCGAGCGCGAACGCGATGTGCTCGGCGGCGACCTCGAGGTGCTCGAGATCCCCGTCCGAAAAGCCCCGCTCGGCGTCGGCGCCGCGCTTGTCGAGACACTCGATCGCGGCGAACGCGCCGCCGCGGCGGAACATCGGCACCACCAGGGCGGAGCGGAACGGCGCGATCGTCCCGCGCAGCTCGGGGCGGGGTCCGCCCGGTTCCACACGGAGTGTTTGCGGATGCGTGAACACCCAGCCCGCCAGACCGTGACCTCGGGCGAGGCGGATCTCGGTCGGCGGTCCACCGGAGTCGGGGAACTCCCGCGCCACCAGACGCCGGCCGCCACGACGCGCAAGCCAGATCCGCGCCACGTCGCAGTCCACCAGCCGCCGGCAGTGCCGGCCGGCGGTGCGCAGCAGCTCGAGCAACCGTGAGCCGCTCTCCTGCCCCTCACCGAGCCGGGCCAGCACACCGGGGAGCGCCGCCAGGGAGCGCTCGGTGCTGGCCGCGCGATCGGGTGCGACGGGTGTCGGAGAGGCGATGTCGGTGGGATCGGTCATTGCCGCACGCTAGCATGCGCCCCAGGGGCCGGCAACCGCCGCGGCGTCACCCGCGTTGCAGGATGCAACGTGTCGCTTCGGGTACGGCCATGCCAGCGCGGGGCCGGCACCGCGGCGATGTCGTGGTGAATCGCCGTGCGTCACCGACCGATAACTTCGACACGGTCGCACGCGTGTTCCTCCTCCGCGGCATGGAGTCACGGATGACCCACGAGCACAAGCGTCTCGGCGATTTGCTGATCGACGAAAACGTCATCACCCCGCAGGATCTCGCGGACGCGATCGACGAGCAGCGCAAGAGCGGCGAGTTGCTCGGCGCCACGCTGGTGCGCATGGGGCTCGTGACCGAGACCCAGGTCGCCCGGGCCCTGCAGACCCAGCTCGGTCTCCCGCTCGTGGATCTCAACGAGGTCGTCGCCGACGAGCAGGCCATCGCCCTGATCAAGGAGGAGCTGGCGCGCAAGTACGCGGCGCTGCCGCTCGAGATCGAGGGACGCAAGACCCTGCTGGTGGCCATGGCGGACCCGCTGCACGTGGCGGCGCTCGAGGATCTCCGCTTCCACGGCGGCATGTTCATCCGGCCGGTGCTCGCGCTTCCGAGCGCGATCCAGGACGCCATCGATCGCTACTATCACATCGACGACTCGATGAACGCCGTCATCGACCGCATCGTCGCCGAGGAGCCGGCGCGTGCGACGGAGCCGGCACGCGAGGACGAGGGAACGACCCGGGCGATCGACGCCCTCGTCCGTGAGACCGAGGGTCGTCCGACCGTCCGACTCACGCACTGGCTGCTGCACCGCGCGGTCGAGGAGCGCGCCAGCGACGTCCACATCGAGCCCCACGAGAGGGAGATCGTGGTCCGGCTGCGGGTGGACGGTCTGCTGCACGTCGTGCAGCGTCTTCCCAAGTGGACGCAGGGCGCGATCCTGTCACGTCTCAAGACGCTCTCGAATCTCGACATCGCCGAGAGACACCAGCCGCAGGACGGCCGTCTGACGGTCGAGTTCGGTGGCCGGAGGGTGGACATGCGCGTCTCGACGCTGCCCACCACGCACGGCGAGAAGGTGGTGATCCGGGTCGTGGGCCGGCTCCGTGGCGGCATGGATCTCGCGGACCTCGGTTTCCTGCCCGAGGATCTGGCCACCGTCCGCCGTTTCCTCTCCCGTCCGCAGGGCATCGTGATCGTCACCGGTCCGATCGGCACCGGCAAGACCACGCTGCTCTACGCGGCGCTGCGTCACATCCACCACGAGACCCGCAACATCGTCACGGTCGAGGATCCGGTCGAGTACCAGATCCCCGGCATCAACCAGGTGCAGGTCGACGACAAGTCCCGAAAGACCTTCCCGAGCGCGCTCCGCGCCGTGCTGCGTCAGGATCCCGACGTCATCATGATCGGCGAGATCCGCGACAAGGAGACCGCCCAGATCGCCTTCCGCGCTGCCGCCACCGGTCACCTGGTGCTCACCACCCTTCACACCCACGACGCGCCGAGTGCGGTGAGCCGTCTCATCGACCTCGGGCTCGAGCCGTTCATGGTGGCGTCGTCGCTGGTCGGGGTGGTCGGCATGCGGCTGGTGCGCACCCTGTGCCCCCGCTGCAAGGAGGAGTACGAGGTCAACGCCTCCAACCTGAACCGGCTCGGAGTGCGCGAGGTGACCGAGGGCACCGTCGAGCTGTTCCGCGGCCGTGGCTGTCCGTATTGCCGCGACACCGGCTATCACGGTCGCAGCGGGATCTTCGAGGTGCTCGAGATCACCGACGCGGTGCGTCGCATGGTGAGCTCCCAGCAGCCGCACGGGATGATCCGCCAGGTGGCGGTCGAGAACGGTATGCGCACCATCGGCGAGGACGGTCTGCAGAAGGTGCTGGCCGGTCGCACCACGCTCGAAGAGGTGAGCCGGGTCGTCTACCTGGCCGAGACCGGCGTCCGGATTTGTCCGTCCTGCCAGCAGGTGCTCGGAAGCGACTTCGAGTACTGCCCGAGCTGCGGTGAGTTCGTCGGTGAGTCGTGCACGCACTGCCGCCGCCATCTCGATCCACGCTGGGCGTTCTGTCCCGATTGCGGCCGGGAATCCGCGCGGCTGGTCGCGGCCACGGCGGTGGATGCGAAGCCCGCGACCGCCCGCCCGGCTCCCCGCCGGCGCCGCCGGCGCTCGCCGCTCAAGCGCGCGAGCTAGGCTCGATCTCCCGAGCGGGTCGAGACCCGTGGGTCCACATTCCTCGCCGGACAACTGATTCTGTTCTAGACTCGGCGCGACCCGGTCGTACTCCACGGAGGGCTCGTGCCCGCGCTCTATCTCGTCGTGGTCTCGGCGCTCGTCGCCATCATTGGTTACCGCACCTACGGCGCGTTCCTCGCCGCGCGGGTCGCGACCATCGACGACCTGCGTCGCACGCCGGCGCATACCCAGGAGGATGGGCGGGACTACGTCCCCACCCACCGCTGGGTGCTGTTCGGGCACCACTTCGCCGCCATCGCCGGCGCCGGTCCCCTGATCGGCCCGGTCCTCGCCGCCCAGTTCGGCTACCTGCCGGGGTTCCTGTGGCTGCTGGTGGGCTCGGTCCTGGCCGGCGGCGTGCACGACTTCGTCATCCTCACCACCTCGGTGCGCAGCGGCGGCCGCTCGCTCGCCAACATCGCGCGCGACCAGGTGAGCCCCGTGACCGGCGCCGCCACCGCGGTGGCGATCGTGCTGGTGATGACGGTGGCGCTGGCGGCCATGGCGCTGGTGGTGGTGAACTCGCTCAAGGAGAGCGCGTGGGGCGTGTCGAGCATTCTGCTCACCATCCCGCTGGCGCTCGCGATGGGCGTCTACGCCTATCGCATCCGTCCCGGCGCGGTGCGGTCGACCACCGCGTTCGGTGTGGTCGGTCTGATCGCGGCCCTCGCGATCGGCGCGTGGGTGCAGGGCTCGCCATGGCGCTCGTGGTTCGTGCACGGACCGCACGCGATCGGCGCCGCGCTCATGGCCTACGGGTTCGTGGCCTCGGTCCTGCCGGTGTGGCTGCTGCTCGCGCCACGCGACTACCTCTCGTCGTTCCTCAAGGTCGGTGCGGTGGTGCTGCTCGCGATCGGGGTGGTGATCGTCAACCCGCGTCTCCAGATGGCGGCGCTCACCCCCTACATCCACGGCGGTGGCCCGGTCTTCCCCGGCAAGCTGTTCCCATTCGTCTTCATCACCATCGCGTGTGGCGCGATCTCCGGCTTCCACTCGCTGATCGCCTCCGGGACCACGCCCAAGATGGTGGACCGCGAGCGTGACATCCTGCCGGTGTCCTACGGGGCGATGGTCCTCGAAGGCTTCGTGGGTGTGGTGGCGCTGGTGGCGGCGTGCTCGCTCGCGCCCCCCGATTACTTCGCGATCAACACCCGGCCCGAGGTGTTCGCCCGACTCGGCATGGCGGTGCAGCACCTGCACGACCTCGAGCTGCAGGTCGGCGAAACGCTCGCCGGTCGACCCGGCGGCGCGGTGGTGCTGGCGGTGGGCATGGCGCAGATCTTCGGCGCGCTCCCCTTCCTGCGCGGACTGATGGGCTTCTGGTACCACTTCGCGATCATGTTCGAGGCCTTGTTCGTGCTCACGTTGATCGACGCCGGCACCCGTGTGACGCGTTACATGCTCCAGGAGGCGGGCTCACTGGCGGTCCCGGCGTTACGCGACTGGAAGGGCATGGCGCCCGCGGTGCTGTTCAGCGCCCTGGCGGTCGCGGGTTGGGGCTACTTCGTGTGGACCGGAACGGTCAGCGCGGTGTGGCCGCTGCTCGGTGTGTGCAACCAGATGCTGGCCGCGTTCGCGCTGGCGATCGGCACCTCGGCGCTGATCAACGCCGGTCGGGGTCGTTACGCGTGGGTGACGCTGGCGCCGCTGGCGTTCATGGTGGTGAACACGCTCACCGCGGGCTGGCTCAACCTGAGCGTGAACTACCTGCGTCCCCAGCTCGAGGCCGGCGCACCCGGTCTGTGGCAGGCGTTTCTCGCCGCGCCGGTTCCGGCGCGTCTGCAGAGCGTCGTGACCCTGGCGGTCATGGCCCTGCTCGTGGTGGTCCTCTTCGACTGTCTCGGGCACTGGCTGCGCGCGCTCCGGCGTCCCACCGCACCGGCGCTCGCCCGCGCCGACGTCGCCGCCGCGCCGTGAGCGCGGCGTGAGACCGCACGTCGTCATCGCGCTGGCGCTGGTGGCGCTGGTGGCCTTCATCGCCTGGCGCTCCGAGCTGTGGAGCGTTCAGGCCCCCGGACGCCGGCCCGAGCCGCTGGTGCTGCTGCCCGAG